>DATNCH010000001.1:0-21461 GCA_035571655.1 Pyrinomonadaceae bacterium
AGTACCGTAACGCGGTAGCGTCGGGTGACGTAGAGCCTCTCAATTTTGCTATGAATTACGTATGTTCGAAACCGACCCGACGCTACCGCGTTACGGTACTGACCTCCTCCAAGTCTGAATCGTGACTTTTGAGGCAAAGCCCTGGCTTGATTATAATTCCCGCGATTTCAAACAGCCGATGAATTTATTCGAAGCTATCTTCACGCACGACCCGTCGTGGCCAGCCATCCGTTTTGGCCGGCGGACTATTACCTACGGCGAGTTGCGCGCGGAAACGTTGAAAATGGCCCAGTTTATTGAGGGGCAAGGCATCGCGCGAGGCGACCGCATCGCCCTTCTGCTAAGTGATTCACCCGAATTTGTCGAGGCGTTTATCGCCATATGCTCGCTAGGGGCAATCGCCGTTCCCATCAATATGGCGCTGCGGCCGGGTGAACAGTGTTCAATCCTTCACAACTCCGGAGCCAGCCTGCTGCTTGCCGAGGCCGAACCCCGCATGGCGTTGCTGACACATGCGCCAGAAAAGCTGCGGTCGCTCAAAAATATTGTGCTCGCGGACCGGTTTGACGAACTCAAGAACACAAGCGCTAAATTCATCGATCCCGGACCCGACGATCCCGCTTTTATACTCTACACCTCGGGCAGCACTGGTGAACCGAAGGGCGCGGTCCACTGCCAGTCAGACATCTTCTATACGAACCAGACGTTCTGTCGCCAAGTCCTGCGCTTGACACCTCGCGACCGCCTTTTCTCCTCGTCGCGACTGCCGTTCGCGTATGGTCTCGGCAACAGCTTCTCGTTTCCGTTGTTGAATGGAGCAACGTCGATCCTGTGTTCCGAGAAGCCGTCGCCCGAAGTTATGGCAAGGATCTTCGCTGAACATCGACCGACGATCTTTTTCGGCGTTCCCGTCGTGTACAACATTCTGCTCGAACATCATCGCAGCGGTAAGACACTCGATTGCTCGAGCCTGCGCTTCTGCGTCTCGGCGGGCGAAGCGTTGCCCGCTCATCTCGGCGAGGAGTGGCAAAAGGAGTTTGGTGTGCAGGTGCTCGATGGCATCGGGTCGACTGAAATGCTGCACATGTTCATGTCGAACCACGAAGACGACGTGCGTTACGGCAGCAGCGGGCGGCTGCTCGATGGCTACGAGGCGCGGTTGCTCGATGAAGGAGACCTCTGGATCAGAGGCGATAGCGCCGCGCGGTTTTACTGGGAAAACCCGGAAGCTACGGCACGAACTTTCGTCGACGGCTGGGTCCGCACGGGCGATCTCTACCGGCAGGATCGCGACGGTTACTGGTATCACATGGGGCGCAGCGACGATTGCTTCAAGTCGAGCGGGCAGTGGGTTTCGCCGGTCGAGGTGGAAGGAGTGTTGTTGCGACATCCGCGAATCGCGCGTGCGGCGGTGGTTGAAGATTTTGACTCCGATCGGCTTCCGTGCGCGTGTGCGTTTGTTGTGATGCAGGATGTAGAATCGGATTCAGGTCAGTTTGAGCGGGAGCTGCGCGCGTTGGCAGGCGAATCGTTGCCGCGGTTTAAACAACCGCGGCGGTACGTGTTTGTGAACGAGCTGCCTTACACGGCAACCGGGAAGATTCAGCGCTTCAAGCTCCGGCAGCAATTGCGAAACAATGAATAGCATCCAGGAAACGTACGCTCCGAATCTCGCGTGTTTCGGTTGTGGTCCAGCCAATCCAAAGGGGCTGCACATTCGCAGTTTTCCGGACGGCGATCAGGTTGTGGCTGAGTGGCAACCGAGCAAGGAATACGAAGCGTTTGAGGGAATGCTGAGTGGCGGAATCATCGGCACTTTGCTGGATTGCCACTGCAACTGGACCGCGGCATGGCATCTAATGCAGAAGTCCGGCGCCGACAAACCGCCATGCACTGTCACGGCGGATTATGCGATCAAACTCTTGCGGCCGACTCCGACTGACCGCCCCGTGAAATTAGTCTCGCGCGTGGTGGAATCAACCGACGATTCCGCGATCATCGAAGGCGAATTGATCGCACACGACAAGGTTTGCGCCACCTGTCGCGGTAAGTTCGTGGCCGTGAAACCCGGCCATCCCGCATATCATAGATGGTAAATGGAATGATTCATCGTCCTCGTCGACTTCGAAGAACCGACGCCATTCGCTCGCTCGTGCGTGAGACTCGACTCGCGCCCGAGAATTTCGTGTTGCCGCTTTTCGTGTGTCCCGGAACCGGCGTGCGTCGCGAGATCACGTCCATGCCCGGTGTCTACAACCTTTCGATTGACGAGACAACAAAAGAAGTCTCTGCTGCTTACGACATCGGCATTCGCAGCGTGATCCTGTTCGGTCTGCCCGAGTCGAAAGACGAGCATGCCTCAGGCGCTTACGCTGAAGACGGAATCGTCCAGCGCGCGATCCGTTCGATACGTCAGTCGTCGCCGGAAATCATCATCATGGCTGACACGTGTCTCTGTGAATACACATCACACGGTCATTGCGGCGTTGTTCGGGGTCAGGAAATTCTCAACGACGAATCACTCGAACTGCTCGCACGCACAGCTTTGAGCCAGGCCGCAGCGGGTGCTGACGTCGTCGCACCATCGGCAATGATGGATGGACAGGTCGGAGCGATTCGCGAACTGCTCGACACTGAAGGCTTCCAGAACACAGCCATCATGGCCTACGCGGTGAAGTATGCCTCCGGCTTCTATGGTCCATTTCGAGAGGCTGCGCAGAGCGCGCCCGGCTTTGGCGACCGCCGTGCCTACCAGATGGATCCACCGAACGCGCGCGAAGCAATGCGCGAAGCGGAGCTGGATTACGCCGAAGGCGCAGACATCCTGATGGTTAAACCCGCCACCGTTTATCTCGACGTGTTGAAGATGGTGCGCGAACGATTCGACGTTCCCACGGCGGCTTACCACGTCTCCGGCGAATACGCGTTGATCAAAGCAGCCGCTCAGAAAGGTTGGATCGACGAAGACCGCGTGATGATGGAAACGCTCACCAGCATCAAGCGCGCGGGCGCCGACATTATTTTGACTTACTACGCGCGCGAGGCCGTACACAAATTGCGCACATGATAGGCTTTGCCCCAAAAGTGAGGATTCACACTTGGAGGAGGTCAGTACCGCAACGCGGTAGCGTCGGGTCAGTCTCGAACATACGAAAATTCTTAGCAAAATTGAGAGGCTCTACGTCGACCCGACGCTACCGCGTTACGGTACTGACCGTATCCAACAATGACTCTCGACTTTTGGGGCAAAGCCCACATGATATCTATTACACAGACAATCTGTGTTATTTGTGTAATCTGTATACGAGGTTTGCTCCTTTTCCAAACTCTAAATTGCGGTTGCGAAGACAAGCCTCAGATCAACGTGCTCGCCGTCGTCAACGGCGTAAAGATCACTAAATACGATCTGAGCATCGACACGAGAACGCAGGTCAATCTCATACAAGATTCGGTGATCGCGGCGCGCAGCCAGGCACTCAACCTGCTAGTCAGTACGATGCTGCTCGAAGCCGAAGCGAAAAGACGGGGCTTGACTCCCGCTAAGCTTCTCGAGTTGGAATTGAAAGGCAAGGTGCTTAAGCCGACGGAAAACGAAGCACGTGCATACTACGAGGAGAACAAGACCCGCGGCGCGCCGGATTTCAAAAGCGTCAAGAATCAGGTGATCACGCAACTGATGAAGGAACGTGATACTGAGCGCAAGCGTGAATTCGCAAACGCACTGCGAGTAGCGGCACAAGTCCAGGTTTCTGATGATCCAGTCACTCCACCAACATCCGAAGAGGACCTCTCGCGCGTCTACGCCACGGTCAATGGTGTAAACATCACGTCGCTCGATATCGAGCAGTCGCTGCTGCCGCTGATCTCTCAAGTTCAGCAACAGGTTTATGCCTTACGCAAGAGAGAACTGGATCTGAAAATCAACGATCTGCTTTTAGAGCAGGAAGCGCAGCGGATGGGAATCAGTCCAAAGGCTCTCGTCGATCAGAACGTACGATTGAAAGTACCGATCATCACCGACGAGCAGGCGCGTGCGTTCTACAACGAACATAAGAAGAGCTTGCAGGGCGACTTTGCTGACGTTAAGTTTCAGATCCTGGATTTCCTTCGTCAGCAGGAACAGCAGAAGTTGTCGTTGGCCTATGCCGAGCAGCTCCGGCGCGCGTCGGCCGTGCAGATATATCTGACCCCACCAGGGCCGCCAGATCTTCGACAGCTCTGTTGCAACCCTGTACACTAAGCGCGCTTCTAAGGTCACACCGCTGGAGAAAACGCATGAAAATGCTGCCCGGCTTTCAGCGAAAACACTATAGAAAAGGCATTTTGGCAGCCTCGAGCTTACTCCTGTTGCTCGCCACGCAGGGCATGGCGCAGTCAGGCCGTCGAGCTCCCAAACCCGCTCAACCGACCGCCCCAACACCGCAAACGGATTCTGACGCGACTGCAAAAACCGGCGCTCGTGATCTGAAACAGAAGGTTTCGCTCATCGTCGGGAAAGAGCCGTCGTCGCACCAACTAGACAGCGAAGACGCAATCTTCAAACAGTTTCTGAACCAGCTCCGTGGATTCACGAATGTCACCGCAACTACCATCGGAGACACGAAGCGCGAGACGGCCGTCAAACGAGCAAAACGCGAGACTGATTCAATCCTGGTGTTGTTGCAGTTCGATGTGGACGAGTTTCAGAACGGCACGATAATTCTCAACTCGCCGGATCTCGATGTTCGCGTTTACGTCTATGAGCCTCGGACTGGCAAGAAGCGGTTTGAAGGCAAGGTCTATTACAAAGCGGTCGGCGGACCGATGTTGAAGCGCGATAACTGGCCCAATGGAATACCGATCCGCATCACGACCGAGGCTGTCGGGATCGAGGCCGCGGAACAGGTCCATGATTGGTTGATCGTCGAGGCAACGAGGAAGAAGGCCACGGATTCACACTGATGAATACGGATTACAATCAGTGAAAAAATCTGTGTCATCTGCGGCTAATTTCATCGAGGGCTGATCCCAACCGATCCAATCCTGCTTCTAAAACATCCGTATCAATCGGAATCCCAATCCGAAAATGCGCCGGCATCTCGAAGAACCTTCCCGGCACAACTGACGTCTCATATTTCTCGCGCAACACGCGACACAGTTCGTCTGAGCTCGCACCTCGCACTCGCGGAAACATCGTCGTTCCAAACTCCGGCCGCACAGCCTCAAGATCGTCGCGTGTATCCAGAAACTCGTTGAGTATCCGTCGATTTCGCTCGAGCAACTGCTTCGCACGATCTCCAATCTCCGCGAGTTGCTGCATCGCGACAACACTCAAACGCTCGCCGGCGTGAACGGGAGTCGACGCGAAGAGATCGTTGAGCAACCACATCCGCCTCGCGAGCTCCGGTTCCGCCAGGATCCAGCCACATCTCAGACCGCTCAATCCGAACGCTTTCGTCAAACTGCTCGTCACGACAAATTGATCGCCGAGGTGAAAAGCCGAGCGCGGCGTCTCTTCAAACAACGTCTCTACATAGACTTCATCAACCAGCACACGCGCGCCCACACGTTTTGCGATGTCGCCGATAAGCGTCATCGTCGCATCCTCAATCAGAACACTGCTCGGATTGTGCAGGTTCGTGATGACGATGAGTCGTGTGTTTCGCGTAACTGACGATTCGAGCTCCTCGGTCGAGATCTGAAAACCGTTTTGGAACTTGCGAAAGAAGCGTTTTACGTTTGCGCCGAGATAGCGGCACGCAGCAAGCATCGGCTCGTACGCGGGATGTTCGAACAAAACTTCGTCACCGGGTTTGATCAGCGCCGCCATCGCGAGGTGATTGGCGAATGTTGTGCCTGCAGCAGTGACGATGGAATCCGTCGCGACTCGGTATCTTTTACCGATCGCCTGCATTAACGGTTGATAACCGTAACCGCCGTTAGTGATCTCGAGATCGTCGAGCGAGACGCGAAGTTCGCGCAGCTTCAGGTTTGGCATGCCGCTCATGGCGAGGTTGAACTTTGCGCCCGAGCTGGTCTTGGCCCAATTCATGTAGGACGAACTAACAACCTCACGCGCGGGTGTCATTTGCATTCCTCCATCGCCAAAACAAATAAGCCGGAATACCTGCGAGCATGATTGCGATCCCGATCAATGTGTTGTCTGGATAACGGTGGACGGTGTTAATCACCACCAGGAAACAGACGGCAATGAACACGGCAGTCGTCAACGGATGACCCGGCACTCTCGTGATTCCTGTCGTGTGGTTGACCGGTTCTCGTTTACGAAATATGAAAATACAGCAAGCGGTCAAGCCGAAGAAAATCACGTCGACAGAGACAACGTAGTTGAGAATACGCTCGTAAGTTCCGAGCAGCGCAATTGCGATTGCAAGAACTCCCTGAAGCGCAATCGCCACGATGGGCGCACGCGTTTGCGGATGCACTGTGCCCACCTGCCTGAAGAACAGACCGTCCTGGGCCATCGCAAAATAAACCCGCGGCGCCGTCAGCATGCTTTGACTCAGAAATCCGGCGGTTGAGATTGCTATTCCCGCCGCGATCGCTCGTGCGCCGAAGTCGCCCAACGCGCGTCGCATCACCTCGGATGCAGGTGCTGCTGACGCAGCGAGACCTTCCGTTCCCAGTACGCTTATGTAGACGACGTTCGCAGCGAGATAAAGCAGAACGACGCCGGTGACTCCGAGCACCAAACCTCGCGGCAGGTTTTTGCGCGGTTCTTTGATCTCGCCTGCGACAAACGTCGCCGTTTGCCATCCACCGTAAGCAAAGATCACCGGCACAAGTGCGGCGCCAAACGCCGTCAACAAATCGAGTGATGCTGGTCGATCCAGAAGTCCCGAAGTTGTCGCGGTCCGATCAGCAAATAAGAATCCGCAGATCACCAGGGCCGCTATCGCAACGATCTTCAACACCATGAGAATACTCTGCACAGTGCTTCCGGCCCGTACGCCGACACAATTGATAACAGTCAAGGTCGCGAGCACGATCGCCGCCAGCAACGGAGGTGAGAGCGCCAGGTGAGTTAACTCGACGAAGTACCGCGCAAAGGTGACGGCGACGGCAGCCATCCCACCTGTTTGAACTACGAGCAGCAGAACCCAACCGTAAACAAATGCGACGCCCGGGTGAAACGCTTCTCGAAGATAAGCATACTGTCCGCCAACGTCGGGTCGAAGCGCCGCGAGTTCTGCCCAGATAAACGCTGCGGCCAGTGCAAACAACCCGCCGAGGACCCACGCACCGAGAATCAGAAACGGCGTGTGCACCTGGAGCGCCACGACCGACGGGTTCATGAAAATGCCGGACCCGATGATGCCACCCATTACGATCATGGTGGCGTCAAATAAATTGAGCCGTCGTGCTAGTTGAGTTTGGGCCATGGACAGGATTAACAAGATTAACATCAGATCTGCGTTCATCCGCGTAAATCTGCGGCTAAAACGGCTTTTTTGACAGTCACACGAATCTTTCGGTACCCTTCTCCATTTTGACCGACCGTCTGAAGGATTCGATTTTGCCCGCACAAGCTGAAGCTATCAGGACCCTCGTAATCACCGCCCTCGTCATTCTCGTCGTCGCAGGTTTTGGTTTTCGCGCCAGCGGGTTGAGCGCCGAAGGTTTGAGTGAAGACGAGCTCAACAAGCTGAACGCCGTCGCCGACTATCGCGCTCACGGACTCACCGGCGCGAACGGCGAACATCCGATGTTGATGAAGGCGTTCCAGGCCGCCACCATCATCCTTGCTGAAAAGTGGAATAACAGCTCGTTTGTTGCGACGCGACCTGCGGACCGCATCGCTCCTGAAACTGCGTTGCGACTGCCGGGTGCGATTGTCGGCGCGTTGACCACGGTGCTGATCTTTCTGATCGCGGCGGAACTGTTCGGCGTTGAAGTCGCGTTGATCGGCGCGGCGTTGTGGGCTTTCGATCCGAGTGCGATCGGTTTCAATCGCATCGCGAAAGAAGACTCCTTTTTACTGTTCTTCTTTCTGTTGGCGAATGTCTTTTGGCTACGCGGGCAGCGTGTCGCGGAGAGCACGGATCGGAATCCGAACCGGTATTACTGGGCCACAGCCGCTTCTTACGGCGCGATGGTGGCGTCGAAGTATGTGCCGCACCTGTTTGCGATCAGCTTGTGCTACTACTGGATGTTTCAGGCTCTTCCTGAAACTCGTTGGCGGCTCGGAAAGAAACGCATCATCAAATTTTTTGCGATCATGGGCATCGTGTTTCTGATACTGAGCCCGACGGTGCTGTTGCCGGAGACCTGGCGGCAGATGGGACTGTTCGCCGGTGGCAATCGCGTCAGTCACGACGGTTACGAGTTCATGAACCGGCTCTACACGCAACGTTTCAACGACTGGCTCAAGGGTATTCCTGTTTACTTCTATTTCGTGTTTACGGCGGTGAAGCTACCGTTGTTGACGGTGCTCGGATTTCTGGTTGGTTTGCCGTTGTTGTTCCGTCGCAAGCTTGGTGACGGACGTTATTTCATTCTGTTCTGGTTCATGCTGTGGGTGGTCGCGTTCTGTTTTCCTGGTGGCAAGTTCACGCGTTATTACACGACCGTGCTGCCGGCCGTGCTCATTACGAGTGCGTTGGGAATTCAATTCTCGGGGCGATGGTTGGCGAATAGAATTGCGGGCTCTGGTTTGAAACATTACGTGCCTGCGTGTCTCGCAGTGATAGTCATCGCCGGAGCGGTAATCAACTCGATCCACGCCGCGCCACATTTTCGTCTGTTCACAAACTCAGTAGGTGGTGGGACCACCCGGGCGGGTTATTACTTTCCACACGACGAATTCTACGATGCGAGCATGCGCGACGTGATGGTCCAGATAGCCGCGCGCGCACGCACGGGCGCACTCGTCGCGAGCGAGAGTCCATCGTTGGCGTCTTACTACGCGGAGCGCGAACAGCGTCCGGATCTCGTCTGCATCTCGCTCTCAGATCCCGAAGCACTAAAGCGACTGGAGGCTGGCGACTTCATCATCGTCGCGCGCGGCCGTCGTTATTTCAGCAACGACGCCCTCATCTCCGCCCTCCGCGATCACTCTCAACCCATCTCCACCCTCAACCTCGGCCCCGTTCCCTCCGCCAAAATCTACGAATTGGATCAAGCGTCTCTCGCTCTCACGAAGTGATTAGCCACAAAAAGGCACAAAAGTCACAAAAACTGATTTTGTGCTTTTTGTGCCTTTTTGTGGCTCAAACTTTTAGTGGCGCAGCTCGACTTCGACAGGACGCGCGTCTTTTGAGTCGTAGCCCTCGGGCCAGTTTGAGATGTTTACGCCGTAGAGCCAGTCGGAGTTGGGTGTGACTGCAAAACGGATCGTGAGTGGAAGTCCACGCATTGCTCGCAAACGCAGGATTCGCCCTGTCAAACGCCACTCCTGAATAAGCGTTTGCCCTTTTTCCGCGACGGGAATCAAACGCGAACCACCATTCCAGCCCTCAACAAACAACGTCACGCGCGTCTTCACGAAACCTTGTGGCGCGTCGACAGGCAACACCGGCTGAATGTGCGCACGCACGATGATCTCACTCACCTGTCGTCGATCCTCGCGCTGCGGAACGGTGTACTCGAGATACCCCGAGCCGAATCCCCAGATGTAACCCGGTCCACCACCAATCTTTTCAAAACGCTCCGCACTCGCCATCTGCGGCTTGAATCGATAGAGAACCGACTTGTCGTCCCCGACAATCATCTGTGGCAACGTCCCCGCATCACCCGCTGCCCGAGACCACGCGAATTGGCGTGGTATCAGATGGTCCTCACTCTCCTGCAATCGCGCCGGCACTTCCGCCGACTGTAACGTTGCAAACATCTGCGACGCACGCGAGATCTCGCTCAACACCTCTTTGTCGCGCGGAGTTGTGTACGTAACTCCATAACCCCTCCGCACGTCAGGCGTGAGGATCCAGAACATCGCACCGCCCGATCCCGCGCGCGCGTTACCGTCAAACAGCGCCCTGTACCATTCGATCTGTGAAGCGTTGTTGTGACCCTCCACACCCATTCCAAACTCACCCAACACGAGTGGCTTCTTTAAAGAGAACGCAGCCGCCGTACGGTTCTCGATAAACTCCTTCAACGCCGCCGGGGAATCCACAAAGCTATCATGATCGTCGCGCGGGTAGTTGTGAACGTCGCAATAGTCGATGGTGGGAATCGCATGATCCGCGAGCCACTCACGACGTTCGGACGAAGTGCGATAACCCCACGCACCCGGTGCAATCATGTGGTTCGGATCGAGCGATTTTAAGTAAGCACTCATCTCCGCGAACCATGCACGCCGTTCTGCCCAGCGACCCGTGATCGCCTGAGCTTCGTTCATCAACTCCCAACCGAAGATCGCCGGATCATCTCGATAGAGCACGCCGGTGATCGTATTTCTTCTCGTCGCGAGCTTTTCGAGATGTTCGCGATAGAGGCGTCGCGTTTCAGGATTGGTGTAGAAGAGAATTGCCTTCTCGTTGTTGATACCAAACTTATAACTGTCGTCCGCAGCATCGTTGATTCCTGCCCAGCGCAAGTACTGCGTGACACCTCCCGTGTCCCGCCACCAGTTCGTCAAACACAACTGCACGTAGATGTTGTTCTTCGACGCTTCCGCGATGACTTTGTCGAGATGCACGAAAGCATCTTCGTTCCACTGTCCTGGAGCGAGTCGAAACGAATGAGTTCGGGGCCAGTCTTCGAGATCGGCGACCGGCTTGACGTCGTTCGGACCGCCTTCGCCGAACGCCCACACACGCACAACCTTGATTCCGAGTTGTGCTGCCTGGCGAAGAGTTTCCGGCATGCGCTCGCGATCCTCGTCGCGATACATGATCGCGACATTGGCGCCGACAAACCGAAATGGTTGTTGACCGACAAAGAAGCGACCGCCGCGTTGCCGGACGAATGGTCCGGTCGCACCGTTAGTCGCGACGTTTGGCGATGCAAATAAAAACAGAACCGCCGCGCTTCCGATCAGTATCAGCGCGGCGATCACAATCAGCTTCTTCTTCATCAACACAGTTATGCTAGCGCGGGCTCGTCATCCTTACGAATCCCATGATCGCACAGAAAGCGCCGAGCACCACAAACAGATTAAAAAACGCTCCGACTCCCAGCGCCATCGAGAGGTCAACCGAGGTTTGGGTCATGCCCATGAATACGAACACACCAAAGAGCAGGAAGTGGAGGTGATAAATGATCAAACACACAGCCGCGTAAGAAAACCAACGCGCTGATGGTCCGAACGCCGGCGACCGCGCGAAACCGAGTACAGCGGCAATCAACCAGCCAATACCTCCCGCAATCAACAACAACACCACGGTAAGCAAAAAGTACGCGGGCTGGGTGGCTCGAAGTTGTGGCTGCTGCTGGAGCAACATCAGGAGTGGGAAGAACATTTCTCTCGAATCTCTCCTTCGTTCATCGTCTCAAAAAACAAGCGCCGTCTGCGCACGTGAGCCGCTTTGGTTTGTGCACAAACGGCGTCCAATATGGTGTCGGCGAACAGGTAACGTTGGCCGGGCGCTATTACAGCGGGGGGTCAGAATGTCCCGCCGTCAGCGAAGAGCCAGCGCCGCCTATTGCGTAATGTGGATCTCTTCCTCTTTGTTGACGTGGCCCAAAAAGTATATCAGACCACAGACGAACGCGACTGCTGCCAGGCCGAGTGCGATCCATCCGGCGGTGTGACCGCCAGCGGGGTTCGGATCGGTCACAAACCTATAGAAGTAATAGATCGCCCCGATAGCCGACGCGATGCCCACCAGTATCGCGAGAATATCTTTCAGGCTTTTCATTTTGAACCCTCCGGCCCTTGGTTTATTTGAAAAAAATGAAGGTTAAGGAAAAAGCCGCTTTTCGCTAATTAATGGCTGCATGTTAACGCCGGGAATGAGGGAATGCAAGTGTTGTAATAAAACGGTTAGTACCTGTCGGTAACTATGTGCGGATCCGCCGTTAGCTCGCTCTTTCGAGCATGATAGAAATCGAGATCCTTCTTACCCATGCTGTCGCTCAGCTTATCCAGGAACTTGTAATAGTTTAAGAAGTGGGTAGTTATTTTTTGTTGGGGATCGTAAATCACAAAGGCCCCATGCAACCGTATGTATTCTTTGTTTTCATCCGTTAAAACCTCATTGATCTGCCAAATCAAGTAAACGGCATCAATCAGTATGAAGGTAGAAAGGCGTATCGCCGGCGCTCGCTTCAACGACGTTTTGGACTTCTTTGAATTCTTTCGCTCTATCATCGCCGTAAAGTGTTTGATGTGATCCTCATTGTGCAGCAGCTCTCTAAAGTACTGTTGTCAGCTTTTACTTGCAGGATTCGGTTGTACTCCACTCCGCTGTCAGTTCGTTCCAGTAAAGCGGCGTAGTATCTGTCTCGCGCCTCTTGAGACCCGTTCTCAAACGTGCCACTGTGTTCTACGAGATAGGAATTCACGACGAAAATCGTTTCTTTGGCGTTCTTTATCAGCCTCTTTGATTGTTCGCCAAAGATTCATTTGGTTTCCTCCGGAGAAGCTCAAAGTCCACCGCGACTGCGGTGAGTGAACGCAAATGCTTCCTGCAAGTGATTGGTAATCACAACTTGATAGGTTCTGCGAGGAACGAAAGAGTTAAAGAATCCGAGAAAGCGCGAGCCAATCTATGCGATGGATAACTCGACTGTCAAATAAAATTCTGAGTGAAGATTAGTAGGGCTTCAGTTCGAATTGACCACAGATTAACGCCGAAGGCGTTCGCTAACTTCACCCGGATTACCGCCCCAGGCATTCGCTAACTCCACCAGATTAACGCCGCAGACGTTCGCTATTTCACCCGAATCTGCCGTTTGTCGCCGGCGCGGCGAGTGACTTGCGCGCGATCGAAGTATTCCAACAAAGGAATCGCGTACTTGCGTGAGACACCGGCGAGATCTTTGAATGCCGCGACGTCGATCAGGCGGTCGGGTTCGTGCTGGGAAGCGTATTTGATGAGCCGGCTTTTTAGATCGTCGAGCACTTGTGCGTGCATGAACATCTCGCCCTGTACGCGCACGAGCTTACGATCATCGATGAGGAGCTGCATGATCTTTCGCGCCTGCGCGCGCCTCGCGACAGGAACTTCAGCGCGTGTCATTACTTCGTCAATCGTCGGCGCTTCGACTCCCGCCGACAGGTAAAGTTGTTCGATCTTCCTGCTCAATTCTGCGTCCTGATCCGACAACCCAACACTGTGCTTGCTCGAACGCACGATGTTTTTCTCAGACACGACTTTTCCATCCGCTTCCAACCTCGCAAGCACTCCCGCGAACAACTCCGGCAACGAATGTGCGAACACTTTTTCACGCAGCGTCTCGCGCAACATCCCGCGAGCCAGCGGTTCGCGTTTGTGATGTCGCTCGAGTTCAGCGACAACGCTTTCACTGAGACGATCGAGACTCTCACGCGCGAGGTATACACCTCCAGCATCGATCACCGACCCGTCCTTTTGAACTTGCGCCGCAACTCGAGCCAGCACCTCGTTGGTCCAACCAGTCGCCGCCGCCAGATCTGCGAGTCGCAACCCTCGGTCACCCGCAGTTTTCACAAACCCCGCAAATTTCGCCCCTCGATCATCACGCAACAACAGTCGCAGCAGCTCGAGCGTGACCGGCATCTCTCGACCACGATGCTTCGTTGCAAACGGATCAGCGATCACACCGCCCGCGATCGTTTCCGCCGGAGAATAACTGCGAAGGATAAAGCGATCTCCGTGTAACGCGACGACCGGTGCTTCGAGTCTCAACTGCGCCAGACCACCTTTTCCCGGCGCAATCTCCGATGAGTCTTCCAAAACTCTTACTCGCCCCAACACCTCCGCCGCGCCGATGTGGAAACGCACTCGCGAACGCGATCGCACTCCGCGTGAAGCGCCAGGCAACACGTCGATCCACGCGTCGATAACTTGCGTCGGTCTCAAGCGACCAGCCGCGGCCAGCACCATCCCGCGTTCGATTTGCGCCGTGTCGACGCCCGCCAGATTTACTGCCGTTCGCTGTCCTGCATGTGCTTCACGAACCGATTTATTGTGGACTTGCAGTCCGCGAACTCTAACCGGAATGCGTGGAGGCAGAAGTTCGAGCTCTTCGCCTTCGGTGATCTTCCCCGACACGAGCGTGCCTGTTACGACCGATCCGAAACCTTTCATCGAAAACGATCGATCGATCGGCAAACGCATCGTGAAATCGAGCGATCGCGGTGGGACACGTTTGCCTAATTCAGTCAGGCGCGACTTCAAATCGTCGAGCCCCGCGCCTGTGCGCGAGCTCACGGCAACAACCGGAGCGTCTTCGAGAAACGATCCCGTCACCAGATCCCGCGCTTCGTCTTCGACGAGCACGAGCATCTCTTCGTCAACCAGATCTTTCTTGGTGATCACCACCAGTCCATTACGCACGCCGAGCAAGCGACAAATATCGAAGTGCTCGCGAGTTTGCGGCATCACACCTTCGTCCGCAGCTATCACGAGCGCAAGCAGATCGATACCGTGCGCTCCGGCTAACATGTTTTTGACAAATCGTTCGTGGCCGGGGACGTCGACGAAGCCAAGGCGGAGATCGTCGAGCTCGAGATCGGCAAAGCCGAGGTCGATCGTAATGCCGCGTCGTTTTTCTTCAGGAAGGCGGTCGGGATCGACGCCGGTCAAAGCGCGCACGAGGGCGCTTTTCCCGTGATCGATGTGACCGGCAGTGCCCACGATCAAAGAAGACATACAGATTACGCAGATTGCCTGCCGATTATTTGTTCGTAAAATTCGATGTACTGAGGTATGACGACGTCTGTGCGATAACGAGTGATCGCCGATTCGCGCGCACGCCGGCCCATCTCCCGACGCGCTTTGTCGTCCGTAAGCAGACGCGCCGCATCCGCAGCCATCTTGTCGACGTCGCCGACGGGGCTGAGATATCCGGTCTCACCATCAGTCACGACTTCGGGCAGACCTCCGACGCGCGACGCAATCACAGGTACCTCGCACGCCATCGCCTCCAAGGCAGCCAGACCAAACGATTCCTGTTCCGAAGGCAGCAGCAAAACGTCGCACGCCGACAGGTAGTCGACGATTCTCGGCTGCTTTCCAACGAACGTGCATTTATCGTAAATGCCCAAACACCGCGCACGATGCTCAGCGTTCGTTCGTTCGCTCCCATCGCCAACCATCACCAGCCGCGCCTTCACGTCCTTCTTCAACACGCGCGCAAATATCTCTACGCAGTCGACCGGTCTCTTCACTGGTCGGAAGTTTGAAACGTGAACCAGCAGACGTTCGTCATTCGGCGCCAACGACGCGTGCAGCCCTTCGACTTCCAGACGCTTGTAGTCGTGCTGACAAACAAAGTTTGGGATCACCTTGATGTCGTCGAAGTGAAAGATTTCTCTTGTGGCGTCTTTTAGATAGTCGGAGATCGCAGTGACGCCGTCGGACTGCACGATGCCGTAGCGCGTGATCGGTAAATACGATCTGTCTGCGCCGACGAGCGTGATGTCGGTCCCATGCAGCGTCGTGACGACGGGCAAGCGCCGTCTTGGCTTGAGCGATTCGCGCGCGAGAATGGCGCTGATCGAATGTGGGATGGCGTAGTGAACGTGAAGGAGATCGAGATTCTCTTCCTCGGCGACTGTCGCCATCTTCGTCGCCAGTGCAAGCGTGTAAGGCTGATGCTCAAACAACGGATACGACATCATCTCAACTTCGTGAAAGCGTACATGCTCGTTGAGTTCGGTCAGCCTTGTGGGTAGCGCCGAGGAGATGAAGTGAACGGTGTGGCCGCGTGCAGCGAGTTCCTTACCGAGTTCGGATCCGACAATGCCGCTACCGCCGTACGTAGGATAAACCGTGATGCCGATGTTCATTTAGGAGCACATTACAACTGATTAGGGTTTCTCTGTGCAACCTCTGTGTCCTTTGTGCACCCCCAAAAAAAGTGGAGGCAGGCGACCCTCGCTATCGCCTGCCTCTATCTCAACTTGACTCACCTTCTGAGAGGGGGGCAAGTGAGGGCGGGAGTATATGCCTGCTTTCAGTTTTTAGCAATGAATTCTGCAACGCGGTTCACGGCTTTTATATAAGAAAGATTTAGCGAAGAGATAAGCATTTGCTTTGGCAGCGGCCCGCGAACTGCGAGTACTCTGCAAAACAGCTATAATGTGACCGTTAACGATTGAAAGTTTAGGAGTTCTGCGATGCCGAAGATTAGTGATATTGAAGAGACACCGAATCCCAATGCCGTGAAATTCATTCTCCGCGAAGCCGTCAGCAATGGCGTTGCGCGACAGTATGGATCGGCGGAACTGGCTGAGAATGATCCGCTGGCGAAGTCTTTGTTTGACGTCGGTCATGTGGTGTCGGTTTTTTACATGGACAAGATGATCACGGTCGAGAAAGACGACGAAGGTGATTGGGATGAGCTTTTACCGGCACTCGCGGTTCCGATTCGAGCTGCTGAAGCGGTGAACTCGTCTGCGGCGGCAGCGGCTGCGGCGGCGGTTGGTGGTCCAATCGCGGCACTGACCAGCGACGATCCGCGTTTGTTGAGAATCAACGAGATTTTGGACGAGAAAGTACGGCCGGCGCTGATGGGCGACGGTGGTTATCTCGAAGTCCTCGGACTGCAAGAACACACGTTGAGCATTCGCTACCAGGGTGCATGCGGCAGTTGCCCAAGCTCCCTCACCGGCACACTGATGGCAATCGAGAGCATGCTCAAACAGGAAGTTGACCCCGATCTCGAAGTAATCGCCGTCTGATAGCCTTGCTTCAAGAGTCAGGATTCACACTTGGAGGAGGTCAGTACCGCAACGCGGTAGCGTCGGGTCGTACGTGAGCCTTTGAATTTGCTAAGAAATTTGTATGTTTGAGACCGACCCGACGCTACCGCGTTGCGGTACTGACCTCCTCCAAGTGTGAATCCTGCCTTTTTCTGGAACCGAAGAGTCTCCAGGGCGTGTGAGATGGTCGGCTATATCCATCCTGCGTTTCTGCGTTCTGCTCAACAGGAGATGCTATGTCTTACCCCTTGCTCGTCGCATTGACGCTGAGTCTGTGTCTTGGTGTAACCGCTCAGACCAAAAAAACGTCCAAAACTAATACCGAAGAAGCTGATGCGGACGCCGCGCAGCAACGCACGATCGCCGTTTCTCTCGTCACCAGCCTGGCCGACGAAGCCCGCAGCTTCAAAGACGAAACGCGACGCGCGCGCGTTCAGGCACGCGCCGCTGACATTCTGTGGGACTCCGATCCCGATCGCGCCCGGGATCTCTTCCGGCGCGCGTGGGAGGCTGCTGAGACTGTCGACACCGAATCGGCAAAGAAACGGGCCGAGGAGATGAAACGCATGGAGACGAGCGGCGAACCGGCGGTCGTTCGCGGTGGTCCAAGCCTGCGTGCCGAAGTTTTGCGTCTGGTTGCAAAGCGCGATCGAAAACTCGGTGAAGAGTTTTTGAAGGTGCTCGACGAAGCGGCGGAAAAGGCCAGGTCAGAAGCGGCCGCCGATCAGCGCCGCAACCAGGGCTCTCGGGCCAGCGTGTCGCAGCGTCTGCAATTGGCGCGTAGACTCCTCGAGGATGGTGAGGTCGAACGCGCAATCGAGTTTGCAACACCGGCACTCGACTCAGTCAACGTCGATTCGATCTTCTTTCTTTCCGCGCTGCGCGAGAAAAACGCGCAGCTCGCCGATGCTGCATACACGACTCTGCTGGCTCGAGCCGCACGCGATCCAAACTCGGACGCGAACACAGTCTCAGGGTTGTCGTCATATCTCTTCACGCCTTTTATTTACGTGACGTTCGAACGTAACGGCGGTGGTAATCAAAATCAGCAAAGAGGACCGACGCCAGCGCCTGCTGTCGACGCTGCACTGCGCGCCAACTTTTTCAAAATCGCGTTCCAGATCTTGATGCAGCCACTGCCTGCGCCCGATCAGGATCGCAGCACGTCGGGTCACACCGGAAAGTACCTGATTATCAAACGCCTGCTGCCGCTTTTCGAACAGAATGCCCCCGATCTCGCGCCGGGTTTGCGCACGCAAATGACTGCACTCGCCTCTTACGTCCCACCGACTTTTCAACAAGGCGAGAATCGCGCGGTCACGGTTGGAATTCAGCCTGATAACACAGAGAGCGATCCCTATCAGCGGATGCAGGAACGACTCGATCGCGCCACCAATGCGGATGATCGCGATGCGATCTACGCCGATTACGCGGTCGCGCTTATCGAAAGCGGTGATCCACGCGCAAAGGAGCTGGTAGACAAGATCGAGAATTCAGAGCTGCGAAAAAGCGTCAAAGCCTATACCGACTTTGCACTCACCGATACTGCCGTTCAAAAGAAAGACGTCGCCGAGATCACGCGACTCGTCAAGAATGGAGAATTGACGGGCATTCAGAAAGTGTGGGCGTTGACGAGCGCGGCGAAGCTCGTGGCGGCTTCGGAGCGTTCGCGCGCGGCGGACATACTCGAGCAAGCGGCCACAGAAGCAAGACGAATCGGTGGCAACGATCCCGATCGTGCGAGAGCGCTGACCGCGGTTGCGGTAGGATTCGGCGAGATCGATCAGGTGCGCGCGTGGGAAATTCTCGGCGAGGTCGTGAAAGCTGCCAACAGCGCGGAAGGTTTTACGGGCGAAGACAGCCGCGTCGCTTCGCGCCTGCAAACAAAGTTCATGGTAGTGATGAACCAGGCGTCCGCTCCCGATTTTGACTTGCTCGCGGTTTTCAGACATCTTGCACACGCCGATCTTCTTCGCGCCGTTCAGATTGCAAAAACGTTCACCGGCGAAGCTCCTCGGGCTGTGGCCACGCTCGCCATTGCCCGTTCAGTTCTCGAGAAACGAAAAGATCGGGAACCAGCCGCGGATAATTAGCGACAAAAAGGCACAAAAAATCAGGAATAAATATTCATAGGGCGCGTTAGGAGCGCGAGCGGATCGTCCACGTTCAGCGCTTCACGCACGTAGAAAGGTTCGCCCGCCGCCACTCCGATCAACGAGCCAAAATAACCCATGCGCAGTTCGATCTCCTCAACGAAGCCGTGCTTGCTGATCCTCGTGGCGGGCTCTGTCGAATCGGCCCTGTAAAACTGTGAAGCGTATGCCCTGATCGCGCTCATCTTCTCGTCGACGAAGTCAGACACGTCGACCACAAACGACGGAACAATGCGTCGCGAGAACAGCGAATGCATGACGGCGGGCATCGGAACCGGCGGAAGACCTGACTCTTCGTCGTAGCGACGCATTGTCGCCAATCGTGCTGCCTGTCTCACGATGATCGACGTGTTCGCGTGATCGGGATGCGGATCGTCCTCGTGCGTAGTCAAAAGCACCTTTGGCTTGTGCGTTCTCAGCACTCTTACAAACGCGATTCGCGCGGTCTCGGTCGGCCAAACGTGTCCGTCCGGCTGATCGAGGTTCAGGCGCACGTCGAGTTTCAGGATGCGCGCCGCATCGAGGGCTTCTTTGGCGCGAATCTCCGGCGTGCCGCGTGTTCCCATCTCACCGCGCGTAACGTCGCAAACGCCGGTGCGATAGCCGAGAGACTTCAGTTTGAGGAGCGTGCCCGCGACAGACAGCTCCGCGTCGTCAGGATGCGAAAAAACTGCGAGCACGTCGAGCGGTGTGTTCAAATCATTGGTCATATATCATCTGACATTTACCATTTGCCATTTTTTAAAACAATGGTAAATGACAAATGATTATGAAACTAACCATCCTCGGCTCAGGCACGTCTGTGCCGCATCCGGCGCGTGCGGCGTCGGCGTACTGGCTCGAAACAAGTAACGGCCTGCTTCTGCTGGATATGGGCTCCGACACCGCTCACCGCATGGCGCAGGAACGACTCGACTGGCCGCATCTCGACGCGATCTGGATCAGCCATTTTCACCTGGATCACATGGGCGGCCTCACGCCGTTTCTTTTCGGTTTGAAATGGGCTCCCGAAACGCGGAAGCGCACTAAACGATTGCGAATCTTCGGTCCCGAGGGTTTGCGCAGAATAATTGAAGCCGTGGATAGTTTAAACGACTACCGTTTGTTTGAGCAGTCGTTTCCCGTAGAGATCGTCGAGGTTGGACCAGGTGCAAATTTTGAGATCCTCCCCGGCATCGCGGCAAACACTTTCTCAACTCCGCACACGCCCGAGAGTCTGGCACTGCGTTTGAAAGACGAAGACTCGAAACTGTTTGTCTATACTTCCGACACCGGTTTTTCAGAAGATTTGATACCGTTCGCGCAACACGCTGACCTGCTGTTGATGGAATGTTCTTACAGGAGAAACAAACCTGTTCAGAAGCACCTCGAGCTCGCGGACGCTATGCGTTTGGCGCACGAGTGCGCGCCGCGACGAGTTGTGCTGACGCATCTCTATCAGGAGTGGGACGACGTAGACCTCGCCGCTGAAGCGCGAACGCTGTGGTCAGGTGAGACGATTGAAGCCAGGGATGGTCTTCGTTTGGAGATCTAGAAGTCGATGACGACGGCATTTTTACTGTTGCTGTTTCTGTTTTACCCGCCTTCCGACACGACGCTGGTGGAGTCAGGCAAAGCTGCAACGCTGCGCAAGCAAACATCGGCGCCGCAGGAAATCAAGATTGTGTCGTACAACATCCGTTGGCGCAGTGGCGACGACTTGAAGAAGATCATCGAGCTGCTGGAAAACGATCCGGAGATCGGCGGCGCCGCGATCCTGGGATTACAGGAAGTGGATCGACGCAAGAAGCGCAGCGGTCTCACAAACACGGCAAAACTGATCGCGGATGAACTCGGTCTGCATTACGCGTGGGCCGCGCCTCCGAGCGCGAAACCAAACGACGAGGAAGAAACTGGAGTCGCGCTCTTGAGTATTTACCCGCTATCGGATGTTCGTCGAATAGTTTTGCCGCATGTTGGCCCAAACGGCAGGCGTCGAGTCGCGCTTGGCGCAACAGTCGAGATCGGGAATCGCCGTTGGCGGGTTTATTCGGCTCACGCAGAGACGCGAATTTCGATCGATAAAAAGCTGGAGCAGTACAAAGCCGTGCTGGAGGATCTCGCGCACTATCCATCAGACATGCCCGCCGTGATCATGGGCGACCTCAATACCTGGCAAGCGAACGCTGGAAGCAAAACGACCAAGTTCTTTACGGACGCCGGACTGAAAACGCCATTCGGAAGTGAGTCGACGTTCCGATGGCGCATGTTGTTTGTGCCGATCGAGATGAAGTTGGATTGGGTTTGGTTACGCGGCCTGCAAGCCGGAAGTTGTGGTGTCGATCGGAAGATCGAGATTTCCGATCACTGGCCGTTGTGGACCAGTGTAAGATTGAACTAATGAAGTGTGCTAACTGTGAACGCGTCGTCGCTCGTACGCGAACCCGGTGTCCGGCGTGTCAAACTAAGTTGCCGGCGTGGTATCTGATCGCCGCTGTCGTAGCGCTTGTCGCCGTCTACGCCGCGTACAGACTCGT
>DATNCH010000002.1:0-7700 GCA_035571655.1 Pyrinomonadaceae bacterium
ATGGACCAGGCGATTCAGATCGCCAACAGCCAGACTCCCGGAAAAGTTTTGCTTTGCAGTCTTGAAGCGAAAGGGTGGGAACAGCCCGGGAAACTCGGCAAGGACGGGTTTGTCTTCTACCACGTAATGATCGGCAATGAAGGCGATGCCGGCGCCACGCACGTTTGGGTTAATGCGATCGACGGCACGATTATCAAGATCGAGAAGGAGCTTCCGCGAAAAATGCGCAGCCCCGAGAACTGATCATGTTTAGCCACGGATTACACGGATGATCCGCACCGATCTGTGTAATCCGTGGTGTTATGCCGCCTTAGCCTCACGCACCGGGGCCTGACCCAAGCTCTCCATCAAGTCCTGAAATCCCTGCAGATCCAGCGACTGTGGTCCATCTGAGAGCGCACGCTCCGGACACGGGTGCACTTCAATCAACAATCCATCCGCACCGACCGCGGCCGCCGCTTTCGACATCGGAGTTATCAAGCTGCGCAGGCCTGTTCCGTGTGACGGATCCGCGAGCACCGGCAGGTGCGACAACTCTTTGGCCAATGCGACCGCTGCGAGGTCGAGTGTGTTGCGTGTCGCAGTCTCAAACGTCTTGATGCCGCGCTCGCACAACACGACGTTCGCATTACCACCCGCGAGTAAGTACTCCGCTGCAAGCAGCCATTCCTTGACCGTCGCCGATGGTCCACGTTTCAACAGGATCGGTTTCGAGACGCGCGCGAGTTTCCGCAGCAGCGAAAAGTTCTGCATGTTGCGCGCGCCGACCTGCATCATGTCCGCAAACTGCTCGACAATCTCCACGTCCGTCTCGCTCATGACTTCGGTCACGATCGGGAGTCCAGTCTCTCTGCTCGCCTGTTGCAGAAGCCGCAACGCTTCGACGCCGAGTCCCTGAAAGTCGTATGGCGACGTGCGCGGTTTATACGCGCCCCCGCGAAGCATGCTCGCCCCTGACGCTTTCACGGCGCGTGCGGTTTGCATCAATTGCTCTTCCGACTCGACCGAGCACGGACCAGCGATCACGACCAAATCGCCGTTGCCGATCTTCGTCCCGCGCACGTCGACGATCGTGCGCGTCTGTCGAAGCTGGCGACTCACCAACTTAAATGGATGAGAGATCTGGATCACTTCTGCAACACCGGGTGCGGCTCGAAGCGCTTCGATTTCCGAGCGGCGCCCGCTACTCCCGACGGCTCCGATGATGGTGCGTTCCTCTCCTCTGACGACGTGTGCTTGAAAGCCGCATTCCTTGATGCGGTCGATGATGTGGTTGATTTCGTCGGAGGTTGCGTTGGCAGACATGTTGACGATCATGATGTTTGTTCCTTTACTAAAGCAGGTTCGGTTGCGGCCGACAGCAAAACAAATCGGGTGTAGTTTTCCGTCTGGTCCTGAATACTTTTGCGAATGATCCATCCGCCGTAGAGTTCCGCGGCGCGTTTACCGGCGATCGCCGCGCGCTTTGGATCGCGGACACGGACGACTTCGGCAACACTTCCGGCAGTATCGTCGGCGACGACGGGTTGGAGTTGGGGGTAGGTTTTAAAGAAGCGACTGCATTGAGCGAGTGCTACCGGGTGAGACTGCACTGTTTGGATCGCGTCGAAGCTTGCGTCAGCGCAGCCGATCAGGTGTTGTTCGATCTTGAGTTCGACTTGATCGACGACCGCGAGTGAGCTCGACCGCATCAGATCCACTGAGGGTTGAACGACACCGGCGATCGTGTTCTCCACGGGCGCAAGAACGTAGTCAGCAAGCCGTTTGTCGAGACTGCTGAAGAGATCCGCGAAGGTTTTGCGCGGCACGAGTTCGATCTCACTGCCGAGCAGCTTCATCGCAGCCTCTTCGCTGAACGCTCCGCGCTCGCCTTGAAACGCGACTCTTGGTTTTCGAATCAGCATCCTCACGCGTGTTACCTCAGTTGCGCTACCTCGACGCGTCTCGATTCGTGAATGATGCGTCGAAAGACTCTGCCCACGGCGCGTCCGTCAAGCGGACCGCAATTAATCTCTTGCAGCCGTTGCAGGACGTTACGTTCGCGATCCGGATCGCAAAATGGCAGTTGTTTGGCCTGTTTGAGTGCACCGACCTTGAGGGCTAGGCGTGCCCGCATGTTCAGCAAGCGAAGTAGTTCGGCGTCGATTTCGTCGATTTCTTTGCGCCAATGTTCTATGTCCATGGTTCAAAAGCTCCCGGGCGTCGTTGACAAAAAAAACCAGCCGCGACTTTTAGGATCGCGGCTGGCTCGTTGAAGGTATTGTGCTTTTTTCTTAGGTCTTCAGCACATCGTTTTCAAACTTCGCCGGTCCGCTCTCCTTGTTAAAGAAGAAGCGGTAAGTAAAGGCGAAGTAGAAGAATGTGCGAGCGCTAATCATAACCTCGGTTACTATAGGCGTCGCTAAAATGCGTGTCAAGAAAAATAACCCGTACACAGATCTGTGCAATCTGTGTACGGCTTTATGGCTTGAGTAAAAGCTTCCCGGTGGTTTTTCTACCTTCGAGATCGCGATGTGCCTGTGGCGCGTCTTCGAGTGGATAGACCTTGTGGATGCGTAGTTTGAGATCGCCACGGAAGATCATCTGGAGAACGTCGTTCGCACGCCACTCGAGCTCCTCTCGAGCCGCCGTGTAATGTGCGAGTGTTGGCCGCGTGATGAACAACGATCCTTTTTGTGAGAGCTTGATCAGATCGAACGGCGGGACCGCACCGCTCGACCCACCAAACAACACCAGGTAACCGCGCGGACGAAGTACGTTGAGATCTCTGTCAAACGCATCCTTGCCAACGCCATCGTAAACGACGTGTACTCCCTTGCCGTCCGTCAGTCGCTGCGTTTCAGTCTCAAAATCTTTCTCGGTGTAGATGATGCATTCATCAGCGCCTGCGTCGCGCGCGAGTTGCGCCTTTTCCTGTGTGCCAACTGTTGCAATGACGCGAGCCCCAATCCTTTTCGCCATTTGCACCAGCAGCAACCCAACTCCACCCGCCGCAGCGTGTATCAACGCCGTCTCGCCGCTTTGCAGTTTGTAAGTGCTATGCGAAAGGTAATGAGCCGTCATGCCCTGAAGCATCGCCGCAGCCGCCTGTTCGAAGTCGAGCTCGTCAGGAACCTTCACCAGGCGACTCTCGGGAACCGCGGCATACTCTGCATAACTTCCCAGGGCGCTCGTGTAAGCGACACGATCGCCACGCTTCACCAGCGTCACATCACTTCCGACGTCTGTAACAACGCCCGCCGCTTCCTGTCCGTTTACAAACGGCAGTGGCGCCGGATAACGACCTTCGCGAAAGTAGACGTCAATGAAGTTGACGCCGGCCGCTTTGATCTGAACCAATGCTTCGTTCGGTTTCGGAGTTGGAACCGGCAGATCGACGACGGTGAGCACCTCCGGCCCACCCACTTGAGAAACTTGAATCGCTTTCATGATGCGGATATTAAGCCACAGATTCGGACGGAATTCACGGATGCACCCGGAAAATCGTATCAGCGTCCATAACTTCGTACATCACGCGATCATCCGCGTCATTGCGGTTGACAGCGCGTTTTCACCTTCATAGGATACGCCCGCACACCTGCCACGCCCGGAAAACACCGTAGCATGCGAAAGGAGTTGTCGTGACTAATAAAAGAAGAGTACTGTCGGCTCTGGCCCTTGTCCTGACCATCGCGTTGTCGCAACCACTGTTGGGTCAGAAGAAGAGCACGGCCTCATCCGACTCCATCAAGATTCCATTTGAAACTTATAAACTCCCAAACGGTCTTACAGTGATTCTCTCGCTGGACCGTACCACGCCCACAGTCGCCGTGAACGTTTGGTATCACGTCGGTTCCAAGAACGAAGTTGCCGGACGCACGGGCTTCGCCCACTTGTTCGAGCACGTGATGTTCACTGGCTCCGGCCACGTTCCGTATGGACTTCATGACAAGCTCACAGAAGGTGTCGGTGGAGGGAACAACGGATCGACGACCAACGATCGAACCAACTATTACGAAACGATCCCTTCCAACTATCTCGAATCGGCGCTTTGGCTGGAATCCGATCGCATGGGCTTTCTGCTCGACAAGCTCGATACCGCCAAGCTCAATGCGCAGCGCGATGTCGTGAAGAACGAGCGACGGCAGAGTTACGACAATCAGCCGTATGGTCGCGTAAACGAGATTTTTGCCGGTGCGATGTATCCGAAGGGCCATCCCTACTCGTGGCCGGTGATTGGTTCGATGACCGATCTCACTGCCGCGTCTGAAGACGACGTCAAGGATTTCTTCCGCCTTTACTACGCGCCAAACAATGCGACGCTGGCAGTCGTCGGCGATTTTGATCCCGCGCAGGCGAAGGAGTGGATCAAGAAATACTTTGGCGACTTACCGCAGGGCAAGCAGGTGCAAAGACCGTCCGTGCCGCTCGGGAAGTTAGAAGCGAGCAAGCGACTGGTCTACGAAGATCGCGTTCAGGTGCCGCGCCTCTACATTCAATGGCCGACAGTCGGATTCAAGAGCGACGACGACTACGCACTGTCAGTGATGGGTTCGATCCTGTCAGGTTCGCGCACGGCGCGTTTGACGAAGGCCCTCGTCTACGATTCGCAAAAAGCGTCGAACGTGTTTGGTTTTCAAAACTCCGCCGAGGACGTTGGCGTGTTTCAAATCACGGTCGTGCCACGACCTGAAGCGACTCTGACGGAGCTGGAAACGGCTGTCGATCAGGTGCTGCAAAAATTCATCAGCGAGGGTCCAACCGCGGAAGAGTTGCAGAAGGCAAAGAGCGGACTCGAGCTGAACTTCCTGCGTGGTCTCGAGTCGAATCTCGGAAAAGCGGATCGACTGAACAGTGGCGCAGTGTTTTATGGCGACCCCGGCTACTTCAGCACCGACTATCAGAAGACGCTTGCCGTGACTGCGGCAGACGTCAAACGCGTTGCTGCGCAATATCTGACGCGTTCTCGCATCGTGCTGAGTGTAGTGCCGAAGGGCAAGAAGGATCAGGCTTCCAAAGCAACTGAGAGCGAAACCGTCAGCGTGATTACCGGAAATCGAGGAGGTGGTCAATGAAACAACAGAAAAGAGTTCTTGCTCTCGCCGCAGCACTCGTCATCAGCGTGGCGAACATTGCTGCGCTGGCTCAGCAAACACTCGACCGCACCAAACAACCGGCGCCTGGTCCAACTCCAGTTCTCCACGTACCGACGTGGACCAAGACTCAGTTGGCAAACGGCGCGACGTTGATCGTTTCTGAGCGTCACAATCTACCGCTCGTAAATTTTGCGATCACGTTCGTCGGTGGTGCTAATCAGTTTGAGTCTGTCGAGCGTCGCGGTGTGGCGGCGATGACTGCGTCCATGTTGTCGGAAGGCACGGCGACGAAAACCGGCGACCAGATCTCAGACGCGTTGCAATTGCTGGGAACCAACGTGAACGCAGGTGTCGGCGGTGAAGAAGGCGGGATCAGTTTTGTTTCGACGACAAAGAACTTCGAACCAACCCTCTCGATCCTTGCCGACATGATGTTGAACTCGACGTTCCCCGCCGAAGCACTCGAACGGTTGCGTGCGCGAACGCTCGTTAACCTGACCCAAGCGAAAGATCAGCCGACGATTGTGGGTTCGCAGGTGTTTGCAAGAGTGCTTTACGGCAGTGGTCACCCTTACGGCCAGCGCGCCACGGAGTCGTCGGTGAAGGCAATCACACGCGAAGATGTGATTGCATTTCAAAAGGCTTACTTTCAACCGGGTCGCGCCATCATCACGGTCGTGGGCGACATCACACCGGCTCAGGCGAAGACTGCCGTTGAGAAAGGACTGGCGGCCTGGTCCAAGGGCGGCGACAAGCCGTCGTTCGATTATCCAAAGCTCCCCGAACTCCAGCCGGCGAAGATCTATTTCGTCGACAAGCCGGGCTCAGCGCAGTCAGTAGTCAATATCGGACTGCCTGGTCCACCTCGAAACACGCCGGATTATTTTGCGTTGCAAGTGCTCAACACGATACTCGGCGGACAGTTTCAGTCGCGCCTGAATGCAAACATTCGCGAGCAGAAGGGCTACAGCTATGGCGTGAACTCCGGTTTCAGCTACGGCAAAGGACCGGGCGCGTTCCGTGCGGGCGGCTCGATCTTTTCCGATAAGACTGACGCGGCGTTGATCGAGTTCATGAAAGAGCTGAAAGGGATTGTTGGCGAGAAGCCGATAACGGATGAAGAGATCCAGACGGCGAAGGAGAATCTGATTCAGGGGTTGCCACAGCGTTTCGCCTCGGTCAGTGCGATCAGCGGCGCGATCACGTCGCTCGTCGTACAGGGTCTGCCTGAAGATTTCTATCAGACGTATGCGAAGAACGTCTCCGCGGTAACGAAAGAAGATCTGCTGCGGGTGGCGAAGAAGTACATCGATTTAAATCACCTGGCAATCGTGATCGTCGGCGATCGATCGTCGGTCGAAGCTCCTTTGAAAGCGACGAACATCGCGCCGATCACCTACATCGACATCGAGGGCAATGCCGTGTCGGGATCGCCTGGTTCGAAGTAGATCCGCGGATAAAAAACTGTTTGCATCAGTCGTTTCATGACTGCTTCAGGGGCCAGGGCGAGCGCGGTTCGGCGCAGCGCTCTGGCCCAGATATTTTCCCACTGTCCGAAGGTGCCGTAGTAACGCGAGTATTTGCTGAGTGCTGCGGTGCGTCTATAGCGAAGCTGCTCGTAATTTCGTAGTGCCTCTTCCGTAGCGCCGTATTTTTCAAAACACCTCGCCAGCACAAGCGCGTCTTCCATCGCTAAGCAACCACCCTGGCCGAGGTTGGGTGTCGTTGGATGAATCGCGTCGCCCAGCATCGTCATTCGACCTCGCCCCCAGACGCGGCTTGGCAAGCGATCGGAAGCGATTGTTTTTAGGATTGATGACGGCGGTGTCGCTTCGATCAGCTCGAGCACGGGTCGCTGCCAGCCTTCGAATAATTGCCGAAGTTCATCTGTGTGCGGAGTATTCGCCGTGGCCCACCAGCCGAGACGTCCGAGGCCGACTGAACCGGCGCCAAATCGTTTTCCGCGTCCGTGAAACTCGATTGCTGTTGCGGGTGGGATGCCGGGCGGGGTTGTTGGCGATATTCCACGCCAAACGACGTAGCCGCGATCGACGGGAGGACCGTCGTTGAGAAATTGTTCGCGTACGCGCGAGTGAATGCCGTCGGCCCCGATCAGAAAGTCAGCTTCCGTCGAGTGACCATTAGCAAACGTCGCGACTATCTTATCGCCGCGCTGCGTTTGATCTGTTAATTCATATCCGAGATGGATCGACGACGGGTTCAGCGTATGCAAGAGAGTGTTTTGTAAATCCGCCCGGTGCAGGGCCACGGCAGGGAACTGCGGATCTGAAATCGAGATGCTGTTGATCAACCAGCCGTTCTGGTCCACCCAGCGTATCTCCTCCATCACTCCCGCTCTCTCGAGGATCTTGTCGAAGAGATTCAGATGTTGAAGAATCCGAGTGGCGTTGGGCCAGATAGCGATCGCAGCCCCCACGTCGTGCAGCGCAGGCGCCTGTTCAAAGACTTCACAGTGAAAACCGGATTGTTGAAGCGCGAGTGCCGCAGTCAAACCACCGATACCGCCACCGATAATTGCAATCCGAGCCATTCAGCACAGATTGCCATATCTTTTGTAACTTTTGTGCCTTTTTGTGGCTAAGCAGCGTGACGCTCTTGCCACTC
>DATNCH010000003.1:0-23256 GCA_035571655.1 Pyrinomonadaceae bacterium
AGTCAACTTGATCGAATCCAGAAAGCGATCGAGATTCGCACCTGACTGGTCACCTGAGAAAGGCACGCGCGTCCGATCGGCGCCTTTTCTTCCCGGTGCCTCGCCAATGAACATCACACGCGCTTCCGGCGAGCCGTTGCGCTCCGTTAACACGGCGCTGCGCCCACACATCGCGGGACAGAGCGTGCAGCCCGCGGCGTCTTTCACCAACTGATTGAAAGAATCATTTGTCATTTTTCATTTGTCATTTAATGACTGTTATCTCGCGCGTTACGATGTTGTAGTCGCCGTTGCGATATGGCCAACCATCAGGCCCAATCAATTCGAGGCGGATCGTGTGCTTGCCCGCGATCCAACCAGTCAGCACGATCTCTTCCCAGCGATCGATCCACTTCATATCATCATCGTCAACAATGTAGCGAATGCGATACTCGCCACCATCGCCTTTCAACTTTGCATTCGCGAGCGAGAAGTCGATCACGACTTCTTCACCCTCGCGAAACGTCTTGCCATTAGCAAGATTGAATATCAGTAACGGCTTAGCGGGATCGACTTTCAACTTCGGATCATCAGGCTTTGCCGGTACTTGTTTCCCCTGTCTCGACTCAGCTCGGATCACCTGTCGCGGCGGTGGTGAAACAAACGTCGTCGCCGTCGTGTGCGCGTTTTCGTTGTTGCCGGAACACGCGGACGACGCAAGGACCAGCGCAAATACGACGAGGCCAAACTGCTTTCGCAAACTGTACATGCCGGCTTGCAGAATACACATTCCGTCTAGACATTTCACGGACGCAGATGTAAGAATCCGCCGATAGACCACCTAAACACGAATGGAGGGCCACTGCTGTATCCCGTGTGGAATTCTATGAGTACGACAAAATTTCGCCTTTTCTTGATTAGCCTCGGCGTGCTTGTTGTTGCCGTTACGTTCATCGTCGGTTGTCAGAGAAACACCGTTCCGGCAACTCAGGCTTTCAGTCCGGAGATTCAGCCGCTTCCCGCGCAGCTCACGACATACGAAGCGATGGTGATCCCGGCAGACAACCCCCTGACACCGGAAAAAGTCGCGTTGGGCCGGCAGTTGTTTTTCGACGAACGGCTCAGCATCGACGGTTCAAGGTCGTGTTACTCGTGTCACGTCTGTGAAAAGGGATTGACGGATGGTCTACCAAAGGCGATTGGACCAGGAAACAAGACACTCGCGCGCAGCAGCCCGACGCTTTGGAACATCGGATATCACAAAGAGTTTTACTGGGACGGGCGCAGCGGCTCGCTCGAGAAGCAGGCCATGGCTGCATGGACCGGTGGGAACATGGCCGTCGGCGAGAAGACGGGCGAGATCGTTGCAAAGATAAACGCATTGCAGGGATACAAAGAGCAGTTTCAAAAAGTGTTTCAGAGCGACGCGACGCCCGAGAACATGATGAAGGCCATAGCCGCCTACGAGCGAACGATCATCAGCGGCAACACTGCGTGGGACCGTTACCGCGCCGGCGACCAGAGCGCGATGAGTCAGAGTGCGATTCGCGGCTGGAATATTTTCCAGGCGATCAAATGTAACAACTGCCACGATGGAGTTTTGTTCACCGATCAGCAGTATCACAACGTCGGGATCGGGATGGACCAGGAAAAACCGGACGTCGGGCGGTTCACGGTTACGAAAAAACCGGAAGACACCGGCGCTTTCAAAACGCCGACATTGCGAGATATCGCGAAGTCAGCACCGTACTTTCATGACGGAAGCGCGAAGCTACTCGAGGAGGCGGTCGATATCATGCTGGCGGGAGGCAAGCCGAACCAGTATTTGGACAAGAAGAACCTCCAGCCACACAAGATTGATCCCCAGCAGCGTGAGGATGTATTGAATTTCCTGCGGGCGTTGTCGGTGGATTGCACTTTGAGCAAACCACCGCTGCCGCAAAAGTGACACGGAGACGGGGAGACGCGGAGACGCGGAGACATCTCCGCGTCTCCGTGTCTCCCCATCTCCGCGTCTGTTCTTACGCCCGTGCGGATTGCACGCCCGTGATCTTCTCTAACCGATTCTCAACGGCGTTCCAGGCGATGTTCGAGAAGAACGCTTCGATGTATTTCGGTCTTTCTGCTGGTTTGTAATCCAGCAGGAACGCATGTTCCCAAACGTCCATCACCAGGATCGGCGTGAAACCGGCAACGTTTCCGGTTTCATGTAGAGTGATCCAGTGATTAGAGAGCCGGCCATTTGCTGGATTCTGATAGCAGATGGCCCAGCCAACGCCTCTCATTTTTCCGATACCGACAAAATCTGCCTTCCAGATGTCGTAATTACCAAACGATGCTTCGGCGGCTCTTGCAAACTCCGACGACTTCGCCGGATCGCCCGTGCCACCGCCGCGTTCGAGATTGTCGAAATAATATTCATGCAGGACCATCCCGTTGTACTCAAAACCGAGGCGGCGCGTTAGTTCTGAGTAAGCAGGCATCTCTTCCTGATCGACTTTGCCGTCTTTGATGAATTCCGTGATCCTTTGTGTCAGGTTGTTGGTTTCTTTTACGTAGCCTTCGTAAAGTTTGAAGTGCATCTCCAGTGTTTGGTCTGAAATCCCTTTAAGTCCACTGAGATTGAACTGGCGTGCGGTATAAGGGCCGGTTGAACTCATACAAACCTCCTATTCAGTTTTGGGGATGTTGAGAATATGACCCTGGAGTGTGGCAAATACATTGTGAGGCTGGTGATTTATTGTGTGAAGAGGAAATATTTCCGCAGATAAACGCGGATGTGATCCGCGTTTATCTGCGCCAGCATAACGATTAACGCCCGAGGATCACCCAATCGCCGTGCGATGTGCCCATGAAGAACAGCATCGGCAGCGAGAGCCATGCGTTTGTTCTCGAAGCGAGAAAACCCTGGCGGGCGAGCTCGGGTGGCGCGGCTGGACCGGTTCCAGCGGTCGCTGCAAGGATGCGCTTGTTGTTGGGCCAGATGATGCCCCAAACATTCAGCAGCATCAGAATGCCGTAAGCTCCACCGATGCCGATCGAATATGCTTTGTTGCTGGCGTAGTTTTCGCCGTTCACCGTCAGTACTGACGTGAAGAAGCTGATGAGTCCATAGGTAAACAATGCCACCAGCAGGAACATGACGACCGCAAACACTCGCCCATCTTTCGTCAACGCCGGAACTTTTTTGATAATCAGAAACTCGATGGCGAAAAGCACGATCGGATACAGCAGCCAGATTATCAACACGTACGCGATACTGACGTTGCCGCGTCCGATAGCGTTGGCGTTTCTGACGTCGGGGCTGAGGATGTACATCGCGTAGTAAGTTAGACCAACGAGCACCGTTACTACCGCGCCCCAGCGAAAGTACCAAAGCGCACGCCCGAGCAGATCCGGATTGACCTTCTTCTTCGTCTCCGCATCAATGCCCTTTTGAAACGGCACGTTCACTACGTTGAAAAAGTAGAGCAGGCCGATCCAGGTTACGCCCGCAACAAAGTGCAACCAGCGCAGCACGATGCGAGCCAGTGCAACCTGATCCGGGGCGTTGAACACGCTGCCGTCTGAAAACATAGCCAGACTGATGGGGAGATGATCAATTAGCATAGGTCCTCCGTGATTTGTGTCCTGGAAATACTCGCGAAGATTACACCTAGACCAAGCTGCTGTGCAATCCAGGGAGCTATTCGTCCAGCGGGCGTGGGCCGGCATCGATACCGCGCACGCTTACCTGGTTGATCACGCGAACTTTCAGATCGTTCTTGACGCGAATCTGGCACGACAGACGAACATTCGGCTCGAGTTCGGCTTCGATCGCAAGACGGTTTCGTTCGAGCTCACCCATTTCACCAGCGTCGCCCTCGAGAATTTCAACCCGGCAGGTTGTGCAGCGCGCGTTGCCGCCGCAGCGATGAAGAATATCTATGCCCGCATCTTCGAGTGTCAGTACGAGTTTCTTTCCTTCCGGTGCTTCGGTTTCGACCAAACCAGTCGCAGTCTCTGCTTGGATCTTCGGCATGTAAATTGGCTCCCCTCAGTTGTAGATGAATCCGGCAATCTTGAAAAATCCTGTAAATCCTGTCTAAACAGAAACAGGAGACAGGATCGCTCCCGTCTCCCGTTTGAATTCATGACTACTGGAAAACTTACGCGGTAAACGACGATCCGCAGCCGCAACTTCCGGTCGCGTTTGGATTCTTGAAGGTGAAGCCGGAACCCATAACACCGGTCACGTAATCGATCTCGACGCCGTTCAGGTATTGAGCGCTGAACATGTCGATAAACATGCGGACGCCTTTTTCGTCGAGTACGAAATCGCCTTCGCGCGATTGCTCTTCGATGTTCAGGCTGTACTGAAAACCAGAGCAACCTCCGGGTACAACTCTCACGCGGAGCCCAGAAGTCTCGGGCAGGCCCTCTTCGCCGGCCATAAATTTCTTGATCTCACCTGCGGCCGATTCGGTGACGTTGAGTGCCACGGTAGGCGCTTGCGTTGCTGACATTGTCTATAACCCTCTCAAAATGATGTTTAGTTTCAGAGTTCAAGCTTAGCTTGTGAAACTCTGGACGTATATTATTGCCCTTTACCTAAAACGACAAGTTCAGGCTTCATAGCCTCAATCGACACCTGCCGCGCTACCTCCTCCGAAACGTGTCGAAACGCCTGCGCTTGCGGTGAATCTGGGTGACCGACGACCACGGGAATGCCTTTGTCGCCGCCTTCGCGGACCTCGATTCCCAACGGAACAGCCCCAAGGAAAGGCACGCTGTACCTCTTCGCCAGCGTCTGTCCGCCACCCTCGCCGAAGATGTTGTAGCGAGTGCCGGTGTCGGGCGCGATGAAATAGCTCATGTTCTCGACGATGCCGAGCACGGGTATCGCCACTGTTTCAAACATTCTCAACGCCCGGCGCACGTCGGCAATCGCGACGTCCTGAGGCGTGGTGACGAGCACTGCGCCCTGCACTGGAACCAGTTGTGCGAGTGACAACTGCACGTCGCCCGTGCCCGGAGGCATGTCGACGATCAGATAATCGAGCTCGCCCCATTTCACGTCAGATAAAAACTGTTTCACCAGGCCGTGCAGGATCGGCCCGCGTACGATCATCGGTTTATCGCCCGGTTGCAGCAGCGCCATCGACATGAACTTCACGCCGAACGCTTCGATCGGCACGAGCTTGTTTACGTCGACTTCCGGACGCGCGTCACTCGCGCCGAGCATGATCGGGACGTTTGGACCATAGACGTCCGCGTCCATCAGACCTACGCGCGCTCCGTCCAACGCGAGCGAGACCGCGAGGTTCACGGCGACGGTTGATTTGCCGACACCGCCCTTGCCCGAGGAGACGGCGATTATGTTTCGCACTCCTTCGATCACGAGCTTCTCGCCCAGGCCGCGTCCTTTGGGTACTTCGGCATCCATCGTTACGGCCACCGATGTGACTCCCGGCAAAGCGCCGACGATTTCGCGCGCCGCGCTCTCCATTTCGGCCTTCACCGGACACGCCGGAGTGGTCAGGACGATTCGAAAAGAGACGTTGCCGCCGTTGATCTGGAGGTCCCTAATAAACCCGAGCGTTACGATATCTTTGTGCAGATCGGGGTCCTTGATTTGCCGGAGGCCGTCGAGGATCAGTTGTTCGTTGAGTTCAGTCATATTATGAACGAACAAGCGTAGCTGATTGGAAATATCTGTGCAACTCCGTATTCTTCCGTGTAATCCGTGGTTAAATTTTTGGCCACAGATAACGCGGATGATGAGCACAGATCACTTCTTTAACCCACGCAACGTAGGCGACGCGGATGAGCCGAGATTCGACGGCCGTTCGGCGTCGTTGGCCTGCGGCGCGCACGTGCGGTTCTCGATCCAGGTTGACGAAACACATGCGATATCTCAAGCGAGATTCCGCGCGGCAGGCTGCAGCGATCTGGTTGCGGCTGCGTCGCTGTTGACCGAGCAAGTGATAGGATTAACAACGGCGGCCGCGGCGACGATCGAGCAGGAACAGGCAGACGTGGATCCCCGGTGTGCTCGACTCGCACACGAAGCGTTGCTCGACGCAATCCGCGATTTCAGCAATGCGGCGCGCGACGATTGGGCGGGTGACGAGGCGCTGATCTGTACGTGCTTCTTCGTGTCGGAGCGTACAATCGAACGTGAAATTCAGGCCCGCGGCCTCACGACAGTTGCTGAAGTGACGAGCGCCTGTAACGCGGGCGGCGGCTGCGGATCGTGTCATCAGTTGATTCAGGAGATACTTGCGACAAATGATTTACCTCGATAACAACGCGACCACGCGCGTCGCTCCCGAAGTGCTCGACGCGATGCATCCCTTTCTGAGTGACGTGTACGGCAATCCCTCTTCAGCGCACACGCTCGGCCGTGAGATGAAGCGAGCGATCGATGACTCGCGTGAGCAGGTCGCGACTTTGATTGGCGCAAGCGATACGAGTGAGATCGTTTTTACGTCGTGTGGTTCTGAATCAGACAACTGGGCCATCCGCGGCGTTCTCGCCACGCGTCCCGAGAAGAAGCATATCGTCACGACGCTGGTCGAGCATGAAGCGGTTCGAAACCTCTGCCGGTTACTTGAAAACGATGGTTACGAGGTGACGTGGCTTGGAGTGGACCATAACGGAGAGCTCGATCTTGACGAGCTGCGCGCTGCTCTGCGACCTGACACGGCGCTCGTTTCGACAATGCTCGCAAACAACGAAACAGGCGTGTTATTTCCGATCCAGGAGATCGGTCGAATTGTTCATGAGAATTCTGAGGCAGCGTTTCATGTCGACGGTGTGCAGGCGGTCGGCAAGATCCCGATCGACTTGGAAAACGTAGATCTCTTCGCGCTGTCAGGTCACAAGTTACACGCGCCGCAAGGCATCGGCGCGCTCTACGTCCGGAAAGGAATTTCTTTGTCGCCGATGATCATTGGCGGCGGCCAGGAGCAAGGGCGCCGCGCGGGAACATCTGCTGTTCCAAACATTGTCGGTCTCGGTGCTGCGTGCCGTCTGGCGCGTGAAGACGACGACCACGCGCGTATCGAGCGTCTGCGTAATCGTCTCGAAGACGAGATTCTCAAACAAACTCCGAACGCGCGTCTCAACGGCGCTGCCGATCGGTCGAAGCGGTTGCCGAATACTTCAAACATCTCTTTCGAATACGTCGACGGACAAAACATCCTCATGCATCTCGATCAAGCCGGCATCTGTGTTTCCACCGGCTCAGCCTGCCACTCTACGACGCATGAATCATCACCAACCCTGCGCGCGATGAACGTTCCGTACACTGCCGCACAGGGCTCCATCCGCTTTTCACTCGGGCGCTATAACACCGAAGCTGAGATTGAGACGACGCTCAGTGTTCTCCCGGAAATCATCGCGAAACTAGCCGCGATGTCGCCTTACGACAAAGAACTTGCGGCATTAAAATAGGTCGTATAAGACTTCTACCGCCGATTTGTCCTATACTACCTTTGATTACTCTCGGAAAGGTTTTAATGATAACAAATGAGCACTTTGATAGAACCCCCTGTTGCGCACCTTGACAAGCAGCTCGAGGAAGTCGAAACCGTAACCATTCGCTTCGCGGGCGACTCTGGCGACGGTATGCAGTTGACGGGCACGCAGTTCACGAACACGTCGGCCGTCGTCGGCAACGACATCTCCACTTTGCCGGATTTTCCCGCAGAAATTCGCGCTCCCGCCGGCAGCTTGCCAGGCGTTAGCGGCTTTCAGTTGAACTTTTCCAGCCAGGACATCAAGACCCCGGGCGATCAACCCAACGTGCTCGTCGCGATGAACCCGGCGGCATTGAAAGTGAACCTTCCCGACCTCGAAGACGGCGGCACGCTCATCGTCAACACCGATGGCTTTACACCCGAGAATCTGAAGTACGCGAATTACGCAGCGAACCCGCTCGAGGACAATTCGCTCGCCGGTTATCGCGTGCATAAACTGCCGATTTCGACGCTCAACATGAATGCGCTCAAAGGCAACGTCGAGCTGTCGCGCAAGGAGATCGATCGGTCGAAGAACTTCTTCGCTCTCGGCGTGCTCTACTGGCTCTACGATCGCCCGATGGACAACACGCTGAACTGGATCCACGCCAAGTTCGCAAAGAGTCCGGAGCTGGCAAAAGCAAATGAGATCGCGTTGAAGACTGGTTACAACTTTGCCGATACGACAGAAGTCTTCACGACGCACTACACGATCAAGAAGGCGAAGATTGCTCCCGGCAAGTATCGGAAAATTACTGGTAATGAGGCGACGGCGATCGGCTTCATCGCAGCATCGCAACTCGCCGGGCGTCCATTGTTTTATGGCTCGTACCCGATCACGCCCGCGTCTGACATCTTGCACGAGCTTTCACGTCACAAGACTTTCGGAGTCAAGACGTTTCAAGCTGAAGACGAGATCGCAGCCGTTTGTGCGGCTATCGGAGCAAGCTTCGCAGGACATGTCGGATTAACAGGAACATCCGGACCGGGCGTGGCGCTGAAACAGGAAGCCATCGGCCTCGCGGTGATGACCGAACTGCCGTTGGTGATCGTCAACGTTCAGCGTGGTGGACCATCAACCGGACTGCCGACCAAGACAGAACAAGCAGACCTGTTTCAGGCTGTTTGGGGCCGAAACGGCGAGTGCCCGGCGATCGTAGTCGCTCCGGCAACTCCCGCCGATTGTTTCCACATGGCGATCGAAGCCGTGAGGCTTGCGTTCAAATACATGTCGCCGGTGTTTTATCTTTCGGACGGTTATCTCGCGAACGGCGCCGAACCTTGGGCGATTCCGGAGATCAACTCGCTGCCGAAGATCAACGTCACATTCGCGACGGATCCGGCGACGTTCATGCCATACGCTCGCGACGAAGAGACACTCGCGCGCCCGTTCGCGCTGCCGGGAACACCGGGCCTCGAACATCGCATCGGCGGCATCGAGAAACAGCACATCACAGGGAACGTCAATTACGATCCTGAGAACCACCACTTGATGGTGAAGCTGCGCCAGGAAAAAATCGATCGCGCGGCGGCTGACGTCCCGCCGATTGAAGTGATGGGCGAGAAGACTGGAAAGGTTTTGGTGCTCGGCTGGGGTTCGACCTACGGTTCGATCGCTTCGGCAGTGGAGAGGATGCAGAACGAGGGCAAGAGCGTTTCAGCAGCACACCTCCGCCATCTGAATCCGTTCCCGCGAAACTTGGGCGAAGTGCTTTCCGGTTTCGAAACGGTGATCATTCCCGAGATGAACCTGGGCCAACTCTGCACGATGATCCGTGCGAAGTATTTGGTGGACGCGGTCCCCTTCTCGAAAGTCAAAGGCCGCCCCTTCCAGATCCGGGAGATCGTCAGAAAGGTTGAAGAGTATTTGTGATTAGCCACAAAGAAGCGTGGCCCTATTCAGGAGAAATAATGAGTACACAGAGTAATGGACATGATGTGGTGTCGGCGGAGAGTGATTCGGGGTCGGCCGTCTCGGGCAGGATTGCACCGCCGCCGGGACAGTTGAAAAAGGCGGATTTTGTTTCCGATCAGGAAGTGCGTTGGTGTCCGGGTTGCGGCGACTACGCCATTCTCAACAACGTGCAGAAGGTCATGCCCGAACTCGGCATTCCGCGCGAGAAGATCGTGTTTGTGTCGGGCATCGGCTGCTCGTCGCGCTTTCCTTATTACATGAATACCTACGGCTTCCATAGCATTCATGGTCGCGCGCCCGCATTGGCGACCGGTATCAAGTGTGCTAATCCCGAGCTGAGCGTGTGGGTGATTACGGGCGACGGCGACGCGCTGTCGATTGGCGGTAACCACTTCATTCACGCGATCCGCCGCAATCTCGACGTCAATTATATTCTCTTCAACAACCGTATTTATGGTCTGACGAAAGGCCAGTACAGCCCCACTTCCGAGTTTGGCAAGAGAACGAAGTCGACGCCCTCAGGCACGATCGACTACCCGATCAATCCGCTGTCGCTGGCTATCGCGAGCGAGTCGACTTTCGTCGCGCGCTCGATCGACATCGACGTCAAACACCTCGGCACGATGGTTGAAGCGGCTGCGAAGCACAAAGGCATCTCGTTCATCGAGGTCTATCAGAACTGCAACATCTTCAACGACGGCGCGTTCGACTACTTCGCCGAACGCACCGTTCGTTCAGATCGCGTGCTCTACCTCGAGCATGCCAAGCCGATGATCTTCGGTAAGAATCGCGACAAAGGTATTCGCATGAACGGCGCCCATCCCGAAGTTGTGACGATTGGCGAAAACGGCATCACTGAAAACGACCTGCTAGTCCACGATATCCATTTGAACGATCCGTCAGTGGCGTTCATGCTGGCGCGCATGGAGCAGCCTGAGTTTCCGCAACCAGTCGGAATCTTCAGGGCGATCGAGCGACCCACGTACGAAGAAATGCTGGTGGGCCAGATCGATGCTTCGATCGCGAAGTCGGGGCCCGGAAGTTTGGAGAAGCTCATTAACAGCGGCGACATGTGGATAGTCGAGTAAGCCGTTTACAGGATTTACAGGATTTTTCAAGATGAATCCTGTAAATCCTGAAAAATCCTGCCAATCCTGTCAAAACCGAAACCCCACACTCGTCACGAACTGAAAGTGGTGCGTCGTCCGGCTCGGCCGGGCAAATGGAAACAGAAAGAACTCCTGCGTTACCGGATTGAAGTCCAGCCGGTTTCTAACACTTCGTCCAAAATGCATCATCGTGTCACCTGCATCGATCCGGGTGACGATCCGCTTTGAGGGATAGAACTCGACTACGCCTCCCACGTCCGTGGCAAATGCATTCACGCGGATATTCTCAAACTGAAACGGGAACGCTCCACCCGCACCAGTGGCGCTAATGTTGAAATCGCCCTGTGAAAAACTGACCACGCCCGGACGAACCTTCGCGAAGATTCCCCAATTCTCGAACCGCTTGCCCACCTTCACACCACCGAGCACCTCAGTCACGCGGCCGGGGTTCACACAATCAAAACATCGCTTCGGGAAGAAATAGCCAGCGCCTTCAACACTGAAAATCCGATTGATGTTGTAAGTAAAGCGACCGCCGAATCCGGGCTCCGTCCTTTGCCCGCTGTAGTCATTATCTCGCTCGAACGTCGTGAACTCTGCGGCGACTTCATACTTCGGCACTTCGTGTGATTGCGAAAACGCCTGCGATTGCACCAGCAAAACCACGACTGCTGCCACGAAACAAGTCTTCTTCATATGCTCTCCTTGGTTGGTTGAAAAACACACACTTATCCCGATCTCAGCCAAATGAGATTGCTGAGACTGACGACTCAGTTACTGAAGAAAGTGGGAGACGGAATTACGGACGCGGCGTCTATCTTATCGCCGTTGGCTTAGGGACTCTTCGGCAAAAGATTTTCCATGCGGTCGGCGCCGCCTATCATCACGCGTTGAGGAACAACCGTATTCGTATTGCCTTTACTGTATAACGGCGAACCGAGCGTGAGCACAACGCCCTGGTTGGTCAACACTCCTTCGAGCTTATCGAGCACGTTGGAACCCTTCTTCAACGCCGTCTTCGGCTGAGGTGTTTCGGAAGGAAAGAGTGGCGTGTAGTTGGTGTCGCGCAGCACCCAGATATACCAGGATCCGCCATTCGGCAGAATCGGATCTCCTGAGACCCATTCATAGCGTTCGCCATTCACTGTGAATTCGATCTTGTTTTCGTTGAGCACTGCGATCTTCTCGAACTGATATCCCTCACGCGGTACGAGTGAAAAAATAAAACGCCCGCGGTCGGGTATGTAGAACCATAAGAGCGCTCCCGATGCGCCGAAACTCGACTTGCTCTTGTTCACGAGAGTTCCATTGATCGACAGACTGTAGTTCTTCACAGCGAGTGCGACAACATCGAGCGTGAAATCCCTGGGAGCTGACTCCAAATCAGTCTCGCGCAATCGAGAGCGATCGAAAGTGACGCTCACAACATCGACGATCTTCACGCCCGATTCCTGGTTGACGAGCAGTTCGAGCGAAACGGCATCGCCATCATCGAGCGTTTGTGGAGTGGTCGATTTGGGGAACGTCGCAAACGCGCCCCTGGCTTGTAGTGGGGTGAAGTCTTTTAAGAAGCTCTGACGAAACGTTTCATCAGCAGGCAGAACGGCCAGGCTGAATTTCTTCGTAACCGGATCGGCGGTGATTGAAAGGTCGTAACCAAACACGACGTTTTGCTGTGCATCGGTTAAGACTCGGTGAATGATTCGATTGTCGCCGGCGAATGCTCGTGAGTAGAGCAAAGCGGCAAGCGCGTTCGCGTTCGGCAGGGTTGTGCTTGCCGGCGACGACGTTTCACTTCTGAAACCAACAAAACCGCCGTTCGACAGTTGCAGCACCAGTTGCCGCTTCGCCGGACTCTGCTGCGCCGAGGCCGCAAACGCCAGGCAGTGCACACAAACCAGAAGGATCCAGATTTTACTTCTCATTCTGGGAGCCTCCTTTGATGATCGTGAGTTTTACCTCGTCAGTCGGTTTGAATCCGAGCAGGGCCGCAGGGATCTCCGCGTTTGGTTTTTGCGACTTGGCGAAAGTGCTTTCGACGTTTGCAGGATCGGCAAGTCGTTTCGAAGTGCGAGCGGGCGATCTTCTGTCGCGATAAACAACTCGCGTAAGTATCTTTTCCACCGGTTTTTCCTGGACCAGCGGCGTTGCAACTGGCACGTGAACGATCACCGGACTCGGAACTGCGGGCTTTCGAGCCGCGAGAACTGCGAACACAGCGAATGCGGCCAGGATCAAGGCAATCACGGGTACTGGAACCCGTACTGAAGCTCTCACGCAAAGGCGCAAAGACGCAAAGGAGAACGCCAGTTTTTCTTTGCGCCTTTGCGCCTTTGCGCGAGACGCTGCCGCCAGATCTTCGACCTGTTGCCGGAGTCTAGCGTGATAGCCAACCCAGTAACTTTCCGCGGGCGCGGCAGTCTCTCGCAGTCTTGTTGTGACACGCAGAGTCGCGTTGAGCGCGTTGAATTCTTCGCGACATTCAGAACACGCGCGCAACTCTGCCAACAAGACTTCATCCGGACGGCGATCCGCTCCGTCCAGGACAAACTCGGTTATTTGCTCTTTCGTTTCCGTGCAATCGTGCATTGCAAAACTCCGTTCAGTATTCACCCAGGTATTCATTGGCGAGGTTTGTGAGAGCTTCGGGCCGGTCGGAGTCTGGTGAAAGCTTTGCGCGCAGCTTGACGATCGCGCGCGACACGCCCTTCTTCACCGTTCCCGTCGAACACTTCATTGCGCCGGCGATTTCTTCGTACGACATTCCCTCGTAATGTCGCAGCAGGAACGCGAGTCGTTGCTGCGGTGTCAATTCCGCCAACGCATCTACGACGTTTTCAAAAAGTAACTTGTTGTAAATGTTCTCAGGCGAGGTTGATCGAGACTCGAGCGGCATCTCAAACGTTTCGGCATCAATTTGTATGAGTTGGACCGTGGTGGTTTGTCCGTTCCGGCGAAATAAACTCGAACGCCGGTGATTCAGAAAAGCGTTGATCGTGATGCGGCGTAACCAGGTATAGAAAGAGGAATCAGATCTGAAGGACCGCATTGCCTGATACGCTTTGAGCCAAACATCCTGCGACAGATCTTCTGCGTCCTGGGCGTTGCGGCAATAGTGAAATGCAAGCAGATGAATCCGGCGTGCGTAACGTTCGGCGAGCAGACAAAAGGCGTCGAGGTCGTCCGCTTGCGCGCGTCTGATCAGGTCACTGTCGCTGTCGGTCACAGTCACATAGACACGAGTTTCTTGTTTTGGTTGGCTTGTTAAAGCCGCATAGAAGCACAAAAAGCGATAAATCAGGCGATGTTCTTCTTGTGCCTTTTTGTGGCTGTTTTTACTACTGTCGAGGGTGAATTCGCGCTCGGAGTAACTGCACTGCCGCCGGTGTGTTGTTCCGAGGCGTCACCGAACATCTTATTAGTCTTCTTCAAACGACCTCGCAACGCAGGCGTTTTGCTCATTTGCTCGCGATTCTGATCCGGATTACCTGCAAAACCAGTCTGCTGTCCTCGCGGTTTTGCTGGTGTGCCAACCTTGTGTTGAGCCTTCCTTGTTCCCATGGTCCTAACCCTCCCGTTTGCGTCTGCTCTTTCGCCCCAGCGCCCACTTCAATGCGAGCGGTGTTATCAATGTAGTAACGATGACCATGATAACAACTGCGCCAAAAACCGCCGAGTTGATAACAGGCTCGCTGACACCCGTCGTCGACGGCAGCATCAGCGTTGCACCAATTCCCGCGAAGATCAGACCCACCTCGCCGCGCGGAATCATTCCGACGCCGACTGCCAAACGATTGATGCCTCGTTCGACGATGCCCAGCGCGCAGATCTGTTTACCGACAATCGCAGCTAACGTAAGAACGGTTGCAAATCCAAGAATGTCGAGGCGAGTGAACAGTCTCAAGTCAACCTTCAATCCCATCAGTACAAAAAATATCGGCACCAGCACTGTGCTCACCGGTTGCAGGAGATCGTTGAGGTCGCGTTCCGTTCGCCCGCCGGTCGGTTTGTAATGCACTTCGTCGAGGATCAATCCGGCTGCGAACGCACCGACGATCGGAGCCAGTCCAACCTCGGCAGCGGCCCACGCGAGCACGAGGCAAAATGAGATGCCGAGCGTCAGCAAAACACCTCGCGACTCAAAACGACCTGCACCACGAAGCATTCGCGGCATCATGAAGTGCCCTACGACGATCGATCCAACGAGGAACGCGACCGACTTGAACGCGATACCAGCGATATCGACTATCGCCAACGTCCCACCGTCGCCAGCGGCCCGAATCGCGCCCGCCATGATCGCGAGAATCAACAGTCCGAGCACATCGTCGATCACCGCGGCGCCGAGAATGATGCGTGCCTCACGCGTGGCGAGCTTGTTGAGATCTTTGAAGACGCGTGCGGTGATTCCGACACTCGTCGCACACAAAACGGCGCCGATGAAGATGTGGCCGAGCACGTGTTCGTTTGGTAAGAAGTATGCTGCGACTCCCCATCCGAGAATGAACGGCGCAATCACGCCCAGAACAGCGACTAGCAGCGACGACCAGCCGACTTCGATCATCTCTCGCAAATCGGATTCAAGACCGACTTCGAACAAGAGAATGATCACGCCGAGCTCGGCGAGTGCCGCGATAGTCGTGTTGGTTTTGAGAGGTTCGACGCCGCTGAAACCGAATATCACCAGGTTGCCGAGCAGAATCCCGGCACAGAGTTCGCCCAAAACGGCCGGTTGCCCGATTCGCTCGAACAACTCGCCCGCGATCTTTGCGGTCACAAGCATGACCGCCACACCGATCAGAACACTCGGATCGAGCCCGTGATCACTCGCGCCACTTTCACTGGCCGCCCTGACGGAAATAGTAGGAATAAAAAACAGACTGGCAGCGAGGCTGAAAGCAGTGCGTTTCATGCAGGTTTTCAGGGAATACGGGCCGATTATGACATACTGTTTAACTTCCAGAGCTGATTTTAATTAGCCTTCCCGAGTTGCGTCCCTGGGCTTTGGTCTCTATAATGCGCCCCACCCAGGCGCTCTCCCGGCAGGTTGGCGCCATCCAAACTGCACAACCATGGCGACTCCAATTCGATGGAACCAACGTAGACGTGTCGCGCCCATTGGCGGTTCGAAACGACCTGAAACCCCGTTGCGTTCTCTTGCTCTTAGCCTGACGCATGTTGCTCGTGCGGCTCTCACCGAGCCCTACATGCTCAGCATCGAACATCACCGAATCCAACTGAACCGCCTACCGAAAGCCTTCGATGGCTTCCGCATAGTGCAGCTTTCCGATATCCATCACGGCCCTTTTTCAAGCCGCGAACAGATCGAGCAGGCCGTGGAGACTGCAAACAGGCTCCAGCCGGACATCATCGCGCTGACCGGAGATTACATCTCCAAAGAGCGACATTACGCCGCTCCTTGCGCGGAGATGTTAGGGCGGTTAAAAGCGCGGTTCGGCGTGTATGCCGTGCTCGGTAATCACGATCACTGGGTGGATGCTGCGCTAATAACCGATCTCTTTCGCGCGGAAGGCATAGCGGTTCTGATAAACGAAGGCATGCACTTTGAAAAGGACGGCGACGCCTTCTGGCTGGCAGGCGTCGACGATACGATGGTGGGCCTGGAAGATTTGTCGCTGGCACTCGCGGGCGCGCGTCGTGACGAGATGAAGCTCGTTTTAGCACATAATCCAATAGTTCTCCGGCGCGCCGCTCGGGCTTCGGTCGATCTGGTGCTGAGCGGGCATACCCACGGCGGGCAAGTTGCGATCAGGGGCGAACGAAGCACGTTGCGCGGGGCCCGGAAACGTCTGTTGAAAGGTCTCGGTCGCCTCGGAAATACGCAGATTTACGTCAATCGCGGTTTAGGAACCGTTGTACTACCCATCAGGTACGGATGCCCTCCTGAAATCTCTTTATTAGAACTCCGTAGTAGCTGATCGGCGTTCATCTGCGAAAATCTGCGGCTTAAATCACGCAGGAAAAATGTCCTCCCGCATCATTACTGTTCCCAACCTTCTGACAGTGTTCCGGATGGTTTTGATTCCGGTCTTCGTCTCGCTGCTTTTTTACCAACGATTCCTACTCGCGCTGTTCGTTTTCATCCTGGCCGGCGTCACCGACGGTTTGGATGGACTGCTGGCACGCCGGTTCAATCAAAAGTCGCAACTCGGAACCATCCTCGATCCCATTGCGGACAAGCTGATGCTGGTCACTTCTTTCGTCGTATTGTCGATGAGGTCGGTTTTTCCACAGCCGGTGCCCTCGCACCTCCCGGTTCCTTTTTGGGTGACCGTGGCGGTGATTAGCCGCGACGTTTTTATCCTCGTGGGCGCGGCGGCAATCAACATCGTGACAGGCTTTCGTGGCTTTCGACCCTCTATGCTCGGGAAAATCAACACCACCGTCCAAATCGCTGCAATAACGGCCATTATCTTTGCCGCCAGCTTCCCTTACGGCACCGGCTACTACCTCCCGACTATCTACACCATCGTCTTCGCCTTTTCAGTACTCTCCGGCGCCCACTACGTCTTTTTCGTCTCCAAACTGGTAAACGAAGACCGCCGTTAACGAATCAAACACACTCAAATAAAGTTGACAGGAACGCACTCAACTATTATATTGAGCGAGCGTTCAAGGTGAGGGGGCGCCTCATAGAGCACCGAGCGCGGTTCAGCGCTGGGTCAAAATGTTAATCAAGGAAGGTTTTGGAGACGAAAAGATGAGCAAGATTATTGGAATTGACCTGGGTACAACCAACTCGGTCGTCGCGGTGATGGAGGGTGGCGAGCCCACTGTAATCACCAACTCCGAAGGTGGCCGCACCACGCCATCGGTCGTGGCTTTCACCAAGGACGGCAGTCGACTCGTTGGTCAGGTTGCCAAACGACAGGCGGTAACCAATCCCGAAAATACTGTCTATTCAATCAAGCGATTTATGGGACGTCGCTATAACGAAGTTACTGAAGAAATCAAACAAGTCCCGTACAAGGTGCAGGGCGCGGGCAACGGCGACGTGCGCATTGGCGCCGGCGGCAAGGAATGGAGTCCGCCCGAGATCTCGGCGATCATCCTGCAAAAGATGAAGCAGTCGGCTGAAGACTATCTCGGTCAGAAGGTCGACAAGGCCGTGATCACGGTTCCCGCCTACTTCAACGACTCGCAGCGACAGGCAACGAAAGACGCCGGCAAGATCGCGGGGCTCGAAGTGATGCGTATCGTGAACGAGCCGACCGCCGCGGCGCTTGCCTACGGACTCGACAAGAAGAAAGACGAAACGATCGCCGTGTTTGACTTCGGCGGCGGCACGTTCGACGTGTCGATCCTCGAAGTCGGAGAAGGCGTTGTCGAAGTTAAGTCGACCAACGGCGATACGCATCTCGGTGGTGACGATATCGACGAACGACTGATCGAATGGATCATCGAAGAGTTCAAGAAAGATCAGGGTATCGACCTTTCGAACGACAAGATGGCTTTGCAGCGTCTGAAAGAAGCTGCTGAAAAGGCGAAGATCGAGCTTTCCAGCACGATGGAAACCGAAGTGAACCTGCCGTTCGTGACAGCGGATCAGTCCGGTCCGAAGCACCTCGCAATGAAACTCACGCGTGCGCGCTTCGAGCAGTTGGTCGACCCGATCCTGTCGCGACTCCGTGGTCCAGTTGAAACGGCATTGAAGGATGCCGGCGTGGATGCGAAGAAGATTGACGAAGTCGTGCTCGTTGGTGGTTCGACGCGAATCCCGAAGGTTCAGGAGATCGTGAAAGAAATGTTTGGCAAAGAGCCAAACAAGAGCGTGAATCCTGACGAAGTGGTTGCGATTGGCGCAGCGGTGCAGGCGGGTGTTCTTTCAGGTGAGAAGACTGACATCCTTTTGCTCGACGTTACGCCGCTCAGCCTCGGAATCGAGACGCTCGGTGGCGTGTTCACGAAGTTGATCGAGAGAAACACGACGATCCCAACGCGGAAGTCGGAGATCTTCTCAACGGCTTCTGACAATCAGACGTCGGTTGAAGTTCACGTGCTTCAGGGCGAGCGGCCGATGGCCAGCGACAATCGTACGCTTGGTAAGTTTCACCTCGTCGGTATTCCACCGGCACCGCGCGGCATGCCGCAAGTGGAAGTTACGTTCGACCTCGACGCCAACGGCATCGTGAACGTCTCGGCGAAGGACATGGGAACTGGTCGTGAGCAGAAGATCACGATCACGGCTTCGTCCGGTCTGTCGAAGGACGAGATCGACCGGATGATGAAGGATGCCGAATCCCACTCTGCTGAAGACACGCGCAAGCGAGAGGAGATCGAGGCTCGCAATCGTCTCGATGGTCTGGTCTACCAGATGGAGAAGACGCTTGCGGACAATCGTGAGAAAGTCGCAGCGGTTGCGCCTGACGTCGAGTCGGCAATCGCCGAGGCGAAGAAAGCGTTGGCGGAAGGCGGTGTGGAGAGACTGAACGAGGCGTTCAATCAACTGCAAACTGCATCTCACAAATTGGCCGAAGCGCTTTACCAGCAGGCGCCACCGCCAGGAGCGGGAACTGAGACTGGCGATCAAGCGTCGGCTGCGGGTGCGTCATCCACGGGTACGTCGGGTGAGGACAATGTCATCGACGCCGAGTACGTGGATGTAGACGAAAACAAGTAAGCGTTGCCACAAAAGGCACAGAAAGCTCAGTTAATCATTTGCGCTTTTTGTGCTTTTTTGTGGACTAACGTTGAGTGGTAAATGGCTAACAAGCAGGATTATTACGAGATACTCGGCATCAAGCGCGACGCCAAGCCCGATGAGATCAAGAAGGCTTACCGGCGCTTGGCGCGCAAGTATCACCCTGATGTGAATCCGGGCGATAAAACCGCCGAGGAACGCTTCAAACTGATGTCGGAAGCGCACGACGTGCTTTCCGATCCGAAGAAGCGAAGCGTCTACGATCGTTTTGGGCAGTACTCTGAAAATCTCGCCGACGCGCATGCGAGAGGTGCTGGTCCATCGAGCGGCAGTCGTACTCCTCCGGGTTTTGATTTCACTGGTTTTGACTGGGGCAGCGCCTCCTCGACGCCGGGAGGCGGTGGCACCAGTTTTCGCGATATCTTCGCCGATCTCTTCGGTGGCGGTGCTGCGAAAGAGAAAGAACCGCCGCGTCCGCAACCTCAACGCGGCGCTGACATCGAGATGCCTTTGAGTCTCTCGTTCGAAGAAGCGATCAAAGGACTCACGACCAATATTACTGTCAACCGGTCTGAGCAGTGTTCGCGCTGCAATGGCGCTGGCGACATTGGCGGGCCTGTTGTTGTTTGTTCGACGTGCAAAGGTTCGGGGCAGGTGCAACGAGCGGGCGGCAGGTTGCGTTTTGCGCAGGAGTGTCCGGATTGTGGTGGGACGGGACGAAGACGAGCTCCATGTTCACTCTGTCATGGCAAGGGCACGACGAATAAGTCTGAGACGGTGAAAGTCCGCATTCCCGCCGGGGTTGATACTGGCTCGCGCGTGAAGATTCCCGGAAAAGGCCAGGGCGGACGTCTCGGTGCGCCCGCAGGTGATCTGCACATCATCACGAACGTTGGTCAGCACAAGTATTTCACGCGCAAGGGCGACAACATCTACGTCACGGTTCCGATCACGGTGCCGGAGGCGGCGCTCGGCGCGAAGATCGAAGTGCCGACTGTTGACGGAAAAACTCAGTTGCGCATTCCGCCGGGAACGCAATCGGGTCAGAAGTTTCGTCTGCGCGATCGTGGTGCGCCGTCGTTGCGCAATCCTGGTGCGAAGGGACATCAGTTTGTAGAAGTGCAAGTAACGTTGCCGAAGGTGATTTCGGAAGAGACGAAAGAGTTACTGCGCGAGTATTCGAAGTTGAATTCGACAAACCCGCGCGTCGAGATGGGGTTGGAGTGAGCGGCAGGAAACCTAAAACCTACACGATCAGTGCGGTTGCGGATCAGTACGGCATTCATCCGCAGACGTTGAGATTGTATGAGCGTGAAGGTTTGTTGAAGCCGTCGCGGTCGGAGGGGAACACGCGTCTCTACACGGATCCGGATCTCGAGCGGCTGGAGCTCATTCTTTCGTTGACGCGCGACTTGGGAGTGAATCTCGCGGGGGTGGAGATCATTCTCAACATGCGCGAGAAGATGGACGCGATGCAGCAGGAGTTTGAGCGGTTCTTCCAGTATTTGCAGTCGCACGCGGAGGAACTGACGAGCTTCGATCCGGCGCCGGAAGGCAGCGACGCTCTCGTTCCATTCACACGCGCCGCCGCGCTGCGCCGCCGGGTAAAACATTAGACAGGATTAATAAATCCTGTCTAAGGCTTTTGTGTTAGAGTTGCTGCCGCAGTAAAAACCTCACAAGGAGCAACGAAAAATGACCTCACGTCTCACACTTCTCACTATTCTTCTATTCACTTTCAACTTTCAACACGTTTACGCACAGGATCTCGACACCGTCACGATCGCGGGGCGCGTCATGGACCAGAACGCGGCCGTGCTTCCGGGAGCGGAAGTTCAGGCCAAGCTGCTCAAGACTGGTCTAACACGCACGACGACAACTGACGCGGACGGCCGTTATCGTCTGATCCAGCTCGAACCCGGCGTGTACGTTATTCGCGTCGCATTTCCCGGATTTGCGGCTCAGGAGATAACAAACGTCGCAACTGCTTCCGGCCAGAGTCTTCAGTTTGATGCGACGCTGATTCCGTCGAGCGTCGTCGTCGAGCCTGTTGTTATCGCAACGGCAGACACGCCCGTTGTCGACACAAAACGCACAGTCGTGGGCGCGACACTGACGTCGCGCGAGACCGAACTCTTACCCGTCAACACTCGCTCGGCGCTCGATCTGATCTTTACGCTTCCCGGCGTCACTGAAGAGCCACTCTCCACGCGCGATCTCGCCGAGGATCGCAACAGCAATCCAGCAAGCACGCCTGAAGAAGCTGGTATGTTCTCGCTTGCCGGCGCGCCCGCTTATTCGAACAACATGACCATCGACGGGCTGGATAACAACGACGATCGCGCGGCTCGCGAACGTTTCCTGCCTTCGCTCGAAGCGATTGCTGAAGTGCAGGTGATCACGAATCAGTTCTCGGCGGAGTATGGCCGTGCGTCCGGCGGTCGTGTGAATTTGAGGACGCGCAGTGGCTCACAGCAGTTTCACGGCCGCGGAAGTTACTTTTTCCGCGACGAAGCGCTCAACGCAAATACATTCAGAAACAATTCGCTGGGAATTCCGCGGCTGCCTTTGCAGGAACACGTCGCAGGAGTCACGCTCGGCGGACCGCTGCCTGCAAAAGAATCCGTTTTCTTTGTCTCCTATGAACGGGATCAGGTTCTCGATAGCGCGTTGATCGACACTCTGGTTCCGCTCAAGCAGAACGCAGCGTTTCCATTGCCTTCTCCAACACATCCTGATCGCAGCCGGCTCGAAGATGTGGAAGAGCCAAGCCTGGCTGCCGAGATTGCGCCGTTCATTTCCTCCGTCAGCACGCCTCTGAAAAACACGAGCCTCACAGCGCGTGTGGATCACCAGTTTGGAGCGATGCACAACGCTGCGATCGTTTACCAGGCTGGGCGACTAAAAAATTTGAGACAGTTTGGAGGAGGAAACCGGCTGGCAGACTCGCTTCAGGGAAGAAAACGCAACTCAGATGCGATCTCGTTCTCTGATACGTTCATTTTCTCCGAGCGAACAGTAAATCAACTGCGCTTTCAATACTCGCACCTGGCGCCTGCGTTCGAAGCTCGCGGCGGAAATAAGCCGGTCGTACTCATCAGCTTCCACGACCCATTGCTTTCCGGGACGCTGGTCGCAGGCTCATCGACTGCGGGCGGCAGCGACCGGCGTGAAGATCGCGTGCAGTTACAGAACGTCCTCACATTTGTAAGCGGAAACCATTCGCTGAAATCCGGTGTGGACGTTCATCACGTGCGTTCAACCTTCATCGATCTGTCAGATCTCACCGGCACATTCAACTTCGCGAGCGCCGGAGATTTCCTTGCCGGCATTCCGAGTCGCTTCAGGCAGAACTTTCAAAGCTCGTCGACCCAGAAAAATCTCTACTCAGGCTTCTTCGTCCAGGATGAGTGGCAGATCCTGCCGCAACTGCTTTTGAATTACGGCTTGCGCTACGAGTACGAAACGATTCTTCACGACCGTGACAATCTCGGTCCGCGCTTCTCTGTCGCCTACAGCCCGTTCGACTCCGGCAAGCTCGCTCTGCGCTTCGGTGCCGGGATCTTTTTCAATCGACCTTTGCTGCGAACGATCGACGATTTCACACTCGGCAAGCAGCAACTCTTCTTCGACACAAATCTCCTGCGCGATCCACTGACCGGCAAAGTGATGACCGCCGAGCAGCGACGCGCCTTCATCGCAGCGAACCTTCACTTTCCGGAAATGCTGAGTGCTAACTCGAATCTGGTGCGTGAGTTTGGTGTGTTGAATACAGACTTTTCGCGTCGTCTCGATCCAGCCTTGAGAATTCCAGAGAGCTACCAAGTCAACGCCGGCGTCGAACGCGATCTGGGCCGTCGTTATTCCGTTGAAGCAAACTTCACGTTCACGCGCGGCATACATCTCTGGCGGGAATTCAACGCCAATGCGCCAATTCTTCCCGTAGGCTATAACAACTTCACCGAATTCCTTGCGTCACGCGACTTCGGCAACTTCATAAGTCCTGCGACTTCGACGCGCCCGCTTCATAACGCCGCAAGCGCGGGCGAACTGGTCCGATTTGTCTACGGTACTTCGGGTTCAAACACAGTG
>DATNCH010000004.1:0-19649 GCA_035571655.1 Pyrinomonadaceae bacterium
GCGAGCCAATCAAACGAATCATTTCTGCTAACGCAATTTCGCGAGTTCTACTCGGAGATCATTCGTCTCAAGCAGTTGATCAAAGACAGCGAGCTCCCCGTGACCGAAGTCGCTTTGCAGGAAACACCCGCCAATGGCAACGGCCACGCGGTCGATAAGGTTACGGGCCAACTTCCAAACATCGATCCGGCTCTGCTACAGAGCTTTACCGGAAGCGAAAAGCTCACGTCTCTCGCCGTGCGCGGCATGGTTGATTCCGAACGTGAACCATCTCCCGAACAGTCGAAACTTGCGCTGCTGGTTTGGCAAAACCTGATCGCGCTCTTCCGCCGCAATGCCCTTCAGATCCTGCGCGTTGCCGGTAAACCTACCGATAACTATTTCGAGGCCCAATACGTGATGGCGGCTTTCGCCGACGACGTTTTCATTCACCTGAACTGGGAAGGCAAACGAGCGTGGGCGTCGAACCTGCTGGAGGAGGCGCTCTTTCAGTCGCATATCGCCGGCGAACTGTTCTTCGACAAGTTGGACCGTCTTTTGCGCGATCGCGATCCGGGCGACAAGAGTTTGGCCGCCGTGTACCTGACCACGTTGTCACTTGGCTTCCGCGGCAAGTACCACGGACTGAACGATCACGGACGACTGCGACGGTATCGACAGGAGTTGTTCGCTTTTGTCTTTCGCCAGCCGCAGGATTTGAAAGGCGACGCGAAAATCGCTTTCCCTGATTCTTACGTCAAGAATTTACGAACTGAGAAGAGGAAAAAACTTACTAACCCACGAGTGTGGCTGGCGGTTCTTGCTTTCGTCGTGGTGGCTTATGTCGCTGTGTCGCACGGAATCTGGATGAAGCTGACGTCTCGGGTCGACTACACGAACCAACAGATCCTCGACATAAAGAAACGGTTGGACTCGCTTCCGCCGCCAACTAACTGATCCTCTGCAAAGGTAATCATGACGGCCCCCATCGTCTTACTGATACTGATTGCGATTTTCTTACTGCTGGCAGGCACCGCGGTATTTCTTTATCTGGTGATCAGGCGGTCGCGCAAAGTCTCATTTGTCGTCGAGCCCTCCGCCAATGTTGAACCCGAGAAGAAAGAATCCTCCGGTACCAACTTCCTGCAACACACCGCGGACATCGAACTGCGCACATCCTTCCGTCGCGCTCTACGAACACTCAAGACGTACGTAACCGGCCGCGACTATCGGTATCGCGCTCCGTGGTACGTGCTGGCGGGTGAGTCCAAATCCGGAAAGACGTCGCTGCTCGAGAGCAACGGTCTTGATATCCAGGTCAACGAGCTGATTGAAAAAAATCGGCGCCTGAATTGGTACCTCTTTGACCAGGGTGTTGTCATAGACGTTGCCGGAGATTTCGTGCTGCGTCATGACGGCACCGCGAATCACCGCGGCTGGAACACGATCCTGCGGTTGTTGCAGAAGCACCGGCCGCAGCGCCCGCTCGACGGCCTCGTCCTGACGATCTCGTGCATGGATCTACTGAACGAGGGTGAGTTGGACCACGAACGCCGGAACCGCCTGGAGCAAAAGGCGCATTGCCTCTACAAGAAACTCTGGCAGGCCCAAAAGATTTTGGGTATGCGCTTACCCGTCTACATTCTCGTCACTAAATGCGATGAGATCACGGGCTTCAACAGTTTCTGCCGGCAGCTTCCGGAAAGACTGCATACGCAGATGTTTGGCTGGTCCAATTCCGCTTCACTCGAAACTGCGTATAAACCGGAAATGCTTAATGAGGCGTTCGACAGCCTGCACAGGCATCTTTCGTGGCTACAGTTTGAGATTTATGCGGAACGCGATGAGATTCAGAATGCCGACGATCTGTTTTTGTTCCCCGCGGCGATCCAGTCGATGTCGGAGTCGCTGGGCGTTTACCTCGAAGGCCTCTTCAAACAGAGCGCGTACCACGAGTCGTATCTCTTCCGCGGGCTTTACTTTTGTGGTGAACCCCCCGTTGAAGCAGTGACTGAAAGTGCGATACTGGCCGAAATAATCCCGCCCGCCAATAAAGTCGAACCACTGCAGACGACTGCGCCCGGCGCCCTACAAAGAAAACCCGTCTTCCTTACCGATCTCTTCAGGAAAAAGATTTTTATCGAATCCAGTCTGGCCCAACCCATCCGCCGTATTGCTCTTTCGCGGAATCGCACCGCGCTCGCCGCGCAGGTGCTCTCGTTGTTCATTGTGCTGGTCGGAGGCACGGGGCTCGCGCTCAGTTACAGCGGCATGGCTCGGCAGGAAGAGGAACTCTACCGGTTTTTGGTTCAAGAGGAAGCCGACCTCAAGAAGATCGAAGTCTACTACGTCGATACACAACGTTCGGTCGGTAATCGAACCTGGTCCGAGGCCGAGGACTGGCAAAACCGTCAGGAGCAGTTGCTGGAAAATGGAGAAACAAAATTGCTCACCGGCATGGCCAATCTGAACGCGAACAGGTTTGGTTCTGCGTTCATTCCCAGCTCATGGTTCAGCAGTGTCAACAGGCGGCTCGAAAACTCTATCGGCGCGGTTTTCAAGTACGTCATCTTTGAATCGTTGCGGGTCGACATGGAGCGACAAGCGAAGAGCCTCCTACGCGCACATCCGGATCATTCGAGAAGTGAAGTTGATGCGAGTCTCAACGATTCAGCGATCCCGGAAGAAACGGCCGTCGCTTCGGCAACGCACGTCACGCCTGACTTTCAGTTGAGTCTCTACGTGGAGGAGTTGGGTGATTTTCGCGTCAACCTCGAACTTTACAATCGTCTCGTCGGCAAAGATCCTGATTCACTCAACACCTTGCGCCAGCTCGTTACTTACCTGGACCACACGCCCATACCACCGCAGTTCGAGCAGAACAATTACCTCTACCAGCATGCGGTGTTTGAAGCGACCGGACGGTCGATCGACTCAACGCGCTTCTACAAAGAGAGCGCGAATCGAGTTGGCGATCTCGTCGAGGACTTCTACGCGGCATCGTTCAGTCAAAAGGGCGTCACGTACGACCACCTCAACGACATCGCAGAGACTGAAGCGCTGCTCAGCCGGCCCGAATACACCTGGCTGTCGACGTATGTTTTCGATCCTCACTCGCCGTTCCACGGCATGACGCTTTCCTCCGCGCTGGGCGAATTGAGGAAAGCGCTCCAGGACCTGCGGCGCGAGGACTTCATGTCGCGAGACGAAGCGGGGGATGAGATATCGATGGCGCTTCCTCCTGAGCCGGTCCGCTATCAACACCTCGTGCGGCGCGTGCTCATCTGGGACCAGGAGGCACTGAAACAGGCGATCGCTTTGTACGACCAGTACGAGAACTTCGTCGAGACCAAGTCTTACGAACGCGCCGAGTATCTCAACACCTCAGTGAAGCAGGCTGCGAAAACGCGTTTGAAAACGCGAATGAGCCGGCTCTTCCGCGAGGCGCGAAAGTACCAGTTGGCGGCGCCGGGCGCCGAGGGGTCCGCGCTCCGTGCGAGCCTGATCGCGGAAATCAAGAGTCTTCAGGAAGCACAACCGACTCTCGCCCGCGTACTACAGATTTCAGCCGGTCTCGGCATTGACGGAGAACTGCGCAGCGCATTGTCAGTGCAGGTTGCGTATCTGCTGCGAGCCATTTACCGCGATTTTGTGGCGCAGCAGTTCTACTCGATGAAGCGCACGGATTTCGCGTGGTGGAACGGCAGTCAACCCATTTCCTTCGTTGCTTATGATCTGCCTGCCCTTGACGACCTGAACGGCTATCTCGCGTTGCAGCGAAAGAATATCGCGTTTCTCGCGCGCGACCTCGCCGTGCCGCTGCTGACGTTTTCCGCTTCGCAGAACATCGATACGCAGTCTGATGTTTCGTTTGATTGGAATGAAATCCTCACCGATCTCGATGCGTTTGACAACAAGTTACCCGGCAATCCGATCTCCTCGCTCGAGTCGTTCATCGCCACTGACATGGACCGCGTCAGCATCGATAGTTGTTCGTCGACTCTCAAAGTGACGGGCGACTCTTCGCGAGACTACTTCCTGCGCATTCGAAACTCGATGCGCGCGCAGTTCTATCGTCGCTGCAACGAGCTCGCACGTGTTAAGGCGGTGAACGATACGCTGATCGCGCTTGAGAACTACGGCGAAATTCAAGACGCGTTCAACAAGAGTCTTGCCGGTGGGTTTCCGTTTACGGATCTGAGTACGCGTCCAAACTATCCCGACCTCGATCCGTGGGAGATGCTGAAGTTCTTCCGCCTGTTTGACGCGAAGGAGAAAGCCGCCCGCGCGGCACTGGCGCGCAGCGCTGATTTCGGAGCTGCCCCGCAGGGCGCCGCAGAGTTTCTGGACCAGATGACCGCGGTGCGTGAGTTCTTCGCGCCGTTTCTCGAAAAGAAGCAGGGCCCGATGTTCGATTTCCGTGTGCAGTTTCGTGTCAACGCGGAACAGGAGATTGGCGCGAATCAGATCATCGACTGGAAGTTTGAAGTCGGGAAGAAGAAGTTCGCGTATCTCAGCGACGATGTCGAGGGTCGCTGGATCTTCGGCGATCCAGTGCGGCTGACGCTTCGCTGGGCCAACAACTCGCCGGTGGTGCCGGTCACCGGCGCGACTCCGGCAGCCGTCAAAGCACAAGATCGGATCGCAGTGTTTGACTACAACGATCGCTGGTCGCTGTTCTCGTTTCTTCTGAAACACGGTTTCATGTTGAAGCGCGCCGGCACACAGGCAGAGTGCGACCAGGGATTCGACTCCGAACCTTACACACTGAAGTTCACAGTCAGAACGGATCCCGATCCGGCGGGACAGCCGCTGCAAAGCTCGGAATTGAAGAGTTCGAATGCCGAAGTCTTCATGCGGATCAGTCTCGTCACCGCAAACAAACAAGAACCGCTAATGCTTCCGTGCTTTCCGAGAAAGGCGCCGCCCGTACCGAGACTGCCCGTAGTCATCGAGAGGAGTGAATGAGATGAGCGTGCTAGCGTTCCCGCAGAGGGGTGATGTTCAAGACCTGCTGCAACCGATTCCGGGCGCCAACCCCGCCGGTGAATCACTACGTTACCAGGGAACTTACGATCGAATTTCCGAAGCCCGGCGTGAAGACGATCCGAGTCTCAGCCAGGGTATTTACAAATCTTCTCTGAAACGTGCCGATTGGGCCACTGTTGAGACGATCTGCCTCGAAGCACTGACAACTCGCACGAAAGATCTGCAAATCGCCGGCTGGTTACTCGAAGCCTGGCTGCATCTCTACGGCTTTGCCGGCGCCGCTAAAGGACTGAGGTTGATGGCTGGATTGTGCGATCAGTTCTGGGCTGATCTGTATCCCGCTATTGAGTTTGGTGACCTCGAAGGCCGAATCGCGCCGTTCGATTGGATCGAACAGAAGCTCACGCTCAAGCTCAAGCAAATCCCGCTGACTGCGCCGCACGAGATCACCGGCGAGAGTTATTCATACGTCGACTGGGAGAGCGCCTGCCATTTTGAAAATCTGGCGATGAAAGATCCGCGCGCACTGCAGGAAGCACTCGCCAAAATCAATCCCACGGTCGCCACTTTCCGCGCCGCCGTCGCCGCGACGGATCGCACGGCCTACATCGAGCTGGTGGAAGACCTCGCCGAGGCAATCGACGCGTGCGCTTTGGTCGAACAAGTGTTGGACCAGAATTGCGGGAAGGAAGCACCAGGCTTGCGCCAGTTCAAAGAATGTTTGGGCGCAATCCAGGAACTGATCTTCATGGACTTGCAGACGCGCGAACTGGAACCTGAAGCAGACGACGCGGAACCAACGCCCGCGATGGCAACTGACGAAGGTGATATCGAGCTCTGGACCAGCGGGCCGATTCGCAGTCGTACTGACGCGTACCGTCGATTGTCGGAAGCCGCCGACTACCTGCTTCGCACCGAGCCCCATAGTCCAACGCCTTACCTCGTCAAACGAGCGGTGGAATGGGGAAACATGAGCTTGCCTGAGCTGCTTCAGCAAATTGTACGCAACGAAGGTGAATTGAATGAGATGGACAGGCTGCTTCGGCTGACCGGAAAGAGGTGGCCCACATGACCTAAGCAAATCCGTATCGCACACTCAGTTCTTCTCTGTGCAACCTGTATGTCCTCTGTGACAGAGACACAGAGGACACACAGGTGGCACAGAGAAATCAGTTAACCGCAAACCCCCCAATCAAAAGGAGAGAAGTCGATGCCAGAAAGCACACAACACAAACTGGATCGGATACGTCCTCCGCGGGTGCAGATCACCTACGACGTGGAAACCAGAGGTTCATTCGTCAAGATGGAACTTCCCTTCGTCGCTGGGATCCTGGCCGACCTTTCGGGAAACGTAGACGATCCGAATCGCGCCCCCCTGCGGGAACGCAAATACGTTGAGATTGATCGCGACAACTTCAACGACATCATGAAATCCATTGGACCAAAAGTCGCTGTAAACGGTGGTTCAAAAGTCTTGCAGTTCGAGAGTCTCGACTGCTTCAGTCCCATCAACGTCCTCGATCAACTCGAGCTGAAGGACCGCTTTGAAAAGCGCACCCGGCTGTCGGACGCCGTTGCAAAGCTCGACGGCAACGTCAAGCTGCAACAGAAGTTCATCGAGGTCCTCAGAGACGAGACTAAGCGCAAGGAAATGAAGGCGAAGGTGGATGAGCTGAAGGCTTTGTTGGCCGAAAAACCGGCCGAGGAGTCGAAGGTCGAAGAATCGCCTGAAACTCCAAAGGAACCTGAAGGAGGTAAGAAATAATGAGTACAGCTCAACCATCAACTGAACTGCAAAGTAAAATTCAAATCCTTCACGACACTTTGGAAACAAAACTCGTCCGCGATCCTTCGCAAGCGAGACAAGCGATCGATGCGGTGTCAGAACTGATCGAGTGTGTCGAGTCGAACGAGATTGCGCTCGGTGAAGACTCCGATCTGATCGGCGCCATCAACCAGCGCATCGCCGCCCTCGACCAGGAAGTGGACCAGGGACTCAACGAAGTGATGCACCATGATGCATTCTGCAAGCTCGAATCTTCATGGCGCGGCCTTCACTATCTCGTCAGCCGTGCTGAAACCGGAACCATGTTGAAGCTTCGTCTTTTGAACGCAACCAAAGACGAGATTCAAAAGGATCTGGAAAGGGCCGTCGAGTTCGATCAGAGCGTCCAGTTCAAGAAGATTTACGAGGAAGAGTACGGGACGTTCGGCGGCAGTCCTTACAGCGTTTTAATCGGCGACTACGAGTTTGGACGCAGCCCGCAGGACATCAAGTGGCTCGAAAAGATGTCGAACGTGGCCGCGGCAGCGCATGCGCCGTTCATCGCCGCTGCGAGTCCGCAGATGTTCGACATGGATTCGTTTGACGAGCTTGGCAATCCCCGCGATCTCGCCAAGATCTTCGAAAGCACCGAACTCGTGCCCTGGCGTTCCTTCCGCGACAGTGAAGACTCACGTTACGTGGCGCTTTGCTTGCCGCATTTCCTGCTGCGTTCGCCATACGGCCGCGACATGCGACCGGATGACAAAGGCGAGGACCAGAAACAACGCATCACCGGACGCATACCGTCCGACGAAGTCGACTTCCAGGAAGAAGTTGACGGAAACCCCAAGGACTACTGTTGGGGCAATGCCGCGTACGCTCTGGCCGAACGAATCACCAACGCTTTTGCCCTCTACAAGTGGACCGCAGCGATTCGCGGAGTTGAAGGTGGAGGTCTGGTGGAAGGATTGCCGGCCGTCAACTTCAGAACCGATGAAGGCGACGTCGTGTTGAAGTGCCCGACGGAAGTCGCAATCACGGATCGACGCGAAAAGGAACTGAACGATCTCGGGTTCATCACGCTGGTCCATCGCAAGAACACCGATCACGCAGCGTTCTTCGGTGGCCAGACGGCGCAAAAGCCCAAGGTCTACCAGGATCCGCAAGCGACTGCCAATGCACGTCTGTCGAGCCAACTGCCGTACGTCATGGCTGCTTCGAGGTTTGCGCATTACATCAAGGCGATGATGCGCGACAAGGTCGGGAGCTTCATGACGAAGGAGAACGTCTCTGACTACTTGAATAAGTGGATCTCTGATTACGTTCTGCTAGACGACCGCGCGTCACAAGCCTCTAAGGCTTCGTTCCCGCTGCGCGAGGCTCGAGTCGACGTCGAAGATGTTCCTGGCAAGCCTGGTGTTTACAAGGCCGTCGTCTACCTGCGGCCGCACTTCCAGCTTGACGAGCTCACGGCTTCGATTCGTCTCGTTGCCGAACTGCCGCCACCAGCGGCTGCATAACAACTCTTCTGACTCAATGGAGGATATATGGACGTATTGTTGATGAAGTTGGATCCCCCAATTCCGGGAACCAGTACGATGGACAAGTTCGCCGAACAACTCGAACTCTTGTCGTTTAGTCATGGTGTGGCGATGCAAATCACCGGCGACGTAAGCAACACTGAAAGGACGTCGGGCAAACCCAATCACCAGGACTTCACCATCACCAAGTATCTCGATAAGGCGTCGCCATTACTTAACGAGGCTTGTTGCAAAGGTGACAACTTCAAGACTGTCGAGATCACGGTGGGCCGCAACGACAAGGGCGCGGTGATCACGCTGATCAAGTACACGTTGAAAAACGTCGTGCTCTCTTCGGTGTCGATCGGTGGCGGCGGTGGAGATAAACCAGTTGAGACGGTGACCATGAACTACACCCACATCACCTGGGATTTCCACGCACAGCAGGCCGAAGGCGCCGAGAAGGGTCACGTCCCCGCCAAGTGGGACCTCGCGCTGAACAAAGCCGCGTAAGCGTTAGTTACGCCGAAGGCGTTAATGGACCTTTGTAATAACGCCGAAGGCGTTGGCTAATTTCAGCCCAGGGTTCGAGCGCAGCGAGAACCCTGGGTTGATGTACAGAAAAACCACTAAACCCTGAAGGGGTTCGTCGGAGAGGCGAACCCTTACAGGGTTCACAAATCAAATAATCGTGTTCCCCAGGGTTGTCGCTGCGCTCCAACCCTGGGCTGGAATTAGCGAACGCCTTCGGCGTTAAACCCCTGGGCTAAAACTAGCGAACGCCTTCGGCGTTATTGCCCGAAGCGGATCGCACGAACCAACCATGCCAGATCCGAAACCCATTGCGGGTGCGCGAGCGTTGCTCTTTGACCGCCTGGTCGATGTTCCTGATTGGGCCGAACAAGAGCAACCCCTGCGCATCCTTAACCGCGAGCAGTTGAAAGCCTCGGTGCGGCGGGAACTGGAGCGGCTGCTTAACACGCGCTGCTCCATCCCGTTACACCGTCTCAGCGAAGAGGAAAGGTCTGTCGTCAACTACGGCATACCCGATTTCTCCTCGCTGTCACCACACAACGCCGACGATCACGCACTGATAGCTTCGATCGTGGGCCAGACCATAGCCGCATTCGAACCACGTCTACGTCAGGTGCGCGTCGAAGTTGGACCCGTGTTCAGTGCTGAGTCGGCGTTGTGGCTAAACATAAACGCGGAACTGGTCGTCGGTATCTTCACCGAACCCGTTTCGTTTCCATTGACATTGAACAGCAAGAGCGGAACGGCAGAGATGCATGATAGCCAATAGCCACGAAGAACTCTTGAAGTACTACAAGTCGGAGCTGACTTACCTGCGCCGCATGGGAGGCGTGTTTGCAGAGCGTTATCCCAAAGTCGCGAAGCGCCTGGAGCTCGGCCGCGACGAGTGCGCCGATCCGCACGTGGAGCGGCTCATCGAGTCGTTTGCATTCTTAACCGGCCGTTTACAACACGAGATCGATAGCGAGTTTCCTGACATCACCAGCGCTTTGCTGAACATTCTCTATCCGCAACTGACGAGCCCGGTACCGTCGATGGCGATCGCTCAGTTCAATGTCGCCCAGGACCAGGGAAAGATGACGACCGGTTTCACGATCGATCGTCACACACCACTCTTCGCCGATGCTGCTAACGGAGTCTACTGTCGCTTCCGTACGTGTTACCCGGTCACGTTGTGGCCGCTGAAAGTAGCAGGCGCAGAACTCGAGAGCACGCGTCGCTGGAATTTTATCGATGCTGACAGCAAGGCCGTGGCGTCTTTGCGTTTGAAAGTGCAATGTCTGCCGGGCGGTAAACTCAACGAGCTGCCCATCGATCGTCTGCGGTTTTACCTGAACGGCGATGCAGGGTCCGCTGCCACGCTTTACGAACTGCTGTTCTGCAACGTACAGGACGTCGCCATTCAAATCCCCGGCGTTGCTTCACCTGTTTTTCTCGGTGCGGACGCAATCAAGTCTGTTGGGCTGGAAGAGTATGACGACATGTTGCCGCATCCACCCAATGTTCATCCGGGGTACATGCTGCTGCTCGAATACTTCGCGTTTCCCAAGCAGTATCTCTTTTTCGATCTCTGTTTCGATCAAGCAAACCCGGATCGTCGCGGCTCAACTAACACGTTGCTCGATTTTCTCGCGAGCGGCGAAACGAGCGATATCGATGTGTTACTACTGCTCAACCGGCGGCCCAAAGAGAACCTCGTCGTCGACGAGAACACGTTCTGTCTCGGCTGCACGCCGATCATCAACCTGTTTTCGAAGACGACTGAGCCGATTCGTCTCGATCATCGCAGTCTCGAATATCCACTCATCCCCGACAAGCGCCGCGAACGAACAACTGAAATACACTCGATCATTTCAGTCTCGGCTTCGTCGAACAATGCCGACACTACGGAACGTATCGAGCCGTTCTATTCCTACAATCATCGACTCGAGACTTCAGACCAAAAGGCGTTTTGGCACGCGCGCCGCGTGCCCGCACAGCGCAAAGATCTCCCGGGCAGCGAGATGCTGTTGTCGTTTCTCGATCTCGATCTCAAACCGAGTTTTCCTCCGATGCAGACCGTCTATGCACACACGCTGTGCACAAACAGGGAACTCGCGTGCGAACTGCCGGTCAGCGCTATCTTTCAAATCGAACAGCAGGCGCCGCTCGATCGCGAACGCCCGATCGTGTGTCTTGGTAAACCGACGCAGCCAACGCCACCACCTCTTCGCGGCGCGACCGCGTGGCGGCTGATTTCACATCTGTCGCTCAACCATCTATCGCTGTCTGAAGAGAAAGACAGCTTACCCGCGTTGAAGGAGATTCTGCGGCTCTACTGTCTGTCCGAGTCGCATCATCAATTGATTGAGGGAATCAAAGAGATGTCGTGCCGCAGAGTCATGCGTCACACCGGCAACGATCCGTGGCGCGGTTTCTGTCGCGGCAACGAAGTCACGCTGATGCTCGACGAAAACTTCTACGAAGGCAGCGGCGGCTTTCTGATGGGCGCGGTGCTCAACCGATTTCTCGCTTCGTACACGAGTGTCAATTCGTTCACTCAACTGATCGTCAAGAGCAAGCAACGTGAAGGGATCTGGAAACAATGGGAGCCGATGGCGGGCCAAACAGTCCTGCTGTAAACAATTACGGTTGGGGAAAACAGACGGCGATTGAAGACTGGCTCTTCGCCGAAGGACACCGGTTTGACTTTTTCCAGGCCGTTCGCCTGCTCGAGATGATTCACACCCTCAGTGATGAACGAGTGGGTGGTGAACGACTCCTTCCACCAGGACAGAGCGCGGATCCAACGAAGGAGATCGTTCACTTTCGATCCGTCGTCAAACTCGATTTCCCGTCGAGTGACGTCGCTCAGGTCAAACGCAGGAAAGACATTCCGAAGCGGGAACAGCCGAAAGCGCCGGCCGAGATGACCGTCAACTTCCTCGGTCTCGCAGGCTGTCTCGGCGCACTAGACATTCCCAGCACAGAACTGGTTCTCCAGCGTGAGTCGCACAACGACAAAGCGCTCAAAGACTTCCTCGACATCTTCAATCATCGCCTCGTTTCATTGCTCTATCGCATTCGAAAGCATCATCGAGTCGGTCTCGGCTCTGCGACGCCGGGCGACGATCAAATCGCCCGCTACCTGTATTCACTGATCGGAATGGGAACGCCGCGATTGCAGGGTCGAATGCAGATCCGCGATCGCGCGCTGCTTTATTACGCCGGCATACTGGCCCAACAACCGCGATCGATGGCTGGATTGGAACGTATCCTCACCGATTACTTTCAGGTCCAGGTTAAAACGACTCAATTTGTCGGCAAGTGGTGCGATCTCGAAGAGAGCCAGTGGACGAGGATTGGCGCGTCAGGCACGAACCAGAGACTCGGACGCGACACGTGTGTAGTGGGAACTCGAGTGTGGGACCAGCACGCGCGTTTCGAGATTGAACTTGGGCCACTCGGTTTGGACGACTTCGAGAGTTTTCTGCCGACCGAGTGGCGCTTCGGTGTGCTTTGCGATCTCGTGCGTTTCTACGTCAAGGATGAGTTTGAGTTCAACGTGCGGCTGGTGCTGAAGGCCGACGAGATTCCGAACGTTGCGTTGAGCACTGAACCCGCGCTTTCGTGGATGTCGTGGCTTGGTCCAAGGCGCGACGTCACGCCCGGTGCAAACGGCAACGGCCATCGTCCAACCGCCAGTGCCGAGAACCCATACATCGTGATCACGCACGAGTCACTCCGATCCAGCACTGGAACGATCAAGAGTCACATCCTCCATCGTTTGCCGCGCGTGAAACAGGCAGCGTTGCTCGGTACGACCAGGCGCACGATTCCGAAGAACACCGTCGTGATGTTGCAGGGGAATCCCGGCGTCGCGATGTACATCATCAAGCGGGGCAAAGTGCAATTGTCGCGCTGCGAAGAGCAGGGCAAGGAAACTGTTCTGGGCGTGTTGACGAAGGGCGATTGTTTTGGCGAGCGGGCGCTGCTGAGGAAGAAACCGTACAGCGAGACGGCGTTGGCGCTGACTGAGTGTGAAGTGTCGGTGCTGAAGCGCGAAGATCTGGCGTTAGTGATGAAGGAGAATTCTATTTTCAGACGAACGATCGAGGCTTACCTCAATTCTGAAGAGCCGGGTTGATTTAGGTTCTTCTCTGCGGCCCTCTGCGTATCTCTGCGTTCTCTGCGTTGAGATGGCCGTTAACGCAGAGAGCGCAGAGATACGCAGAGAATCTCAAACAGGCGAGAAAAATGAGCGCTACTTACGTTCAGGACAACCTAAAACTCAAAATCTCGACGCCGTTGGGGCCGAACAAGCTTTTGTTGCGTTCGTTCCGCGGCGAAGAACGAATCTCCGGGTTGTTTCAGTTCACACTCGAGATGGTTTCTGAAGACAACGCCATCGACTTCCAGGCCATTGTCGGCAAACCCGTAACCGTCTCACTCAACCTCGGCAACAACACCGAGCACTACCTCAACGGCATCGTCGGGCGTTTCGTTCAGGAAGAAACGAACCTGCGTCTGACGCGTTACTTCGCCGAGATTCATCCGTGGCTTTGGCTACTGACGAAAACGAGCGATTGCCGTGTCTTTCAAAACAAGACGGTGCCCGACATTATCGAGAGCGTCTTTTCCGATCTCGGCTTCAGTGACTTCCGCAACGATCTGAAAGCGACGTACGACAAACGTGAGTACTGCGTGCAGTACAACGAAACTGCTTTCAATTTCGTGTCACGCCTGATGGAAGAAGAAGGCATCTTCTACTACTTCGAACACAGCTCAGCCAAACACACGCTCGTATTGAACGACGACTCTCCGGGCAATCCAACGTGTCCGGGATTGGAGTCGAGTCCGGTGCACTTCCGGCAGTCGCTGGTGGACCATGCGCAGGATCTGACGATTACGCGTTGTCTTGTCGAAGAGCAGGTGGTGACGGGCGCGTATGCGCATGATGACTTCAACTTCGAGACTCCCAACACGGATCTCAAGGTGGAGTCGAAGAGCAATACTCCGAAGTTCAGGGTCTATGAATATCCGGGCGGCTTTGTCAAAAAAGATGCCGGCGAGAAGCGCGCCAACCTGCGTCTCGACGCGCTGGAACAACCACAGAAGATCATTCGTGGTGACGGGTTCGTGCGTGCTTTTTGCTCCGGACATAAATTCGAGTTGAAAGATCACTACCGCGCGGATGTGAACAAGAGTTACGTGTTGCAGTCGGTATCGCACGCGGCAACGCAGGAGACCTATACGAATTCGTTCACCGCTTTTCCAGCGGATGTTCGATTTCGTCCGCCACGCGTGACGCCGAAGCCGGCGATCTCCGGAACGCAAACGGCGATCGTCGTCGGTAAGGCAGGCGAGGAAATCTGGACCGACAAGTACGGGCGCGTGAAAGTCCAGTTTCACTGGGACCAACTCGGGAAGAGTGACGAGAACAGTTCGTGCTGGATTCGCGTCGACTATGGTTGGGCTGGAAAACAGTGGGGTGGAATTTTTCTGCCGCGCATCGGACAGGAAGTGATTGTCAGCTACCTCGAAGGCGATCCGGATCAGCCGCTGGTCACGGGCGCGGTTTACAACAGCGATCACGTAGTTCCTTACACGCTGCCCGACGAACAGACGAAAAGCACAGTCAAAACAAATTCTTCAAAAGGCGGCGGCGGTTTCAATGAGATTCGTTTCGAGGACAAGAAAGGCTCGGAGGAACTTTTTTTCCACGCGCAGAAGGACCACAACATCGTGGTCGAGAACGATCGCACGAAGAAGGTCCTGCACAACGAGACAAACACGATCAAGGGCACGCGCGATCTGACTGTCACGGGAAACGAGACGCACACGAACGATGCGAATTTCTCGCAAAAAGTGGCTGGCAATTATGAGTTGAAAGTGACCGGAAACCTGACGATCGAGGCTACGGGCACCATAACGATCAAGTCAGCAGCGACGACTGTGGAGAGCACTGGTATCACGACGATCAAGGGTTCGCTGGTGAAGATAAATTGAGAGAACCAATGAAACGGACGGGGAGACGCGGAGACGGGAAGATGGGGAGACGCGGAGAAATCGCCGTGTCTCCGTGTCCCCGCGTCGCCCCGTCTCTCCGTCAAGGAGGTTAGTAAGTGGCACTTCAAGTCTGCATGGGAGCGACGCTGCAATGCAGCTTCGGCGCAGCGCCGAGCACGCTCGCGGTGTTGCCGGTGAACCGCGTGCAAACCGTCACACCGGACGCGAACATTATGGATAACAAGCCACTCGTGAACATCATGCCGTTCGGCATGTGCTCATCGTTGGCTAACCCGGCTGTCGCAGCCGCCACAGCAGCGGCGTTGGGCGCACTGACTCCGATGCCGTGCGTCCCAATGATCCCGGCGCCATGGGCGCCGGGATCGCCGACTGTTTTGATCGCAAACATGCCGGCGCTGAACAACACGAGCAAGCTGATGTGCGCGTACGCCGGAGTGATTCAGATCGTGAATCCCGGACAGAGCACAGTGATGATTCCCTAACCAAGGTGAAAGCCATGAGTTACGAGTTTGCGTTAGATAAGAAGTCGATAATTTCAGTGATCGCAGGCTGGGCCGTGATCGCGGCTTTGCTGTTTCTCGCCGGCTGGATCGTCGGACGGCAATGGCCCGCGAGCGAAGCATCTTCGACGCCAACTGCGGCCGGTGGCGAACAACGCGCAGAGCTTCCGAAAGAACCCCTTCTGAGCGACGAAGCGCTGGCGCGGGCGACCATCGCACCAAGGAGTGTCGCCCCAAGAGCAACACCACCAGCAGTCGCTAACGCGAGTTTGCCTCAGGCTGCGAAGCCGGCGGCGATGGCGGCAGAAACAGCAGCGGCAGCCGCGCCGCCACCGAACGACGGCAAGGTTGTAATCATTTCAGAGGCTGAAACTGATGACGCAAAGAAAGAAAATGCCTCGGTCGACCCTGAATATGTGACGGTGCAGGTCGGTGTGTTTCTCGACGAGAAAGATGCGAGCCGTTTGTTGAAACGAATCGAGAGCAAAGGTTACGCGCCGACGTTCTTTTCCGGACGTGACGCGGAAGCGCGCCAGTGGTATGCGGTCCGAATCGGCGTCTATTCCGATCGCGAGCAGGCCACCAAAGCCGCCGCAAATTTCACGAAGCAGGAAGGCTTGAAAGCTGTAGTGCGTCCACTCGAGTCGCTTTAACAGCGAGCGGAGGATTATGTGATGAAAGACGTAAAGACACATCATGCGCCAATGCAGAGTCGCTCGGTTGGCTGTTCGTCTTCGGGCGTGGTCCAGGCGAACGTCGTCGGCGGCAACCATGCTTTACAGGCGCGGCTCAACCTTTGGAACACCCGGCTGACTGTCGCGCGTCCTGAAACACAGACAATCCAGCGCCAGGCTGGGCCGGGCGTCGAGGCATTCAAGGTTCCGCTGCGACAAAAGAGCGGTGGACTGCCGCTTCCCGATGAAGTGCGCGCAAAAATGGAAACAGCTTTCAGCGCTGACTTCTCAGATGTGCGTGTACATATCGGTCATGAAGCGTCATCGCTCGGCGCAATCGCCTACACGTGGGGCACAAACATTCACTTCGCGCCCGGCCAATACAACCCGCACACGTTGCAGGGCCAGAAACTCCTGGGCCATGAGTTGTGGCATGTGCTGCAACAAAAATCGGGACGCGTTAGGAATCCTTTTGGCGGCGGTGTGGCGGTGGTCCAGGACCATGCGCTTGAAGCCGAAGCGGATCGCATGGGCGTCAAGGCTGCGTTGACGCCGATCATGCGCAAGCGTCGGGAGTAGCGGTTCCTAGTAGAGGAGGGTGCGTGAAACCAAAATCTCCGCGCGTATATCGACCACAGCCGACACCCAGGGTTTTGCAAAAAAAGACCGCATCCGGTCAGCCGGCCCCGGCAGGTCAATCGCGGCGTCAGCCAGTTGCACCTCCAGTCTATCGCCCTGAACCCGTGCCCGGGGCGATGCAAAGAAAGATTGCTGGCGCTGAGCCATCGCCTGCAAGTCAAGCAACGCGCCGCCCTGTCGCTCCTCCGGTGTATCGGCCGCAGCCTGTGCCTCGAGTTTTGCAGAAAAAGACATCGCCATCTCGAACCCCACATTCCGGTCAAGCGCCGCACCCGCCGGTCGCACCTTCGATCTATCGTCCCGAAACCAGGAAGATCGTTCAGTTAAAACAGCCCGTGCCTGCGACGATTGCGCCACACAGACCAGCTAATCATCCTGTTGCAGCGAGAGGCATTGTGCAAATGACGCTGGAAGGGCTGCTAGGACTCGATCCAGCAGGGAAGCTCATAATGTCGTATCTCGAGGAAGAGGACCTCTCGGCACTTGCGAGCGTTTCGAAAAGAATCAACAAGCGGGTTAATCAATATCGTGCTCAGATTGCGCAACAGAATCTACAAGATGTCGTGCCCCACGAAGAAGATATCGTGGTTCCAGAAGAAGATATCGTGGTTCCAAAACCCCTCACTAAACAAGTCCCTGGTTTGACGCTGCAGCAGATGGCGAGCTATCAGCAAGACGGCTACTTTTTCCGATCTCTGAATCCAACTGATGTCGCCAGCCTGGAAAATAAGCAGGGGCTGTCGCCGCTCGGAGGCGGTGTCGGAGAAAAATTCGTCACCCAACACATTAAACAAACGGGTTACACGGGCATGATTTCGGTTGCCAGGAATCCATCGGGCTCTCGAAAATTTCAAAGCGGGGCGGTTGCGGTAATCAGTTTGTACGGGTTGCGCTGTCTCGACTCTGATCAGATAAGTGCAATACTCGCGTCTGATGACTCCGCTACCGAGAACGACAGAATGAACGTAGGCAAAGCCAGTGAATATCTCGTCCTGGGCCTTATTCCATTTAAAAACATTGTGTGTTGGAGCAAGAGCGGTTTTCCTGTGGATCAATCACAATATCAACTCTCCAAGGCGAGGCGAAGCGAAGTGCGAGTGAAGCGGGAAGGTAAGAAAGTAGCCAAGTTTACCAAGCGCGATAAAGAAGAACTCGTGCGCCTGGAAGCGAAGTTGGCAAAAGAGGGATCGCTAAAATCAAAGGATCAGAAACGTTTGGAAGAACTGCAAAAACTTAGCAAGAGCCAGGGTTAATTATTCGACCTGACAGGTCTTCGTCGGCGATTAAGACATTAGGGTGAGGATGATGTGATAGGTCCAGCGAAGAAGATATTCCAGCCACGTCCGGGACTACAGGCTAAGAAGCCCGTACGTCAAACCGTAGGCCAATCACGGCCCACGCCTGCCGCCTCGACTATCTACCGTCCTCAGCCGGTGCCTCGAGTCTTGCAGAGGGCGACAGCAACGAATCTCCGATCGCAGGTAGGTCAAGTGCCACGTCAACCCGTTGCTCCTCCCGTATATAGACCACAGCCGCCACCGAGAGTTTTGCAGACGAAGAGAGCCGTGGGCTTCACCCCGGCAACACAAAAGACGCCGTTTCTGCAAACGATGCCGGGCCGCAAGTCAGGTTGTGTCCAGCAAGTTATTCAACGAATGCCACAGGACGCCAGGATAACGGGGCGGACTCACCTGGTGAGAAAGAAAAACAACTCCGTCTTCCGAGGTGACGAGGTTGTGGAAGTTGAAAGCGGCGCTAAGGTAACAATAGACACCGCTGTCAAGATGCGCTCACGCAGGGGCCCCAACCAGGAAAGACACAGAGCAACAGACTTACACGGCCCACGCATTTATCGTTGGTTTAAGGTGTTAGCACTTAATGGACATCACGTGGGAGACAGTGTCTTCGTTCGTGAAGATGCGATTGCGGCGTCCGTGCCACTCAGTGCTGGATTGCTCTCTCATCATTCCAGGCAAAGGGATGGATCGCTGCCCAGACAAAACGTAAGGTTAATTGGCACTATCCATCACTCTGATCCCTCAGCTGATAAATCGAAGGCTGTATCGGATGAGTTTTTGAGCGGGTCGGATCTCATCGTGGAACATCCTACGCCAATGGGAACCAGACTAACTCAACTGGATCTCACCGTACGGGATATTACTCAGAACAAGCTCACCGACAGGGCCCACCATCTAGGAACAGGTTTGATTGGCGCTGATGGACGAAAGGTTATAGATCGCCACGGACAAACGCATTCCATTTCCCTCAGGGGAAAACCCCACAAAATTAAGTTGACGAAGCCGTACTCACGTCAGGAGTTGATAGGTTTGGCCTCCGAGTATATAGATGCCAGTCTGGGATTATCGCCGGTGGATGTTCGCTTGAGCATTCAGAAAGTTGTCAGTTTTGGCCGATATGTGGCTACCGGGCCTTCATCTTCATACATCCTTCCTGATGTTGCCTTGGTTATGGGTAATACCTTTAAGAGGGTACGCACTATTACGGAATACTTCGACGATCAGGTCAAGCTGGCTATCAAAAAGAAACTGCTCTCCACTCTTGACGCCGAACTCAACGAACAACTTGAAAATACTCAGGAGTTTATTGCAGCGCTCGACATGCATTACCAAGAAAAACAAGCTACGGGCACGCTCTCACCTGTGGATGAAGTGGCTTGGGACAAAGGTAAGCGTGACTACAATAAACAACTCCACCGGGATTTAATCTCGGTTTTTCATGATGCCATCAGCAATCTCAGCCTGTTTTCGGAAGCGTTGGCGAGCGATAAACCTAATCTCGTGGTCGCGTTCGGTGGCGGCCACGTGGGACCCTTGGACCAACTGATGCGCGAAGTGCACGGACGTCATAAACACTATTCGTTTGAGGAGTAATCCCGCATGGCTTTGCCTCAAAAGTCACGATTCAGACTTGGAGGAGGTCAGTACCGTAACGCGGTAGCGTCGGGTCGGTTTCGAACATACGTAATTCATAGCAAAATTGAGAGGCTCTACGTCACCCGACGCTACCGCGTTACGGTACT
>DATNCH010000005.1:0-4923 GCA_035571655.1 Pyrinomonadaceae bacterium
CTGGCGGCTTCCATCAGAAGCAGGGAAGGGACGTGGTAGTTCTCAACGGTGAGCCGGTCGATCTCGCGTATTTGTTCGGCGGAGAGTACGGGTTGCACGCCAGCGATGATAGAGTTCGACTTCTTCTCTGTGCAACCTGTGGGTCCTCTGTGTCTGTGTGTTTCACGATTATCTTGAACACAGAGGCACGAAAAAAGCGGCCATTAGCCGCCCCCGCCTGCCCGCCGCTGCACCAACCGTCCGTTTTTCCAGGATACCTAAACTAAATATCTAATACGCAGGCGTCTCCAGAGAATTTTTAAAAAAAGAATCTGGAACCGGATTGGACCAGTTCCAGAATAAGGAGCATCTTTTTTGCCAAGCTTAAATCGTGATAGCAGCGCGAACGTTATTGCGAACCTTCGTCTTACTCTGGTCGGAGGGCGGCGTCAGGCCGGCCCCGATGATGTACAGAAGGGTCTCGCAAACTTCCCTGGAGCCCGTACCAACTACTTGACCCTTTTCATCTTCGAGCACGTAAATTCGGCCAGTCGAATCGAGGGGAAGAATCATCGGCCTCGTGTACATTTGCTATTTGTCTCCCGTGATGTTTCGTCTCAGTTGAGCCTACTTCGACTCGCGGTTTTTCAACCGGCGACGAAGCGCGCCCGCGGTGCCAACCAGTCCGCTGCCCAGGAGCAACAAGCTCGCCGGCTCGGGAACTTCACTGGTCGGTTGGTTGAAGCCACCCATGCGCCACTGGTTGATTTCGGCGAAGGTGGTGTTGCCTAAACCCTGAACTGTAACGCTGTTAATGACTGCGCCTTCAGCGGCTGCGATACCGAAGAAATTCTGCCCGTTGGTGTCGACAGAGAATACCTGATTGAAGACTTGTCCGCCAGCGAGCGTGTAGTTGACTGTGAACTGGACCTGCGTCGGAGGCGCAAGGCCGTTCGTGACGTCGATGTTCAGGATCAGTTTGGTAAAGGTGGCGCCGTTTTCGAGTTGGACCGTCGCATTCGTGAATGGGACGTTACCGGTGCCGCCGACGAGTACGGCCTGGCCGCCGCTGACGCCGAGGTTGCCGTTGCCGGAAGCTGACGTGAAATCGACGATGAAACCGGCTCCTGAGCCGTTGAAGTCGCCCTGTACAAGCGTGCCGGAGTGAATCAGGCTGCCGTTGTTGAACAGGACGTTGTCTGTGTTTTGGTTACCGGGATTTCCGACGGTGATCGTGATCGGATCGGCCATGGCGCTGGAAGACGCGATGACCATGATGGCGAACGCCGCAGAGGTGAGTATCAGACGCTGCAGGTTAAAAATCGGGGGCATATGACGAGAGACTCCTTGTGTGATTTCCTAAATCATAGGTAGGAAAGTCGCAATGGAGCGTGAGTTCCAGGTGAAGGCCGTACACAGATGACACGGATCATCTGTGAAATCGGAGGATCCGGTGGATGATCTCCCTGGACTGGGCAACCCCAAGCAGGAAAGTGACCGCAAAATAGCACGTCCCATAACCACCAAGAACCACGACCGCCAGCGGGATCGGATGCCAGCCGGTGACAAGCAGTTTTAAGCCCCAACCGGCGCCCGCAGCCACCATTGCCCCGAGCCAGAGCTTTCCGGTGTACGAAAGCGGCAAGCCCGTCCGCCCGATTCGTTTGTTGAGGCTGGCCCTCAGCAACACGAACTCAATCCAACCAGCGATACCGGCGGAAGCGGTCAAACCCGCTGCGCCGAGTTTGGAATCGAGCCCCAGCAGACCGGGCAAGTGAATCGAGAAGAAGTAGCCAAGCACACCGCTCAGCACGACGCGCAAGACGGCATAGAGCAACGGCGTGCGAGTGTCCTGGAGCGCGTAGTACGTCGACGAGTAAAGGCGGCCCAAGGTCGATGCCAGTAAGCCGACCGCTGCGCCTGCAAGAATCGTCCAAACGTAGATCGCATCAGCACGTGTGAACTTGCCCGTTTGATAAAGCACGGCGGCAATAACGTCGCCCAGCGCCAGAAACGCAACCGCTGAGGGCACGATAAAGAAACTGATTCTTTTTAGTCCCGCGTCGAGACGACGCCGCAGCGTTTCGGCAACCACCTCCGTCGCGCCGATGGTTTTCGACATCGCCGGCAGCTCCGCCGCTGAAACCGACATGCCAAAGAGACTAACCGGCAGCGTATACAGGCTCTGCGCATAGTTGAGTGCCACGACCGCCCCCTGGCCCAGGAAGCTCGCGAGGAACGCATCGACGAAAGCGCTGATCTGGACCACACCACGGCTCACAAACACCGGAAAGAAGTTGTTGAGCACTTGCCTGACGTGCGCGTTCGCAAGTGTGAGTACCGGACGAAAGTGATGAATCAGTCGCAGCACCGTCGGTAGTTGCACGGCGAACTGGAGTGCACTGCCGATAACGGAGCCCCACGCCGTCGCCGCCGCTAGCTGCGACAGGTCCATGCGCTTTCCGAAGAACAACAGCGCCGCGATGATGGCGACGTTCCAGGCAACGGGCGCGGTGTAGGAAACGAAAAAGCGGTGATGACTATTGAGGACGCCGAGGCACCACGCAGAAAGCACGAGCAGCGCCGCGCCGGGAAAAAAGATTCGCACCAGTACAATCGTTAACGCTCTCCGTTCCTCCTCAAAACCCGCGGCGATGAGCGTGACGATGAAAGGCGTTGCGAAGACGCCGATTAGAACTATGACTGCCGTGACCAGCGCGAGAATCGAAAAGATGGCATTAGCGACGCGAGCGGCTTCTTTCTCATCGCCTTTCGCCAGCAGCTTCGCGTAGACCGGAATGAACGACGCGGAAAGAGCGCCCTCGCCAAAAACGTTTTGCAGGAAATTCGGAATTCTAAATGCGGCGCTGAACGCGTCGCCTTCAGCCGAGCTGCCGAAGTAGTAGGCAAAGATTCGCTGGCGGATTAGACCGACGATCCTGCTGATGAGGATCCCCGCGCCGACGTAGACAGCGGATCTGCCTGTGCTGACCTCTGTGCGGGTGGCTCGTTCCGGCGTTGCGGCGCCGACCTGTTCGAGTTTTTCACTGGCGACGGTTGCGGGACCGTCGTCGTCAGAGACGATTTCGAGGTTTTCTTTATCGGGGGACGTCAGAGAGCGTATTCCTTAATCTTGTTGAGAAGCGTTTTGTAACTAACGCCGAGATCCTCGGCGGTTTTGCTCTTGTTGCCGTGGTTTGCTTCAAGAGCGCGAGTGATCTTTCTGCGTTCGACGACGCGCAGGGCGCGATGGGCCACGTCCGAGAGCGTCCCGGAGAGATCGAGCTGTTCCAGAGACTCCGATTCGTTCGTGGCAGATGGTCCAAGACCGAGATCGGCGGGTTCGAGTATGAGCGAATCTGAGAGGATGCAGGCACGCTCGATTGCGTTCTCGAGCTCGCGAACGTTTCCCGGCCAGTGGTGCTGCTGGAGAGCGTCGATCGCGTTGGGACTCAGTTGCGCTTCGCGACCTCGCAACTCGCGTCCGATCTCTGCCGCAAAGTGCTGGGCGAGCAGGATGATGTCGTCGCCGCGATCGCGAAGTGGCGGTACTTCGATCGGAAAAACAGCGAGGCGAAAGAACAGATCACCACGAAACTGTCCGTTGTCGACGGCGGCTTTCAGGTCTTTGTTTGTTGCGGCAACGACGCGAACGTCAACTGCCACAGGCGCACTGCCGCCAATGCGGTCGACGACTTTCTCTTCGATCGCGCGTAACAGTTTGCCTTGCACACCCAACGGCAATTCGCCGACTTCGTCGAGGAAAACAGTCCCGCCCGATGCCAATTCAAATTTACCTTGTCGACGATCGGTCGCGCCCGTAAACGCGCCGCGCTCGTGTCCGAAGAGTTCGTTTTCGATCAGGGTTTCAGGTATGGCGGCACAGTTGATGGCGACGAAGGGATTGTCGCGGCGCGCTGAGAGATGATGGACCGCGCGCGCGAAGAGCTCTTTGCCTGTTCCAGACTCTCCGAGGAGCAGCACGGTGGCTTCGGTTTGGGCCACACGCTGCGTTTCGCCGACCGCGCGCTTGAGAGTCTCTGACTCGCCCAGGATTCGTGGGAATCCATAATGACGCGACCACTCTTCACGCAACAGAACGTTCTCGGTTCGCAGTCTGGCCTGTTCCAGTGCGCGCTCGACGAGTAGAAGCAGATGATTTGAATCGACAGGTTTTTGAAGGAAGTCGTGCGCGCCGTCCTTCATTGCCTGCACCGCTTCATCGATCGAACCGAAGGCCGTCATGACGATTACGGGCACGTCGGCGTCTGCGGCGCGAGCGGAACGGAGCACGTCGAGGCCGGAGCCGTTTGGCATGCGCAGGTCTGTAAGGATGAGCCGGTGACGGGAAGTGGCGATCTCGTTGAGCGCCGCGCGAGCGTCAATCGCTTCCGCAACGCTGTATCCGGCATTTTCGAGAGTTAATCGCAGTACGCGACGGAGGCTGTCTTTATCTTCGACGAGTAGGATATCGGCCACTGCCGCAATGATCGATTTTTCGTGTACGAAGTGTCAAGAACTCTTTGAAATAGGGCATAAAAAAACGCCGAAGGCGTTGGCTAATTCCAGCCCAAGGTTGGAGCTTGCGACAACCTTGGGATCATTCATCAACATATCGACCCAACCCTGAAGGGGTTCCACACGCAATAACCCTTTCAGGGTTGAATCGGTTTTTTTAATCTTCCCAGGGTTGTCGCTGGCGCTCCAACCCTGGGCTGGAATTAGCGAACGCCTTCGGCGTTTCAAACTGAACCCGTACTTGACAGGTGGGAAATTCTTTTCCTAGTCCTGTAACTAAAGGTAACAACCGTCTTCCCCGTCTTCGCCGGCAACTTCAAAAACGCCGCAATTTCCGCCTCATTGTCGACGGAATGACTATTGCTCAAGTTGGACCAGCCGAGTTTGTCCGGCCAGCAAAGCACTCCAACGTCGGCGAGGTAAAGG
>DATNCH010000006.1:0-26271 GCA_035571655.1 Pyrinomonadaceae bacterium
AGTACCGTAACGCGGTAGCGTCGGGTCGGTTTCGAACATACGTAATTCATAGCAAAATTGAGAGGCTCTACGTCACCCGACGCTACCGCGTTACGGTACTGACCTCCTCCAACAATGACTCTCGACTTTTGAGGCAAAGCCTCAACCCAGGGATGAACACCAGAACGCTTCGGCAAGGGACGGTGTTATGGAATTCCTATTTGTCCTATTTGTCCTGTTAGTCCTGTTAACGATCATTACTGTCGTCGGCCATCTGATCTGGGTGGTGGTGAGGGCCATTATCCGAGCGATCTTGATGCCCGAGGTGAAGGTCGAGAGCGCCTCGCCGGTACCACACAGGACGATTCTCGATCACAAGCTAAAAGATCTCGCCACCACTGAACGTCAGATCTCGCAGTTTTACGCAGACGGCAAACTGAACGACGAGATTTACCAGCAACTGATCAAACAGATCCATACGGAGCGAGGTAATCTCGTTACGCCGCGACCTGCTGCACCGAAAAAGGAACCCGTCGCCCCTTCCAGGCCCATCGAAACTCCGCCTCCAGTACAAACACCGCCGCCATCAGTTGTGACCACTTCATTCACAGCGACTGACGACGAGGTCGTAATCGAACCTGTTCCATCGTTCATCGGCAGCGACGACGACACCGCTTCAGAACCCGAACCCGTATTCGAGCCCATTCCGCCTCCACCGCCACGAAGACCGTTTTCCGAAGTGCTCAATTCGTTCATGGAAGAGAGCAACATTCGTTGGGGCGAGATCATCGGCGGCCTGCTAATCATCGGCTGCTCGACGGCACTGGTCGTCAGTCTCTGGGCACAAATCTCACAGATCCCCGTGCTGAAGTTTTTGATCTTTACCACTGTCACGGCGGTACTGTTTGGCATCGGTCTTTACACCGAACATCGTTGGAAACTTCCGACCACGAGCCGAGGCATTCTGACGATCGCAACGTTGCTCGTGCCTTTGAACTTTCTCGCCATCGCCGCCGTTTCGGCGAGCAACACGTCAGGCGCACTGGTAATTGGAAGCGAGTTGGTCGCGCCCGCGATCTTTCTTTGCCTGGTTTACTTTGCCGGACGCGTGATCACGCCTGGGTGTGCTCACATCCTTTCTGCGGGCGTGCTTGGATCGTCTGTCGGTCAACTGCTCGTCCGGCATTTCGCGGCGCCGGATGGTCCACCCGTGCTCTTGATCTTTCTCGGCGCGTTTCCGGTGCTGTGTTACGTCGTGACAGTCGGTCTCGCGCTGCGTTTCGTTCTTCACGATCGGCAGATAGACGAGAGCGAAACCACGACGGTCTTCACCGTCCTTGGCGCGATGAGCTTCGCGGCGCTGCTGCCGTTCGGCTTGTTGCTTTACAAGTCAGGTCCGATCGGGATGTCGATGATGTATCTCGCACCGATCGTGACGCTTTGGGCCTGGCCCATGGTTGCGACCGGCGCCGTCTTGTGGAAGCGGATAACAAATAAAGAACTGGTTGCATCGAGGACGACAGGCACAGCGCTGGGATTATTAGGGCTGATGATAGCTCTCGCGGGCATGATCCTGGCGTGGCCCAATCCGTCGAGCATAGTGCCGGCGGCATTGCTGAATTTTGCGATGTTCACCGTTCTTGCTGTCACACTCGAGATCCCGATCGCTCATTTGATAGCGGCTTTCTGTTTGGCTTTGGGCTATCTCGTCGTATTCCACGTGTTTGCAGGCAACGTGACGTGGGTCAACCTTCGCGTTATGTCGCTGCTCAATACGACTCTTTCAGTCAGCACCGGACAAGCGCTGCTCGGTGCGTTTGCGCTTTTCGTTGCGGCGTCGGAATGGTTGTCGCGGCGCGATAGAAAACGCGACAGCTTTTATTACATCGTAGCTGCGTGCTTAATAGCCGTTGTCAGCCTGACATTCGCGACGTACTTCGGAGTCGGGAGTCTGGAGTATTACGCGCTTTGGATCGTCTATGGCCTTTACTCGCTTGGTGCGTTCTGGATTGCGTGGCGACACAAATTGGCGCCCTTCACGTGGATCGGATCGGCATTGCTGTTGTTCTCGCTGGCGCATGGTTTCGGGCAGACGTTGGGCTTCTCGTTTCCGTGGCAGACGGCGCTGTTTGCTCATGCGACGATTTGCGCGTTAGCAGCGATCATCAGCTCGCGATTTAAGAAGGCCCCGGCGCTACCGCGCTCGGTACTGACAGGACCGCTCAACTACAGCGCGCTCATCTCGATTGTGCTCGGGGTCGTCAGCCTGTTTCAGGCAAACACATGGGAAGTCACGTGGATGCAGGCGCAGAGAGTGTTTTGGATCTCAGGGATTCTTCTCCTGCTGCTTTGGCTGAATCGCCACCGGCTGCTCTTCAATGCATTTCAGATCGCATTGATTTGTGCACTCGTGTTGACCGTGAAGGGATGGCTGCAACAGTACGAATGGTATTTGTACTTACCACACGCTTTCCTACACCCGGCCGCACTCCAGATCCAGGGGATCGTTCTCGCATTCTTCTGTCTCGCATTGATGGCTGCGCGGTTCGTAGTTAGACGTGCGTCACCAAAACACCTTGATGGACCAGAAAGCTGGCAAGCAGCAGCAGCGCGCCTGCTCGGCACGCGCTTCTCAGTCGATCGGCTTTTGGTGTGGCTGCTGCTGCCGGCGTTTTTATTGCTCGCAGCGTACGGCGCGTTTTCAGGTGTGACGCAGGAACTCGGAGGCTGGGCGACTGCCTACCCAGGATTCAATGCCGCTGGATTTCCTCACCAGGAAGCGTTCGCGTTTGGATCGTGGATCCTGCTTGGGCTGCTGACGCTCATCATGGTTGCGAGCTTCTGGGAACGAAGGCGAGGTGTGTTTCTACTTGGTGCGATTGCTGTGCTTGCGGCAACGATTCCTTTGCTCGCCGGACAGTTCGAAGGCCAGGTCGCCACGGCGACCGCGTGGCGCTGGTTGGCGGCACTGTTTCTGCTCGCCGGGTCGTTGCTGCTCTGGTTCCGAAATGAAGTTTCGAGACGTCTCGGATGGCCCGCGCTCGAAGGACGTCCGGAAGCGTTTGTCAGCCAGGCACGTAAGGTTCTAATCATACTTACGGTTCTGCCGATCATCGTCTTGACTCTGTGTCCCACGTTCCTTGCGCTGGCACGTGTGCCTCTCGGTGGTCCAACCAGCGGCATCTTCTCGTTGTTCGGTACAAATCTGTCGTACGGCATCCCCCTCGTGCTGGTCGCGCTGGTGATGATTGGTTTCGCGTTGCGCGAACGACAACCCGAATTCACTTTTTATGCGGGTGCGCTGCTTAACTTAACTGTTACGCTCGCATTCCTGCTGGCTATTAGCACTGCCAATGCTCCATTCAACAGAGCTACCGTTGTTCGTCTCGTTCAACTGAATGCGTTGACGTTTGCCGTCTACGCATTGCCGTGGCTGGGCACTCGATCGCGTTGGAAAGCGGCGTTGGATGCAGCCGATCTGAGGTTTGCGAATTACCTGATCAAATTACAACTCAGCATCGCCGTGTTTCTGAATGCGCTGCTGTTCCTGCCGACGTTGTTTGAATTGTTGCGCGTTCCGGAGAATGCGGGAGCGGCGACACTCGCCGTCGGAAGTTTTCGTGGCTGGCTGGCGTTTGCCGTCACTGTTTTCGGCATTGCGTGGTTAAGCAGGAGCCGCGGAGCAAAGGTTTCCGCGAACGCAATCGCAGCTTTGCTGTTCGGGATCAATTGCTTGATCGCCTTCAGCCTGTCGACTCCCACCGGCTGGGTTGGCGTACACACGCTGACAGTTAGCATGACGCTCACCGCCTGGTTATTCCTTGCGGCCGCAGAATTTTTCGACTTCGGTGACGAGTGGCAATCGCGGTGCAGGGGACTGGCTGCCGTGTCAGGCGTGTTCGTCGTGTTCCTGGCTTTGCGCAGCTTAACTGATGCTCAATTCAGCAGGTGGTGGTCCATCGCACCAATGCTCGCCATTACGGCCCTGGCCGCAACGTTGAACTGGAAAACTTTCCGTCGACGGTACATCTACGCGGCCGGCATTCTTTTCAATCTTGCCGTCTCACTCTGGTGGCTCTTCATTCTGCCAGGCGTCTGGTTAGATGAATTCGTGCTGGTCAACATCAGCGCTGCGGCTGTTACTGGAATCCTTTGGCTCTGGTTGGAACTGCGGGCACGACAGAAAAGGGAAATGCCGGACACGACTTTTTCGTTCCACAACCTCGTCGCCATCTCCGCGCTCCTCTTGCTCGCGTTCATTATGGTTTTCAGTTTCGTCCTGCCGACGCAGTCGCTGCTGGAGCGTACGCCGCCACTCTCGTGGATTACGTTTTTCTCAGTTGTGGCTTTCATCACTGCTTGCCTCTGGGACAGGCACGCAAAATATGCCGTCGCGGGTTTATACATGCTCGGCATCATCGGCTATGGTATCGCGCTTCATCTCCTTGGATTGAGCAGCCCGCGGCAGACGTGGTCCATCGCGATCTTTTTAGCTGTCTATTCACTTGCCGTCGCACTCATTTGGTGCTGGCGTGAACGAATCGTCGTGTTCGCAGAGCAGTTCGGCATTCCACGACGCATCAGCCCCGAAACCCGCGGCCTCGCCTGGCTTTCGACTCTGACGATCCTGGCCGTCGCAACGTTCGGTTACCTCGCCTTCTGGATTAACCTGGAATTCCTCGATTTGGGAATGCGCGTCTCAGTCTCACTCGCAATGGCGGCGCAGTTTCTAACATTTGGTCTACTGGCGGAAGGAGTTCAAGAGCAGCGTTGGCGACGCGCGGCCGTCGCTGTGCTCGTAATCGGCGCAGTTCTTCTCGGTTGGTCGTGGTTGACGCCGGGCGTTGACGCTACGTGGTTGAATCGCAGCGTGATCCTGATGCTGGAAGCATTCGGCTTGACGGCCGTGTACGGGCTGCTGCTCGACAAAGCCACTACGCGATTCCCGCAATGGACCAGCTCGGCCCGAGCGTTTGTGCCGTGGCTGTTGGCCGGCGGTGTTGTTGCTCTGTTCTTCTGTTTGGGAACTGAGATCTGGTACCAGGTCAACTTCGGCGCGGTGAACATTCATCCGGTTGCACTGATTGCAATCGGTTTGACGCTGGTTGCGGCGGTAGTGACTTGCGTGCTCTTCGCGCTGTCGCCGAATCACGATCCTTTGAGTCTCTCGGAGCCTAAACGCGCGCGCTACGTCTATGTCGCCGAAGTCATGCTCGCGCTGTTGTTCCTGCACGTGAGACTGACGATGCCGTGGCTCTTCACAGGCTTCATAGAACGCTACTGGCCGCTCGTCATCATGGTCATCGCGTATTTCGGAGTTGTTGCGAGTGAGGCTTTGAGACGACGTAGATTGTTTGTGCTGGCCCATCCGTTGGAGCGCACAGGGGCGTTTCTGCCGTTGCTGCCGGTGCTCGGGTTCTGGGTTGCTTCGTCGGAAGTCGACTTTTCGCTGGTGCTGTTTGTTATTGGTGGTCTGTATGGTCTGCTGTCGATTTTGCGACGGTCGTTTGGGTTTGGCTTGCTGGCTGCTGTCGCGGGAAATGCGGGGCTTTGGTACATGTGGAATCGCACTGCGGATTACCAGTTTCTGCAACATCCGCAGTTGTGGCTGATTCCGGTGGCGTTGTCTGTTCTGATCGCAGCTTATTTAAATGAAGACAGACTGAGTGAAGATCAGATGACGGGCATCAGGTACCTCTCGCTGACCACGATCTACGTGGCGTCGACGGCCGACATCTTCATCAACGGTGTCGCGAATTCGCCGTGGCTGCCGTTGATTCTCGGATCCTTCTCGCTCGTAGGTGTGTTTGCCGGGATCATGTTTCGTATTCGCGGTCTGCTCCTGCTCGGATCGATCTTTCTCTTACTGTCGATCATCACGATGATCTGGTACGCGTCAGCGAATCTCGGTTGGACGTGGCTGTGGTACGTGGCGGGAATCGTGACCGGCGCCACGATCATCTTCATGTTCGCGGTGTTCGAGAAAAAGCGAAGCGAAGTGCTACGCGTGGTCGAGGGCCTAAAGGAATGGGAACGGTAGAAGAGTTCACAAAAGGCACAAAAGGACACGAAAAGGCACAAAAATGATTTCTCATTATGCGTCGTATGTTCTTTGGCCGGCCAAATGCCGAGCGGTTGCCTGAATACAAGAATGCGCGTCGCGTCGTTGGAGCTCGCGCTCTCGTTTCTTCTTGTGTGCCTTTTGTGCCTTTTTGTGGCCCTACTTCTCTGCTAGTTTGCGTCCGGCATTGAGGTTGTCCCAATTCAGGATCGCGTTGAACACCAGGAAGTAGCTCCCTTTCGTCTGCCCGCGCCAGAACGGATTCGTCGAGAACAGCAGCACGTGCCCATTGCCCTGCGGCACGTCGATTATCGCGGGCCGCTGTGCAATCTCGTCGCCGCCGTCCAACAATCCCGAGACAAATAGCTCGCGGTTGTCTGCATAGCGCAAGATCACGCGCGGACGCTGGTTTGGCGGAATCAACCCAATCGCATTGCGCCGCTGCTCATCTCCGACCGGCGGCGCTTCCCACGGCTCGACTCTCGGCGGCGGCTCGGGAATCTCCGCCGGCGGACGACCCTGCACCACATCCGGATCGTCAGGCGTCCCGCGACCCGTCGCACGTGATTGCGTTCGCGGCCGGCCCCCAACGCCGTTGTTGACGCCGTAGATTGGACCATTCGAACAATACATCGCCAGCGAATCACCGTAACCATACGCAATCGGACTCGCCGAATCGACCGCCTTCGTCCGTAAAATCACTCCCACGGCGCGCAGTCGCTGCGATCTGTTCAGCGTAACGCCTTGAGTGAAGCCGTAATTCACCGCGAAATCTGTAGTATCGTCGACGGTGATGAAGACTCCACCGTCTCTCACAAACTTCTGAAGGTTCTGCAAACCGTTCCAGCCGAGACCCGGCCGCATGTCGTCAGTCTCGTCGATGCTACCGAGGTTTGGAGTCAGATCAGTCTTCTTCCACGGCAGCGGATTCCCGTACATCGGCAGACCGTTGATGATCGCCTGCGAGCCGCGCCCGACTGGAGCAAACAGGATCACGTCGTACTTACTCTTGAGATTCGGATCGCGCGAAACGTCCTGCGTGCTGATGTACGTGAAAGGCACCTGCAAATGATCGAAGCCGATGCGATACCAGCCTTCGTCCTGCGTCGACAGCCACGTATGCATGATCGCGATCCGTGCTGCCCTGACCGGATGCGTTTTGACGGTCGGAGCACTCGCCACCGCATAAACCTGGATGCCGAGTTCACTCGTCGCTCGCCGGAGAGCTTCACCGTCGACTTTGTGAATGATGAATGAGCCGCGATTGAACTTCCGGCCGGCGGCTTCGAAAGGTTCTTCAGCCGCGTCCATCTCCACGTCCTTGAGTCGATAACGCAGCGTCGCGAGTGCGTTGTCGGCGTTGTGATTGATCACGTAAACCGAGCCTGCACTCGAGATTCCGCCCGGAGACCGCACGTCGCCTGTCACGCGCTCCATCGGCGCCTGCAGCACTTTTACATCCGTAACACGCACGACTTCCACATTCGCGAGTTCACCCATCGTCCATGCGGTGTCGTCGTAAATGTCTGTTTGCGGATCGTTCGGCGCCCAGTATTGATAGTCGAGTAGTGCGTCGGCGATGCGGCTGTACGGTTGGTCCATGCGCAAGATGTAACTGCCCGCAGGAAACGTGCGATCTTCGGTTTTCGGAACCGGCGTCGGCGATACGGCCGGAGACGGGCTCGGCGTAGGTCTTGCAGATCCCGATCCTGATTTTCTTTTTACTGCAACCGTGAATGGCGCCGTCGACTTACTGATCTCGACGCCCTGCGCCTGCAGCGTCCTCAGCAACTCCGCCTGATTTCCGGCGCGCACTTCATCCGCCGGAAAGACGTAAGCCGCGGGACCCTCATTCTTCGGTTTTTCAATCGAGCGTTTGCTCTTCAGATAAAAGTTTTTCAGAAACAGTTTGCCGTTGGTGCTGAAATGGTGAAGCGTCGTCAGCAGTGCGGTCTGCTGGTAATTGTTGTTGTTTCGCTGTGACCACCTTGCTTTCGGCAATGGCGGATTCTGCCGATACCAGGTGCGTTGATATTCACTCGGCGACAAACTCCGTTCGACCGTGTCAGCGCCGGCGTTGCCGAACGTTTCGTACAAGCGGCTGATGCCGTTGTGAGTCGCGGCGATGAACATCAAATAACCCGGCGACCACGTATCGAAGTTCCCGTGCGCAAACACGCCTGGCATTCCAAACTTCGTCATCTCCGACACGTTGTGCCACCCGATCATCTGCCACTCGTCTGTCAGAATCGGATCGACCCACGCGTTGTATGGACCATCGCCGATGGTGTTGTCGTAGAGGTATGGAACTGACTCGTGCAAGTCGTGCAACACCTGCGGCTTCCACGCGAGGTAGGTGTTCATCACGTTGCGCGTGAGCTTTAACGAAAGCCCGATGGCGTCGCGGTTGTTGTCGTGTGCGACGTAGTGACCCCAGTAAATCAAGGAAGGCCAGTTTTGATTCGGATGGGCCAGGTGCCAGTTGTAAACATCGACCATGCGATTCCGGCCATCCACTTCGACGACTGGCGTGATCAGTGTCACCATGTTGTCGCGAATGGCTTTTACGTACGGACTGTTGTCGACGACGAGCCGGTAAGCCAACTCCATCAACGCGGTTGGCGATCCCGTTTCAGGAGAGTGAATCGTGCCAGTGATGTAATAGATGGGGAAAGAAGCAGCGACCAGCCGATCCGCCTCGGCTTCGTCGAGATTGATCGTCCTCGGATCGGCGAGTTTCGTGAGACGTGCGCGATTCTCTTCGAGCTTCGACATCAGTTGTTCCGACCCGATCGCCACGGCGATCATCTCGCGGCCCTCTTCCGTCGTGCCGATTGAATAAACTTTCACTCGCGGACTCGCTCGCTCCAGCATGCGCATGTACTTGTAAACTTCTTCTGCGTACGGCAACTTGCCGGGCGCGCCCGCAATGTCGCCGAGAACGGCCTTGGGCGTGGGTACGTCAGACGAAGCCGGAAGATAGTCAGTCAAGGGTGAGTTGAAGAATGGCTCGGTTGTATACTCGCGAATCTTGTTTGTGTATTCCTGATCGACGGGTTGGTTCGGATCGCGGCCGGCTTTTACCTGGGCATTGACGATTGTTCCGAAGGTTGATAGACAAAAAGCGAACAGGAAGAGCGACCGGACGGGGCGCGAAAAGGTCATATGTTTGTTTTCCTCGGCAGGTTTTTTTAACACAGATACGGCCGATTTTTGAAATCCGCTCAATCTGTGTAATCTGTGATGACCAATCTGTGAACCGATCTGTGAACCAATCTGTGAATCAATGTCAGATGAAATAAAGACAGCAAAGGCTGCTGGTGGGATACCGGCGATAGCAGCCGCAGTGAAAAGCGTCGCATCAGAGATGGGACTCGTTCGCGGCGTGCGCACGATGCTGAAAATCAATCAAGCAGGTGGCGTTGACTGTCCGGGCTGTGCGTGGCCCGAACCCGATCAGAAGCGCTCGCATTTCGAGTTTTGCGAAAACGGCGCCAAGCATGTTGCCGAAGAAGCGACAACTAAACGCGTCACGCCGGAGTTCTTTCAGCAATGGAGCGTTGCCGAACTCGCGCAACAATCCGATCAATGGCTCGGAGCGCAGGGACGGCTCACACATCCAATGCTGCTGCATCGCGATGCCACTCACTACGAACCTGTCGGTTGGGATGATGCGTTCGAGTTGATCGCCGCCGAACTGAACTCGCTTAACTACCCCGATCAGGCAATCTTTTACACTTCGGGCCGCACCAGCAACGAAGCTGCGTTCCTTTATCAACTCTTCGTGCGCCAGTTCGGAACGAACAACCTGCCGGATTGTTCAAACATGTGTCACGAGTCGAGCGGTTCGGCATTGAACGAAACGATCGGCGTCGGGAAGGGAACCGTCACACTCGACGATTTTGACGAGGCTGAAGCGATCTTCGTGATCGGACAGAATCCGGGTACGAATCATCCGCGAATGTTGTCGTCACTCGAGCGCGCGAAGCGAAACGGTTGTCGGTTGGTCCACATCAATCCGCTGCCGGAAGTCGGCATGACGCGCTTCAAACATCCGCAACACGTGCTCGGACTGCTCGGCGGCGGCACCGTGCTCGCGGATCTGTTTCTACAGGTGAGCATCAACGGCGATGTGGCGCTGTTGAAAGGGATGATGAAGGCGGTGCTCGCACTCGAAGAGCAGCGACCAGGAAGAGTTCTCGATCACGATTTCATTAGAAACTACACGAATGGGTTTGAGGAATTTACTTCCGCGCTCCGCGCAGTGTCGTGGACTGACATCGTCGCGCAATCCGGAGTCGCGCAGGATGAAATTGAAAAGGCCGCGCAGATCTTCGCTAAATCCGAGCGCACGATCTTCTGTTGGGCCATGGGGCTGACGCAACACCGCAACGCAGTCGCGAACATTCAGGAGATCGTAAACCTGATGCTGCTGCGTGGTCAGGTTGGAAAACCTGGTGCGGGGCTGTGCCCGGTGCGTGGTCACAGCAACGTCCAGGGTGATCGCACCGTTGGAATTTGGGAACGACCGAGCGCTGCCTTCTTAGACAAGCTCGGCGAGGTTTTCAACTTCGAACCGCCGCGAAATCACGGATTCGACACTGTCCGAGCGATACACGCAATGCACGACGGACAAGGCAAAGTGTTTTTCGCACTCGGCGGTAACTTTCTGTCGGCAACGCCAGACACGGAGTTTACTGCCGCGGCATTGCGCCGTTGCCGTCTGACAGCGCACGTCTCAACCAAGCTCAACCGGTCGCACGTGATTACCGGAGATCGCGCGTTGATTCTTCCTTGCCTCGGCCGCACCGAAGTGGATGTTCAATCAACTGGTCCACAGTTTGTCTCGACGGAAAACTCGATGGGCGTCGTGCAGATCTCGCGTGGTTCACTCGAACCGGCATCGTCCGAACTTCTGAGCGAACCGCAGATCGTTGCGCGTCTCGCGCGCGCCACGCTCGAACATCGCACCACGGTCGATTGGGAGGAGCTGGCCAATAACTACGACAAGATTCGCGATGCGATCGAAAGGGTCGTGCCGGGGTTTGACCACTACAACACGCGCGTCCACAAGCCTGGTGGGTTCTATCTTCCCAACGCCGCGCGCAAACGCGTCTTCAACACGGCGAGCGGGAAGGCCCAGTTCACCGTTCATCAATTACCCGAACACAATCTCGGCCCGGATCAGTTCCTGATGATGACGATCCGCAGTCACGATCAGTTTAATACTTCGGTCTATACCGCGAACGATCGCTATCGTGGCATCAGCAACGGGCGGCACGTTGTATTTCTAAATGAAAAAGACATCGCCGCCGCGGGCTTGCGCGCGCGACAAGTTGTAGACTTGGTCAGCCATTTTGAAGGTGAAGAGCGGATTGCGCGGCGGTTTGAGGTCGTGCCCTACGACATTCCCGAGCGCTGTGCCGCGACTTACTTTCCTGAAGCAAATGTTTTGGTGCCGGTGCGCAGCGTCGCCGAGAAGAGTAATACTCCGGCGTCGAAATCCGTAGTGATCAGCATCCGGCCTGCAACGGAGGAACCGAAAGACACATGAGCCCTCAATCTGCGAAGAAAAAACCCACTCCCAAACGAACGCGCGCGAGCGCGTCCAAAACAAAACGAGGCGCAGCAAAGCGACGAGCGTCAACGCCGGAGAACAACGTCAAGCCGAAGCTTTACGCGAGCCTCGTGGTCCAGTTGCTGAGCCTGCTGAAAGGTGAGCAGGATTTCATTGCAAACGCCGCGAACTTCAGCGCGTTGCTCTTCAATTCACTGCCGAATGTGAATTGGGCCGGATTCTATTTCTTGCAGGGCGACGAGCTGGTCCTTGGACCATTCCAGGGGAATCCCGCGTGTGTTCGCATTCCGATGGGTCAAGGCGTGTGCGGAGTCGCCGCGCAACAGTGCGAAACGATTATCGTGCCGAATGTACATGAGTTTCCGGGGCACATCGCGTGCGACGTCGCTTCGAACGCGGAGATCGTGGTGCCGCTTTTCGACGGCGAGCGTTTGCTCGGTGTTTTGGATCTCGACAGTCCAACGATTGGAAGGTTCGACGACCAGGATGCCGAAGGGTTGAATGAGCTCGTGACGGTGTTTGTGGCACACGAAGAAGGACTTGGGTTGTAAGACATGATTACGCTTAGAAAATCACACGAACGCGGGCATTTCGATCACGGGTGGCTCAACACATACCACACGTTTTCGTTCGATCAGTATTACGATCCGCGATACATGGGCTTTCGCAGTCTGCGGGTGATTAATGAAGATTTCGTTGCGGCGGGTCGGGGGTTTCCGATGCACGGGCACCGCGACATGGAGATCATCACCTACATTCTCGAAGGCGGGCTGAAACATGAAGACAGCATGGGCAACGGATCCGTGATTCGACCGGGCGACGTGCAACGCATGACGGCCGGAACAGGCGTGAGACACAGTGAGAAGAATGCTTCGGATCGAGAGCGTGTGCATCTGCTGCAAATCTGGATCCTGCCGAATGTTGAAGATCTGACGCCGGGTTACGAAGAAAAGGCTTTCACCGAAGAGGAGCGCCACGGGCACTTGCGTCTGATCGCATCGAATGATGGACGTGACGACTCCGTGAGGCTCAATCAGGACGTCAGCCTGTTTGCGTCGATACTGGACGCGGATCAGGAAATCGAGCGCGTGATGGATCCGGCGCGCTACGCGTGGATCCAGGTCGCTCGCGGCGCGATCGACGTTAATGGTGAGAAGGCTGAACAGGGTGATGGTATTGTGATTGTGAGTGAAGCGACGCTGAGAATTAGAGCTGAGGAGCCTTCAGAAATCTTGCTATTCGATCTTAAATGAGGACAGGATTTTCAAGATTTTTTCATGATTCACAACCCTGAAAAATCCTGTCTATGACAACTCCCCCGCATCCGCGTCGATGGCGTGCACTGGCGCTGCTCTCAATCGCGGAGTTGTTGGGGATGGCGGCGTGGTTCAGTGGATCAGCCGTCGTTCCTGCTCTCCAGCGTACGTGGCACCTCTCTGCTTCAGAAATAAGTTGGGTCGCCAACGCCGTTCAGTTCGGATTTGTCGCCGGAACACTAATCAGCGCCACACTGAATCTCCCTGACATCATCAGCACGAGACATCTCTTTGCCGTCTCGTCATTTCTCTGCGCACTCGTCAACGGCGCGTTCGGTTTTTTCTCCAACGATGCGCAAACCGCGATCGTGCTCCGTTTTCTGACAGGCATCTGTCTGGCCGGCGTTTACCCTCCCGGAATGAAAATCATGGCGACGTGGTTTCGGGAACGCCGAGGATTGGCGCTTGGGTTCCTGGTAGGAGCATTAACGACGGGCAAGGCAATGCCTTACCTCGCCAACGCATTGGGAAGTGCCAACTGGCGCTCGAATGTGATCTTCATTTCGCTGCTCGCCGTCATCGGTGGACTTGTCGTGTTGTTTTTTGTCGACGATGGTCCATTCGCACTGCCGCCTTCGAAGTTCGATGTGACGCAGATCGTCAGAGTGTTCAGCAATCGCGGTGTGCGGCTCGCGAGCTTTGGTTACTTCGGGCACATGTGGGAACTGTACGGCATGTGGGTTTGGACCCCGGTAATGCTTCGCGCGAGTCTTGCCAGCGTCGATCCGAGAGTGGCTGAGATGGGTTCGTTCCTGGTGATTGGCGCTGGCGCGGTTGGTTGTGTGCTTGCGGGTCTGTTAGCTGATCGTATTGGGCGAACTCTGGTCACGTCAGCGGCGATGGCGATTAGCGGGACTTGTTGTCTGGTGATTGGATTGCTTTACGGTGGTAATCCGATCTTGCTGTTGTTTGTTGCGGCGATCTGGGGCGCGACGGTCGTTGCTGATTCGGCTCAGTTTTCGTCGTGCGTCACGGAGCTTGGCGATCCGCAGTACATCGGCACGGCGTTGACGATTCAGATGTGTGTCGGGTTTTTACTTACGACCGTCTCGATCGAGCTGGTCCCGAAATTTGAAACCGCTTGGGGCTGGCGTTACGCATTCATGATCCTCGCACCCGGCCCCTTCCTCGGCGTGCTCGCGATGCTGCGCCTGCGACAACTACCGGAATCGATCCGAATCGCGCACGGAAAGCGCTGATTTGTGTTTTTTTGATCACTAACGATCACAGAGAGCACACAGAGGATACACAGGGTGCACAGAGAAGACCTTGTTAATTCCGGGATCCTGTATTATTCTGTGCCGACCAGGTGATTAGAATGATAGTGATGAGAACACTCTTCTTCCTCAAGGTTAAGCTGCGGCTGGACCTCGCTTGATTCCCGCGCAGGGGCTCTGCGCGGCTCGAGTTGGGTCACAACGCCTGCACTGACGGCAGGCGTGCGGGCGCCCGCTCAGCCGCTTCCTACTTTTCCCTAACTACAAATCAATTGTTTTCGTTGAAGTGGACCCGTTTTGGGCTTTCCACTTTTGAGGTCGATCATGGAACAAACAGCTATTCAGGTGCGCAACCTTCGCAAAAGTTTCCGCAAACGCAATGGTTTTCGGAAGAAATCTGAGCTCTGGGCGATTGACAACGTCTCTTTCTGCGTCGCGCAAGGAGAGACGTATGGGCTGCTCGGACCAAACGGTTCCGGCAAGTCGAGCCTGATCCGAATCCTCTCGACTCTGCTCATCGCCGATAGCGGCTACGTCAACCTGATGGGTTTTACGCTGCCCGAGCAACAGGAACAGGTGCGCAAGATCATCGGGCGCGTCAGCGTCGATGCCGCGTTCTACAAGAAGCTCTCGGCTCGTGAGAACCTGGTTTACACGGCGCTGCTCTACGGTCAGAACCCGCGCGCAGCGGAACAACGTGCGATCGATATTCTCGAGCAGTTGGGAATGGAGAACGCGAAGTTTTCGACGCCGCTAGAGGAAATGAGCCGTGGTATGCAACAGAAGATCAGCATCGCCCGTGCACTGATGATCAATCCGCCGTTGCTGCTGTTGGACGAACCGACGACGGGTCTTGATCCGAAGAGTCGTCGCGACGTGCAGTCGTTCCTCGAGGATCTTCAGAGACGCGAAGGTACGACGATTCTTCTGACCACGCACGACATGGCGGAAGCGGAGAGACTCTGCGTGCGAATCGGTTTTCTCGCACACGGTAAGCTCGTGGCCGAGGGAACTGCTGCGCACCTGATGCGCCGTGCCGGCGCGGCGACGCTGGATGATGCCTTCATCAAGTTAACTGGTGAAGAGCTCGTCGAAGAAGAAAATGAACTGGCATTGGTGGAGGATTGATCATGGAAGCAACTCTACGACAAACGTGGGCCTTCCTGTTCCGAGGCTGGCACATCACCCGTCGTTATATCGGTTGGGTGGTCGTGTTCAACTTCTACGCAGTAGTGACGTCTGCAACAGTGGCGCTGATCGGCGTTGCGCAAAATAACTATCAACTGACGCTCACGCTCGTGGTCGGAGCGTTGTTGTGGAACTATCTGTCGTTCCTCTACAACGAGATCGCGATGTCGATTGCTTACGAACGTTGGGAAGGCACGCTCGAGTACACGTTCATGGCGCCGATCTCGCGCGCAGTCCACCTGCTGGGTGTTAGTCTGTTTTCACTGGTGAACGCGATCGTGACGACGATAATCGTGCTGATCGGTCTCATGCTGTTTACTGATCTGCCTTTTCGCGGAGTCAATCTCTTCGGTGTCGTAGTGGTACTGGCGGTAAGCACGGTGGCGTTTGTTGGCCTCGGTTTGTTTGCAGCCGTGTTCCCGGTGATGAGTGCCGAGCGCGGAGCGGAGGCGACGCACATCTTCCAGGGCTCGATTCTGCTCGTTTCCGGAGTTTATTATGACATCGCCGTCTTGCCAGGTTGGATGCAACCACTCTCGGCGCTTTCACCGGCAACTTACACGCTTACTGCTTGCCGAAAATTGTTTGGAGTGGGAAATCCCAATTCGACGGCTGAATACCTTGCGGGCGCGCCGCTGTCGGCAGTCACGCACGAGTTGCTGATTCTCGCGCTGATGGGTGCGGTGCTTTTGCCGCTTGGCCTCTGGGCGTTTGTGCGGATCGAGGCGTGGGCCAAGAAAACCGGGAAGTTGAAGAGAACAGGATAACGATGCCTAAACGCGAAAGCCTCGAGGAACTGAAAGCGCGCACGCGTGACATCATTCGGCGACTCAAGCGGGCTTATCCGAACGCTAAGTGTTCGCTCAATCACTCGAACCCGTTCGAACTGTTGATTGCGACGATTCTCTCGGCGCAATGCACGGACGAACGGGTTAACATCGTTACTGCTGATCTGTTTCGGAAGTACACGAAGCCGGAAGACTATCTCAAGGTATCGCCACGCGAGCTGGAGAAAGATATTCAGTCGACCGGCTTCTTTCGCAACAAGACGAAGTCGATCCAGGGGACGTCGAAGCTTCTGACGGAAGAGTACGGCGGGCAAGTGCCACACACGATGGATGAGTTGCTCGAGCTTCCCGGCGTCGCGCGCAAGACTGCGAATGTCGTGCTTGGAAATGCATTTGGGATCAAAGCCGGTGTGGTTGTCGATACACACGTCACGCGGCTTTCTCACCGGCTCGCGTTAACGCAGGAGAAGACGGCCGAGAAGATCGAGCAGGAGTTGATCCCGATCGTGCCGAGGAAAGACTGGGTGATCTTCCCGCATCTCATGATTTGGCATGGCAGGAAGATCTGCAAGGCGCGGAATCCGTTGTGTGCCGAGTGTGTTGTAGAAAAGCAATGCCCGTCTTCGTTTCTGAAGACGGGCGTGCATCCACCGAGCTAGAGCCACAAAAAGGCACAAACAAGAGCACAAAAGTTAAATCACCATTTGGGCTTGAGTGATTTCAAGCCTTTTTTGACGGGGCTCTCCTCTTTCTTGGGTTCCTTGGCGGGCTCAGGCGCCGCTGTGGTGGTCGGCGTCGTGGCCGGCGTAGTAGTCGGTTGAGTTTCGGTGCTCTGCGGTTCTGTTGTCGTGTTGTTTGTAGTGGGCGTGCTGAAGGCACTCGCGAAGTCTTTCACTTCACGATAACCCGCGGGTATATCAAACAAGCTCGCATCCAGTGTCGCTTGTGAGAATTCGACGACTTCGTTCACTGTCGAAAAACTCTCCGCACCATCTGCACCAAACATCGTCATCTTTTCCCAGACCGGGAAACCTTTCTTTGCCATACCGACCTGTTTCGTCTCGTAACGATCCTGACAGCCCGCGGCCGTTTGCGGTCGGTAGGACTTGTAAGCTTGTGACACATCGCAGTCGAGTGCGAAAGCGGCATCGATGTACCAGCCATCGATCTCCATCTTGCTCTTGATCGGCGAGCAGGCGTCGGGTGATGAATCGGTGGTCATCATGGTGATGATGCGGCGCGCAGTGTAGCCAAACATCTGCTTGCGCTCACCTGTGTCGCGCGTGGTGACCGTTGAAGTAACTACTCCGCCTTTTTTTACAGCGCCCGGCTGTGCCGTGGTTGAACTCGCGGAAGTGGTGGTGGCGGGTTCATCGTATGGCTGGATGATGTACGCATTCGCCTGCGGCATGATCTGAATGTTTCGCCGCAGGTCGCATTGCTGCAACACAATCATCTGGCCGTTGTTTGTTTCGCTGCGTTGGCGCTTGCCTTTGATGTAGCTGGTGTTTTCGTAAGTTTGACCACCACTGGTTTGACGTGACTTGATCTTCGTGTCAGCACTTGCAATTCCCGAGATCGTTAACAGACATCCGAGCGAAATTGCAGTTCTGAAAATTGTAGTTTTGAGCATTGACCTTTTGTTCTTCTCCTGAAATGGGGTTCTGATCTAGAAACGCGCTAAGAGAGGCGGAAAAGGGTCATTCCGGACACGGAGACGAGGAGACGAGGAGACTCGGAGACGGGGGGACGCGGTGAGTTCTCCGCGTCCCCGTGTCGCCCTGTCCCCGCGTCTCCCCATCTCCGCGTCGCCGCGTAGCCGCGTCCCTGCGTCCCCCGCGTCACCGCTTCCCCGTGTCGCTAAGCGCGGATAGAATGCGTACACGTGAGCTACAGATTCCCCTGGCACCGTCTCAGCGACGAACAGTTGCTTGAGCTACGTATCTGCGACCTTCCGATCAAGATCAAAGGGTCGTTCCTCGAACCTCACATAAAACGGCTTTACAGCGAGCTCAACAGTCGCGGAATCCGCTTCAAACCCCATGTTTGGCTGGCAGAAGAGTGGTTTTCGCCCGACGGAGTACCGGGAATCGCCATCCCTTTTTACCTTGCTCACCCGCGCCTGATGAAGCTGGAACGCAAGCAAATGCTCGACGTCGAAGGCGGAACTGACACGGAATGCATGCGCATCCTCCGGCACGAAGCCGGGCACGCGCTCGACACTGCGTTCCGGCTCCATTTCAAACGCCAGCACCGGGAGCTCTTCGGCTCGTTCGCGCAGCCGTATCCGGATTTCTACAAGCCAAAACCCAAGAGCCGAAAGTACGTGCTGCATCTTCCCGCCTGGTACGCGCAGGCACACCCTGCAGAGGACTTCGCGGAAACTTTCGCCGTGTGGCTGACGCCACGCTCGCAATGGCGTCGCCGTTATCGCGGCTGGCCCGCGCTCAACAAGCTCGAGTATATCGACGAGCTGATGCACGACCTCGCCGGAACAAAACCGCGAAACAGAACGCGCACGAAAGTCGAGCCACTCTCTGCTCTCAAGATCAAGCTACGCGAACATTATCGTCGCAAACGCGAGCGCTACGACTTCGAATGGCCCGCAGTTTACGATCGCGATCTGCATCGAATATTTTCTGACGAACCGCGTTACAGGAAGCGAATGAGTGCTGCAAGTTTCATTCGTAAGGTCCGCAGAGAGGTGCGACAGATCGTCGCGGAATACACCGGCGTGCATCAATACACCGTCGATCACGTGCTCCAAAACATGATCGATCGCTGCAAAGACTTAGGGCTTCGAGTAACAACTCCCTTTCGCGAAACGCGCCGACGTGTCATGATAGTGCTGACTGTGCAAGTAATGAACGTGCTTCATTCGGGTTATCATCGCATAGCCGTATGACGTTTGAGCCACGAAAGAAACTTCGCATCATCGTCCTGGTACACGAAGAACTCGTCCCTCCCGATTCTTTGAATGGCCTCTCTGACAAAGAAAAGCAGGAAATAAAAACAGAATTCGACGTGACCTCGACCCTCAAAAAGATGGGCCACGAGGTCTATCCCGTCGGTCTATATAACCAGCTCAAAGTGATCGGCGACGCGCTGATGGAATACAAACCTCACATCGCGTTCAATCTGCTCGAAGAGTTTCATGGTTACCCGCTTTACGACCAGCACGTCGTCAGTTACCTGGAGTTGATGAAGCAGGCTTACACTGGTTGCAACCCGCGTGGGATGACGATCGCGAAAGACAAGGCGCTGACGAAGATGATCCTCTCTTATCATCGTCTGCTGGTGCCTAACTTCGCTGTGTTTCCGATGAATCGAAAAGTGCGGCGTCCGAAACGCTTGAAGTTTCCGCTGCTGGTGAAGTCGGTCAGCGAAGAGGGCTCCGTGGGGATCGCGCAGGCGTCGATCGTCCACGACGACGAAAAGCTGACACAGCGTGTCGAGTTCATTCACCATCACAACAAGACCGCGGCGATCGTCGAGCAATACATCAAGGGTCGTGAGATCTATGTCGGAGTGATTGGCAACCAGAACATTCAGACTTACGCGCCGTGGGAGCTCGTGATGGAGAAGCTGCCGGAAGGCGCGGAGAATATCGCGACGTTGAAAGTGAAGTGGGATCCGACGTACCAGGAACGCGTGGGCGTCGTGACCAGGGCCGCTGAGCTTACACCCGAACAGCATAAGACGCTCGAACGTTTGTCAAAACGAATCTATCGCTATCTTTTCCTGAGCGGTTATGCGCGCATGGATTACCGGATGACGGAAGACGGGCATTTCTACCTTTTAGAGGCGAATCCGAATCCACAGATCGCGCACAAAGAGGATTTTGCGGACTCGGCTGAGCACTCGGGCGTGCCTTACGATCAACTGCTTCAGAAGATCATCACTGTCGGGCTCAACTATTCAGGCCCCGCAGCCTGAAAACTTCTCCTCATTGAACCTTTAGATCACTCATACAGTTGATACTAATTTTTGGATGTCGGGAGTTCTGGCCCATGACACTCGCTATAACTCTGCTTTTCACGCTGAATCTTTTTAGAAAACTTCAGCGAGCCTGAAGAAGTTTTCTCGCGCAAAGACGCAAAGGCGCAAAGATGAACCAAGATTTTTCTTTGCGGCTTTTGCGTCTTGGCGTGAGGACTGGCCCAATCAGATTGACCGCATTCTGATATTAGATCGTCTTATTTCCCCCATAAACATCCTTGTTTGCCGCAAAGATTTCGTGACCTCTTTCAGTGCAAGTCGCTGTCGCCTAAGGCGTTTCGTCACGAAACAGTCACATTGCCTGTTGAAGCATGCTACTTCAGTGGCTAAGATGCCAACGGCTTTTAGCGGTGCCCCCCTCACGTAGAAATACCAAAAAGTAAATATCAAATTCAGAGAAGGTAATTCCCTGTCTATGGACTTTCGAAAAGTGTTCTCTCGTGCCTTGGTTGCAATTCTGGCCCTCGTGGTTTGGTCCACAACGGCATTCGCCCAAAGTCGTCAACGCGTGACAGTGCCCAGCGGCGACGCCAATGAAGTGTCGTGCTCACCAGATGAGTTTGCGGCTCTAACGCCCGTCGCAGATTCAAAACCCGTCTGGGAAGCAAAGCCGAAGCCCACAATCGACCTTACAGCATCAACAAGCGCGCCGGGCGCGGGGTTCATTAAGTTCCAACCACTACTTTTGGCCGCGATAGACGAGCGTTTGGGATCTCGCTATCGCTGGGGAGCAACTGGACCAGACAGGTTCGACTGTTCAGGATTTGTATGGAGCATTTTCCAGGCGACTGGGATCAACTTCGAGAGAGCGAGCGCTCGCAACCTGTTTGCACGTTTCGCCCCTGCTCCTGAGGAAGAGCAGTTCAAATTCGGCACCCTGGTGTTCTTCAGTAACCTAACGCACGTCGGTGTAGTCGCTGACGAGCACGGTTTCTACCACGCTTCACGCCGTCACGGAGTCATCTATTCGGAGTTTAATGAGTATTGGTTGAAGCGGATCGACGGCTTCCGCCGCGTGCCACTCTCGCTTCCAGTAACTGACTAAAGCTTTTGTGCTTTTTGTGTACCTACCTGGTATTGGGCGGCGGAACAAACCCCGCCCGATGCTCATCGTCGCGGGCTTCCCAAACTACAACGATCTTATCAACGGCGATATAGCAAGACTTACCCTCGTCATCACGCACGTGTAGTACGCCCATCTCTACCTTGAGCACTTCACCGCGCAGGCTCGACGCGCCACCGCAATAGATGTCGAGCTTCTTCCCGATCATTCTGGATAAAAAATCTTCCACTTTACTTCTTTCCATTTCTAAACGAGATCTGCACTAAAGGCACTGTGTTCGGATCGTCCTGCTGCTCTCGCTCAAACCGCAACAGGTCGTAATAAGCGCAGCGCTTCGTTATCGGAAACTCTCTGCACACTGCCGGCCGCCCATGATAGATCGTGCAGCCACGCGTTTCGAGATTCAGGAACTGGCAAGTCTCTCCGAATAGCGGATCTTTCTTCCGGCGCAGAACTCTTTCGGTCCCGTACATCTTCGTGTAACGCGCTGTGGCAACTTCTTCCGTCACACCGAAGTATCGTGCGAGGCGGCGAATGTCGCGCGGCGTCACCTGAACACGCTCGTAGACCGAACAGCAGTACGCGGGGCAGTCGACGCAATCGTAATAACTCCTCGGCTTCACACTCGTTGCTATGTCACCCATGATCGCGTGCTCTCCAATCAAGCTATCGTCGTTTGGATTTCTTGTACTCTGCGAGCAACAAATTCATGAACTGATCGCGCTTCTCATAAAGGCGCCGCGGCTCGCGAGGTTCATGACGTGTAAGAGCATAAGCCGTAATGAGCGGAAGCGCCACAGTAGAATCGACATAACACACAACTGCGTCCGGCAAACGATCTGGATCGACCTTTCCCCACGACACTGCTTCGCCGGGAGTTGCTCCTGAAAGCCCGCCCGTGTCCGGTCGCGCATCGGTCACTTGTAAAAAATAATCGTGCCCGCGTTCGTCGATGCCGAGCACCTCCTGGATCTGCGGTTCGGTTTGCAGCAGAAAGTTTTTTGGTGAACCACCACCGAGAATGAAGACCGCCGAACGACCTTTTTTGTTTTTACCTTTGTGCACTACTCCGCGTTTTGCGGCGAGCACTATCGCTGCTGTTTCGTTCACATCGAGTGACGGATCGAACGCGAGCTTGTTACCTTGCAGTGCTTTTGCCGCGACGTTCATGCCGATCGAAGAATCGCCCGGCGACGATGTGTAAATCGGAACTGCATACTCGTAGGCGACCCCCAGCAGTGACTTCTCACGGATGCCGAGTTTCTGTTCCCGCTCGTGAACATAACGTCCGCAAAGGTAATGAAACTCCGCTGTCGACATCGGACGCTGAAACTCCGGCGCTTCGATGATCTTGCGGAAGAACGCGTCTGTGTCGAGCAGCACTGTGTAGTCAAAAAAGATGTCGTAGATGCGAACGACCTCTTCCTCGCGCAGGATCACGTCGGATGTCGTCGCGTTTCCCTGGTGCATCGCAAGGCCGATGCCGAAGTGCGTGTCGTGATAGAGATTCGCGCCAGTGGAGATGATCCAGTCGACAAAACCGGCTTTGATCAATGGAATCAGTGCGGAAATACCGAGCCCGGCGGGCGTCAGCGCGCCTGTTAGCGAGAGACCGACCGTAACGTCGGGCTCCAGCATTTTTTGGCTAAAGAGCTGACACGCCTCGCGCAACCGCGCGGCGTTGTAGGCGAGAAAGGCTTCGTCAATTACATCTGCAACAACTGCATTCTTTTCGATTGGGGCCGGATCGATGCGTTTGCCCCGCAAGTATTTGCTTTTTTGTTTACCCATCTGTTCATCCGTTATTGAGCTTATCCGTGACCTACTTCTGACGCATTCTCTTCGTGAGCCTTCTTTACACGCAGTCGATTAATACGCCGTTCATCGGCTTCAAGAACTTCCACTTCCAGTCCGCGGATCGTGAGCGTCTCACCAGTCGCAGGGACCTTGCCCGATTCGTTGATCACGAGTCCTGCGATCGTTGTGAAGTCGTCGTCTTCGATCTCCATGTCGAAGAGTCGCTCGATCTTGCCTATTTCAGTTGACGCCGGCACTTCGTAACTTCCGTCCGTACCTTCGACAATCTCGTCCAGTTCTTCACCCGCAATGTCTTCATCTTCAATCTCGCCGACGATCTCCTCGAGAATGTCTTCGACAGTCACGAGACCGGAAACGCCGCCGTACTCGTCGATCACCATCGCGAGTTGCACGTGCGCCTTCTGCATCTCGTCAAGCAGCTCAGCCACAGGTTTTGTTTCAGGCACAAAGTAAACCGAACGAACCAGCGGCTTGATGCTCTCGCTTTCGCGTCCTTCAGCCCAACACGAAAGCAAGTCGCGCACGTAAATTATTCCTTCGACGTTGTCGATCTGATCGCCGTAGACGGGCAGGCGCGAGTATTTCGATTCCAGCATGACGTCGCGCGCTTCACGAATGGTGGAAGTTTCTGAGAGCGCAACGATGTCGGGGCGCGGGGTCATCACTTCACTCACGCGCGTGTCGCCAAACTCGATGATCGAATGGATGCGTTCGCCTTCTTCCTGTTCGAGAATCCCTTCCGCTTCGCCGACGTCGATGAGCGCCTGGAGATCGCCGCTATCGTCGTCTTCTTCCTCTTCCTCACCGTCTTCGGCGACTTGATCCTTTCGGCGCGAACGGTCGAAGAGACTCTGAAAAGGATCGGCGATGAACGCCATGATCGGAAAGAACGGACGAATGATAGGCAGCAGGAAGAGCAGCGTGCCTTCCGGATTTCGTGTTGAAATAAACAGTGGAACGAGTTGACGGAAAATGCCGGCGAGGATCAGACCGGCGAGCAGGCCGACAAGCACGAGCCGCGGATCGGGGAACAGGCTCAGCGAAATCGAAGTGATTAGAACGGCGACGACGACGAGCAGTATCTGGATCATCGCCGAGAGTGCAAAACCGAATCGCGGCCGATTCTCCAATACCTGCTGGAGGAAAAGACGTGAGCGTGGTTCAGGCTTTTCGCCGTTCTCGCCGATCAAGCGGCGGAGGCCCACGTCGCTTAACTGTGCGAAGGCCATGTCGACCGTGGCCAGCACGGAGAGCACTATGAGCAGTAAGAGCGCAAGCCCTATTTCAAGTTCCATCGATGGGGAGAATATTAATGGTTACGCTGCGTAAAACCAAATGATTCTCTTAGTTTATATCCCGAGCTTCCTCCGCAGCCTCAGTTCCAGCCGGTTCATCTCGCCGTTATCAGTTTCGTGGTCGTAGCCGGAGAGATGAAGGAGGCCGTGAAGAATCAATTGCGCGATTTCGTCGTTAAATTCGAGACCGTTCTCCTCTGCCTGCTTCGCCGCTGTTTCGACCGAAATGGCGACGTCGCCCAGGTTCTCAGGTTCATCAGCAGGAAACGATAAAACGTCCGTTGCTTTGTCAATGTTACGAAACTGCCGGTTCAGCTTCCGAATACTGCTGTCAGAAACAAAAGCAATCGTCGCTGACGTTCCGCTGTTCCCGATCGCCTTCAGTGCCTTCTCCGCAAATGTAGTCCAGGCGTTCGGATCGACTTTGACGCGTCGCTGGCGATTGACGACCTCGACCATCACATCTGACTCTTCTTGCCCTGTTCCTCGTAGGCCCTGATGATCAACTGCACCAGCTTGTGCCGCACGACGTCTTTGTCCGTAAAATACACGAACTCAATACCTTCGAGATGTGACAGTATTCGCTCTGCTTCGATCAGACCACTGCGTTTTCCAGTCGGAAGATCAACCTGCGTCACGTCACCCGTAATCACGGCTTTTGATCCGAAGCCGATGCGCGTCAGAAACATCTTCATCTGCTCGCTCGTCGTGTTCTGTGCTTCGTCAAGGATGATGAACGCGTCTGACAATGTTCGCCCGCGCATGAACGCGAGTGGCGCAACTTCGATGACGCGTTTCTCGAGCAGCCTCGTCACACGTTCGTAGTCCATGAGATCGAAGAGAGCGTCGTAGAGTGGTCGCAGGTAGGGATCGACTTTGTCCTGTAGATCGCCCGGCAGGAAACCGAGCTTCTCACCGGCTTCGACAGCCGGTCGCGCGAGCACGATGCGGTTAACTTGCTTCTGCATCAACGCCTGGACCGCCATTGCCACCGCGAGATACGTTTTGCCAGTGCCCGCGACGCCGATACCGAACACGACGTCTTTGTCCTGAATGGCCTGAATGTACTTGCGTTGATTGACAGACTTCGGCGCGACCTGCTTCTTGCCCGCCGGATTGAAGCGCGCCTTGGTGAAGTAGTCGCGCAGACTGAACGCGCGGTCTTCCGCGATCTGCGCAAACGCTTCACGGAGCTCTTTGTCGGTGAAATGTTTTCCTTCCTTGAAGAGGTCGGAAAAATCCTGGAGGATGCGTTCGACAGTCTCGACGTCCTTCGGATCGCCGTCAATCGAAACGTCCTGACCGCGGGCGTCAATTCTTACGTCGAGCAGAGACTCGAGATATTTGATGTTCTGATCGTGAACACCAAACAGCGTCTCCAGACCACGAGGCGGAAGCTCAATTTTCTTCAAACCTTCTTCACTCTCTCCTTCATCCACATGCTGCCACAAAGAGGCACAAAGAGTCGACCCCGCCTTGACACCCGGAGCGCGGATACCTATACTCCGTCATTTTGGAGATAACAATGCCGAATCATAAATCATCCGAGAAGCGCGTGCGACAGAGTGAGAAGCGGCGCGTTATTAATCGGGCTCACAGAACCAAAGTCAGAACGTATATCAAAAAAGTGCGCGCGGCGCTCGAGTCGGGCAAGAGCGATGAGATCCAGCAGGTGCTGCCTGTCGCCATTTCGGTGATCGATAAGTCGGTCCAGAAGGGCGTCATGCACAAGAATGCAGCAGCGCGTTACAAGTCGCGGCTGACGGCGAAGGCGAATCAAACGGCTAAATAAAACCAGCCTAAACACGAAATCATACCGGGGCGGATCGACATTTCGGTCCGCCTCGGTTTTTATTTGGAGGAACGATCATGAGTACCTACCAGACAGACGCAGAAATCGAGAGCGTTGTGCGGTCGTTCGAGACATGCGAGACCGGCAAAGACGGATTCAAACATCGGGATCACGTGA
>DATNCH010000007.1:0-5827 GCA_035571655.1 Pyrinomonadaceae bacterium
GGCGGGCGAGCAGGATGTGCTCGCGCGTCTGGGGCATCGGGCCGTCGGCCGCCGAGACCACCAGGATGGCCCCGTCCATCTGGGCCGCGCCCGTGATCATGTTCTTCACGTAGTCAGCGTGGCCGGGACAGTCAACGTGAGCGTAGTGGCGATTCGCCGTCTCATACTCCACGTGCGCGGTCGCGATCGTGATGCCGCGCGCCTTCTCTTCCGGCGCCTTATCAATTTGGTCGAAAGCCACAAACTGCACCTTCGGATTGTTCTTCCCCAGCACCTTCGTGATCGCCGCCGTCAAGGTCGTCTTGCCATGATCCACGTGCCCAATCGTCCCAATGTTCACGTGCGGCTTGCTTCTATCGAATTTTTCCTTTGACATTCCTAGTTAGCCTCTTTTGCCAGCCTCTTTAATAAGCTGCGAAAATCTAAAACCCGGTTACCCAACCAACAATGGAGCCCGCGATGAGATTTGAACTCATGACCTCCTCCTTACCAAGGAGGCGCTCTACCCCTGAGCTACGCGGGCGCAGCCAAAGGATGAGGGATGAAGGCGGAGGGATGAATAAGAACGCCTCGCCATTACTTCATCCTTCATCCTTCCTACTTCATCCTTTTCAAATCTGGAGCGGGCGACGAGATTCGAACTCGCGACCCTCAGCTTGGAAGGCTGATGCTCTACCAACTGAGCTACACCCGCCCAAAACCATTGTCGATTGTCCGCTGGTGCAGGGGGTAGGATTCGAACCTACGTAGGGCGTGAGCCCGCCGGGTTTACAGCCCGGTGCCATTAACCACTCGACCACCCCTGCAACTTATTGTAAGTATGCCGTGGAGCCGGCGAAGGGACTTGAACCCCCGACCCTCTGATTACAAATCAGATGCTCTACCAACTGAGCTACGCCGGCCCGCTACAGAGTGCAAATAGCGCAATCCGACAAAATGCGGATAGTACCAAGCGCATTTCAAAAACGCAAGTCGCAGGCAGAGTTGTAGATAACGAACTCGATTCTTCTCTGTGCAACCTCTGTGTCCTGTGTGTTTCTGCGGTTCAACCGGCCGTGCAAAGAAATAAATTGACCTGAATTCGTGCAGCAAAGTAGGATGAGTAAACCTCACCTCGTCACTTTGCCCCAATCCCTCTCTCAAAGGACACAAAGGAGATTAAACATGGTACGGTTTGCACACTTTAAGGCACTTCTGTTCTTCGTCTGTCTGCTCGCGTTTGCCCCTGCGACTTACGCTCAGACGCCCGCCCCTAAGCCTACAGTTGTATTGCCCACGTCGGAACAGCCGCGACTCGTCGCGTCCAAATCGAGTCTGTATTGCACCGGTTACATTCAACAGGAACGATTCCCAGGCATGCCCGAGATCGTCGGCGCCGAAGAAGAGCAGGAGCAACGCAAGTTCTCCGACGGCGATATCGTCTATCTGAACGCGGGCTCAGACCAGGGTATTAAAGAGGGTCAGACGTTTCAGATCATTCGCCCTCGCGGCGACGTCAAAGGTGTTCACAAGTCAAAGTCCGGGTTTATCGGAACCTACGTTCAGGACCTCGGACAGCTTCAGGTTTTTAAAGTCCGCGAGCACACCTCCGCGGCGCAGATAACCTTCGCATGCGACCAGGTGCATCTCGGCGATCTACTGGCGTCGGTGCCGGATCGTCATGCTCCAGTGCAACGCGCAGAGGTAAGCCTGGACCGTTTTACAGATCCATCAGGTAAACAAAACGGTCGTTTGATGATGGCGAAAGATGGCCGCGAGATGGTAACGACTCACGACGTCGTCTATATCGATCTCGGAGCCGAAGATCAGGTCAAACCCGGCGATTACCTCACCATCTATCGTCCGCTCGGTACAGGCGACATCACGCACGTCGGCGAGGATGAGTTCGGACGCCGGCGCTCGGTAGGTTTTCAGAGCGACACCTATCGTGGCGGCGGCTTCTCGAATCAAGCCTCGAGCACTTCGAAGCACGCGAAACACGATCGTCCATCGATGCCAAGAAAAGTCGTCGGAGAGATGGTTGTGCTTGACGTGCAGACGAGAACGGCGACGGCGATTATCACGCGTGTTGCCAGTGAGGTTCACACGGGCGATTGGGTCGAGATCCAATAGCCGCGGATCACACGGATTTGATCTGTTGCACCGCTTTATATCGTTTTTCGGCGACGACCGCGCGGTAGAACGAACTGAAATATCCGTACATCGACGTGCAGGCTGAGATCACAACCAGCCAGAGCATCGCCCTGCCTGCCGTGTAAAGTAGAACCTGCCAGTCGTTGCCGGTGGTTGGACCACCCGCAACCAGGTGCTGCCACGCCATTCGCAGTTCAGGTACAGACCAGAACTCGATCGCAGGGAATGGTTTGCCGAAATTCGCCACCGGCGGTTTTCCACCGACGCTCGATCCAATCAGCAGCGCGACCGTCACTACCTGCGCCAGCATTTTGAACTTCCCCATCTTCGACGCCGCTATCACCATACCTTCAACCGCTGCGATCGAACGCAACCCCGTAACGGCAAACTCCCGGCCGATTATGATCACGACAGCCCATGCCGGCGCGAGCTGATTCTCGACCAGAGAGATCAGTGCCGCGGAGATGAGTAACTTGTCTGCGATCGGATCGAGTAGTTGACCCAGTCGGGTCACCTGTTTCCGGCGGCGCGCGATATGACCGTCGAGATAGTCGGTCAGCGCTGCGCCTAGAAACATCCCCACGCCCAGCAGGTGCCGCGGAACTCCAAACCAATTCTCCGAGAACGGCGTCAGCAGCACGACCACGAGCAGCGGCACGATAAAAATCCGCAGGAGAGTTAGAGCGTTGGGAAGATTCACCACAGCGTTACTGTAGGCCGCGACCCCACCTATACGCAACTCTCTGCGGTCCTCTGCGTATCTCTGCGGCCTCTGCGTTAAAACGATCTCTAACGCAGAGATACGCAGAGGTACGCAGAGGGCCGCAGAGTTTTCTTGGAACTTTTTTCCGGTCTCCTGTGAATACTGAACATGAGAAGACCTTTATCCCTCCTGACGCTAATCCTTGTTTGCGCTACCGCCGTCTTTGCGGACTCGCGCGCGGACGAAGTATTGAAACAAGGTCGCCAGGCCATCGGCGGCGAAGAACAATTACAAAAGATTCAGGGACTACAGGTGACCGGACAGTACCGCCGCGTCATCGGCGACCGTCAAATGAGCGGCGACCGCGAGATAAGCATCGCGCTCCCGAACAAATACGTGGTCGAAGATGCGATGAACATGGGTGGACTCTCGACGTCGATGATCAATACGCGCGGACTCAACGGCGAACACGCGTGGAATGCCAACAGCGGCGGCGGTGGCAACATGATTATCCGCATGGGTGGTCCAGGCGGCCCGAACCCGTCTCCCGAACAGATCGAAGAAGGACTGAAACGAATCTACAACGCTGAGTTCTCTCGCTATCTGCTGGCGATGATCCTGACGCCTCCACCTTCGCTCGCGCTCGAATACAAGTATGCGGGCGAGTCTGACGTCGATGATACGCCCGCGGAAGTTATCGACGTTTCCGGTCCAAACAACCTTGCGCTGCGCATCTTTTTCGACAAGAAGAGTCACCTGCCGCTGCTACTCAGTTACCGTGGACCAAAGCCGCGAGTCTTCACGATGACCCGACAGGCAGGCGGCGGCGCGAGATCTCCGGAAGACATCAAGAAGGCGCGCGAAGAGGCGGAAAAGAAAATGAACGCCGAGGCTCCCGCGGCTCCGGAGGAGGTCGATTTTCATATTCGACTGACAGAGCACAAGAAGGTCGGTGGGATCATGCTGCCCCACAAGTTCACATTCCTTACGGGCGAAGAGGTTTCAGAAGAATTCGAGATCTCGAAATACCAGTTGAATCCTGAGTTCAAAGCAGACCGTTTCGAAAAACACTGAAGGAGCACGAAGCATGCGCGTCGAGTCTCTCCATTCTCGGGCGACAAGTGTGCTTGTCGCTCTGGTCCTAACTGTCCTTCCTTGTTTGGCCCAAACCCCTGCGAGTCTTGAAGTGATCGTGAAGGACCCGTCGGGCGCCTTGATCAACAAGGCCCAGGTGCAACTCATTAGAAACGGGAAGCCACAATCGCTCAACTCATCAAACCAGCGCGGCGAAGCGCGATTCAACAAGGTCGCACCCGGCATCTATCAGCTTCACATCGAAGCGGCGGGTTTCAAAGCTCTCGATATCGAAGATGTAAATCTCTCGAGTGGTCCACATCAAAGGGAAATAACACTAGAGATCGATACGATCAAGGTCGACGTGGACGTAGCCGACGAAGCGCAGGTGCGAAACACAAATCCCGATGGTCCAGCGTTCAGCAACGTCCTCACCGCAGAACAGATCGCACAGCTTCCAGACGATCCGGACGAGTTTGAAAACGCGATCAATCAACTGGCGGGTCCGGGCGCGCAGATTCGCGTGAACGGATTTCGCGGCGGAAAACTTCCTCCGAAGTCGCAGATTCGCGAGATACGTTTTCGTCTCAACCCCTACGCCCCGGAGAATCACGATGCGGGATTTGGAATGGTCGATATCACCACGAAACCCGGCATCAATTCGTGGCACGGTTCATTCAATTTCGGTTTCCGCGACGAGTCGATGAATGCGCGACAGGTGTTTGCGCCCTTTCGCGGTCCGGAACAACAGCGAAGATTCGGTCTCTCGCTGGATGGTCCACTCTGGAAAAACCGTATGTCGCTTTTCCTGAACGCTGACGGATCGCTCTTTTTTGACGCCCGCCCAATCTTTGCGACAACGCCGGACGGAATCTTTTCCGATCTCGCATATCGTCCTTCGAGACGACTGAACCTCGACGCGCGCGTCGAACATGTTTTGACCAAAACACATACGGCGCGTTTGCAGTTTCAACGCAATGCGGGCGTGCAGAACAACCTCGGCGTCGGAGATTTCGATCTTCCGGCTCGCGGTTTTTCGCAGGACCAGACTGAATACATCGCGCGCTTGGGAGACTCAGGCGTGTTTGGCAAAAAGTTTTTCAATGAACTTCGTTTGCAGGCGCGCTGGCTCGAGACCGAAGCGCGCTCGGTGAGTCTCGGAAGAACGATCCTCGTTCCCGGCGCGTTCAACGACGGCAGCGCGCAAAGAGCGGGCGGCCGCCGCCAACTCGACTTCGAACTCGCAGACAACGTCGACTACGCGCTCGAAAGACACGGCCTTCGCTTCGGTACACAACTCGAAGCAGGTGGTTACCGCAGCAATGAGAGGACAAACCCGTTCGGAACTTTCCAATTCGCGGATCTCGACGCGTTCGAGGCGGGTCTGCCGACTCAATTCACTCAACGCATCGGCGATCCGACCGTGAACTACCATCAGTATCAATTCGGCTGGTACGTGCAGGATGACTTTCGACTACGCAAGAATCTGACGATCAGTTATGGAGTTCGACACGAGCTCCAGAATCACGTCCCTGGGAAATTCAATGTGGCTCCGCGCTTGGGCTTTGCATGGTCGCCGAAGAAGAATGGCTCGATCACAGTGCGCGGCGGTGCAGGAATTTTCTACGATTGGTTCACTGCGCAAACGTACGAACAAACGCTGCGCGTAGACGGCGAGCGGCAGAGAGATCTCGTGATCACGCAGCCCGGTTTTCCGAATCCGATAACTGGTGGTATGCAGACGATTCTTCCGCCGAGTCGCATTCAGACGGATCCCGATCTTCAGATCCCGTACATCATTCAGTCGTCACTCGGCGTTGAGACAAACCCGTTCAAGTTGTTTCGACTGACGACCAACTATCAGTATCAGCGCGGTGTGCACCTGCTGCATGGTCGTAATCTCAACGCGCCGGTTCC
>DATNCH010000008.1:0-7840 GCA_035571655.1 Pyrinomonadaceae bacterium
CGGATAAGCGATCTTCTGGAGCGTGCTGCCCATCACAGCCTGCGGCTCACTGCGTTCCGTCGCCACGACGACGTCTAACGAGTGATCAGCAGCGATGTAAACATAGCGTCCCATGAAATTGACGAAGTTTGTCCCCTGCAACAACAACTGTGCGAGCCATGCATTGTTGTCGTTCTTCTCAGACACGTGGCAGTCGCTGCACCCTTTCGTTTCCGTCGAGCGAACCGTGTGCGGAACGTGCGTATTGAAACTCTGCCCGGCAAAACCCTCGGCCGATGTCGTCTGCTGCTGCGAATAGATCCATTCGCGATTCTGGTTTTGCGAACTCACCAGAATCGCCGATGACGAGCGCACAGGCGCGATGCGATTTCCCGTCACTGTCCCATCGCGGCCAAGCATGAAAATGTCGTCGCGCAAAACCTGGTAGTTGTACTGCGTGAAGTTGCGCGTGTTGCCACCTTCGTTGTGACGATTCGGCATTTTGCGATTCGCCTGCATCGACAAGTGACACCCGAAACAGCTCGTCACCCATGAAGAGTGACAAGAGACACACGTCATATCGCTGTCGCGATGCGCGAGTTGATTCGAGTCGGCAGGGACGTCGCCCCAGGTCGTGTTGTCTTTGCGGATGGTCTTCGCGTAGCGAGACTTTTCGTTGTAATCGCGAGTGCCTTGCGTCACGGTGTCGAGCGTTTGTGGCACGCGCCACCAGCGCCCCGGCACGACCATCGAGTTCTGCATGATGTCGCCTGCTTTCAGATCGACATCAACGCCCTTCTCGTCTTTGCGTTTCCGGTCGCGAGTCACGCGTTGAAACAACGGAATGCGGGCGCCATCCGGGTCGCGCACGCGAATGCGCGTCAGGTCCTGCCCCGCTAACGGCTGGTTCTGTGATTTGCGACGTTCGGCCGCCGTGCCGGTTGCAACGGCGGCAGCGGGACCTGATGTAAACAGCGTCGCCTTCTGCTTGATCGTGCCGTGACAGTCTTCGCACGCGATCTCGATCGCGGCACGCGGCTCGTTGTAGAGATTTCCGTCGCCGTGAGAGTCCTGACGAAAATGGCAGTCGACACAGTGCATCCCGCGTTCGAGATGGATGTCGTTCAGGTGCACCGCTTTGTTGAACTTCTGTGGGTCGTCAGGCGAGACAATGTTGCCCTGCGCATCGAGCAGATTTCCCTTGCGATCTCGTTTGAAGACTTTGCGAAACAGCCAGCCATGTCCGTGCGAGTCGGCAAACTGAGTGTTCTTCAAGAGCGCGTTGAACGCAGACGTCCCGGTGTCTTTCAGGAAATCGAAGTTGGACCACAACCCACGCAGACTCGAGCCTTCGGGATTGCGATCGAGTTTCTCCTGCTCTTCGTCCTGGCTGGGATCGTGCTGCGTCGCCGGATACATCTTCGATCCGTCGCTTTCGTTGTCCCACCACGTCAGTCCCTGATACGTCGCCACCATGTTCGTGCCGGGGTGCATGTGACAGACCATGCATTGCGACGTCGGAATCTGGCTCGTGAACTGATGCGTGATCGGATGTCCCGATTCGTTTTTCGGAATCGACGTGTCGGCGGTTTGTGAGCGACCGAGATTTCCTGCTTGCTGGTAGGAAGCCGAATGTGCCGCATCGCGATCGTTTGCGTAGACGACGTGACACGCGGAACAACCGGACGAGCGATAATCGCCGGGATGATCGTTCGTGCCGAGAAAATTCAGCGTTGGGTCGAGCAGTCGTGTTTTCTGTAGCCCGAGGAATACCGGATCGGTGCGCTGTGCAGTGCCGAAGCCGCGCGCGCTGAGACCTTTGTCAGGCTTACCCGGATCTTCATCTTTGTCAGGTAGACCGACTTCGAGTCGTCGCTTCCCGCCGCGCTCAAACACACGCAAAATGTTTCCGGGTTGAGAGATCTCCCAACGCGGGATCGGATCGAGCAGACTCAAAAAACCTTTCGTGCGTCGCTCTTCTTCGGTCGCTGTTTGAAGTAGCGTCTGCGGCTCGCCTGACTCGCTGTAGCTTTCACCGAACCGCGCATCCTTCAAGTGAAAACTGCCGTTGTTGTAGAGCGCGGCGCCCCAGAGCATCGCACCATGCGTCATCATGCTGCGCGCAACGTTCTTCGACTCGATCTCGTGACACGCAGACCCCGCACACGTCTTCGAAACCACGCGCAGATCACCCGGATTGATAAACCGCACAAACTCCCAACTCTCGCGCGCCAACAGCGTATTCGACCGTTCCGGATTTGCACCCGTGTACTTCCCATCACGACGCCACTCGTTTGGAAACTTCGGCTTGACATGCGCTTCCTCTTTCACCTTCGCAACGGGATTCCCACCGTGGCACGCAGTACAACTCAACCCCACCGCATCTTTCCCATCCTTGAGCTTATCGAGCGTCTCCGTGGTCCCATACTTATGCATCGGCTCGATCAACCCATGACACGAAACACACCCTTCGACTTTCGCCGGCGGCGTCTGATTCGACGCAGACGACGGCCAGGCCGCAAAAACAATTACAGCCACAAAAGGCACAAAAAGGCTCAAAAAAAGATAGCTAACTCGGTTTGTCCGATCCGTTTTCATCCGTGTCATCTGTGGCTAAAAAACAAACTTAACCTGCCCAAACAACGAGTACAGCGCCTTCTTCGGACTGATCACGTTCGGCTGACAAAAGTCTTCTACACCCGGCGGACAGTTCCGGTTAGCGTCGGTAAAGATGTCTCGGAACCCGCGCCCAGTCTGTAACGCATTCGCGCCGAACGTGAGCGTGAAGTTATTGATCAGGAACGGCCGGTAGGCAACACCCAGACTGTAATCAAACCCAATATCATGACGAATCCGATTCTGAAACAACACCAGCTCCAACGGCTCTGTACGATGAAATCTCAAGTAGTTGATATTCACCACCGCCTTCGCGCGTTGCGTGACTTCGATGTCGACTCCGCCGTTGTAAACAAAGATGCCGGGATTGACGAAATTTGCCTGCCCCTGAATCTTGCTGCTTCGCAAACTCGGCAACAGGCTGTTCGGTTGGACCAGCCCCACACCCGTCTGCGTCAGACGAATTCCGTTTCGAACCCAGAATGAAAACTGACCACCCACGAAATTCGGATCGTCGAAGATCGCATCGAACCCGGATGCACGTTCGTCAGTCGGATTTCCATCACCCTGCGCCCAGAAGAACGAGCCTTTGAAACGAAGATAGTCACGATCGACCGACGCCTCCACCGCAGCCATGTTCGATCGCACGTCGACGCGCCGGCCCGCGATCGGATTTCTGTCATCGTGCCCAAACACGAAATAGTAAGAGTTTGAAAGATTTAGCCTGCCGAGATGGCCATCACCACTGATCCCGAGATAGCCGACCTTGATCGCGTGTGGTCTCACGTCGCCGATCGGTGCAGGCCGCACCAGAAAACCGTTGCGATCAAACTCGACTGAGCGTCGATCGTCGTTGTAGTGAAAGCTCCCCTGAATCGTGTAACCCTTGCGAATGAAGTCCTGCTTGAAAATATTCGCGACGTAGACGTTCTGATGGCGCGTGTCGAAACGGTTCAGACCGCTGTTCGTGTCTTTCTCGAGCATCGAAAAGTAAGCGACGTTGAACTGGTAACGATTGTTATCGAAAGCACCAAACACGCGCGCGCCGAGGTTGTTATCGGAAAAGATAAAGCCGCGAAAGTCTGAAACAAACGGTTGAATTCCGGCGCGCAGCGAAACGAAGTCGTAATTGGCATTCAGGTCCGCAAGCTTCACTTCGCCAAACGCTTCTTCTAGCGAGGCGTGCCAGTCGGTGCGGTTAGTGCCGCGACGCACGTCAATGTTTACGACGCCGTTTTCACGCGCGTTGAGATAGTTTGGAACGCTGAATGTGGGCGAGAATTTGATCGCCCAGTCGCGGGGTTTGAATGTAGTGTCGCCGTGAAACAACTCGAAACTGAATTGGAATGTTTCACTGGCTGCGAACTGCTCCGGGCGCCCGAAGAATTCAGCGCTCGCGGGATCGACACTGCTGACGTCGGATGGTGTCGGCGCGCGTCTCTGTTCGACGTTCGTGCTACTGACGGCAGTGAGGATCATGAAGAGCTTGTCGCCTTTGATCGGGTAATCGCCTTTGAGCACGTTCTGGTTGTACGGATCCCACCAGCGGGCCCGCTTGAACGGAATGTCGCGGCCCCGCGCGCCACGATCGCCGTAGCGATCATATTCGGGAAACGTGACGCGCCAGCGATCGGGCGTTTCCCTGCGTTGCGGCGGGACGGACTGGCCCGTCGCGGGTGGGGCTAAGGAAATATCAATCGTGGTGTCCTGATTGGGTTCGATGATTACGTTTTCGAGCGTGTCGCCGCGAGCAATCGCGAAGTCGCCATAGTTTTTGTCTTTGTCGAACTGCGCGATATTAGGTTGGTCCAGTGTCACGCGGTACGCGCCCGCGGGGAGTTGAAGTGAATAACTTCCATCACTGTCGCTGCGAGCGCGTTTGGTTGTGCGTGTGACTTGATTTGTGACTACGACGACAGCGCCCGCAACGGGCGCACCTGAAGAAGTTCGGACGACGCCTTTGAGCCGGCCCGAAGTTTGGCCCACAGCTAGAAGCCAGCTTGCCAAAACTAGCAACACGAGGGTTGCGGTTTGGAATGAATAACACCTCACGTTGTTGCAGACAGAAGCGACTGACCTAAGCACGTCGCTGCCTTGTAACACACGAGTCGGCGTTAAAGGAAGAACTTTTCAGCACTACCTGAAGAAATCAGAACCTTTGATCAGCTTGACGTTACAGAAGCATTGAATTGCTTTGAAGTCGTTCCAGTTGTCTGTAATTACTGCAACTTGCCGGCTTCGTGCGCTTGCTGCGAGCAGCGCATCGAATGCCATCCGTTGAGCCATCCCAGGCTGAAGACGATACAATCTGCCTCCTTGAACTTTTCGTCGACGCCGGGCCAGCCAAAATAGAATCTTGCTCGCGAAAAACCAATCGTTGTCATTAGGAACAATCAACGAATCGTTTTGCTCGTGTTCGCGAAACAGAAATTCGTAATTTTTCCGTTGCGAGTCATCAACTGCGCTTGCAGTTAATTCCATCAGGACGACAGAAGACAACACCAAGCCGCCACGCTTAGGGCGCAAGTCAATCGGTCTTCTGGCAATAATTACCGATGTGTCGTAGGTGAAGTACGCCATCGAAAAGGTGGTTAATTCTATTTGTTATTGTTGTGATAGTTATCGTAGGCCATCTGGAAGCAGCGTAATGTGAGGGCCTCCAGTCTAGCCAGTCGTTTCTTGCGTTCCTCTTTGGTTTCTAACGTGCCATCTCTCTTAACTAAAAAACCATATGGTCGATCGCACTTCGGTCGCGTCGACTTCTTAGGACCTTTAGCGGTTTTAGCAGGTGCTTTGCTCTTGCTCTTCGTTTTTTTCCGTGAGGTGTTCATACGCTACTGAGAATACCCCAAATATGAACCGCGCGCAAATCTCAAAATCTGTGGATGGCTCAACGCGGCTTTGTGGTACATTGTTGCGCGATTCAAGCGGTTGCCTGACGTTTGCCTTCGCCATGCTTCTGAACGCGAAATCATCCTTGCGCGCCGCACCATTCTTGTTAACGCTTGTACTTTTGGCAATCAGCTCAATACGATTTCAAGACGTCGGAGCCCAGACAACGCGACCGACCTTGATTAGTAACGCCGACTCGACGCGCGCGATCGCATTCGAATCAGTTACACGCCAGCGCGAACCTTTCAACACCACAGTCCAACTGAAATTCGGCGCGGATTCGGCGACACGCATCATGCTGTTTGCGATGAACCTGCAATTGCAGCCGGGCGAAACCGCAAGTGCGGTGACTGCCGATGCGGAAGATGCGACGCGCACGATCTATCCGCTGACGGTCGAACACATCGACAGCGTCCCGGATCAACCGTGGGCTTTGTCACTCGTCGTTCGCCTTCCGTCGAACCTGGCGGATGTGGGCGACGTGCTCGTGCGGATCAAGTACGGCGGGGTTCAGAGTAATCGAGTGCGTGTGGGGATCGGGCATGTCGGAGATGGACCACCTGATGACACCGGCGCTGTACCGACGCCCGGTCTCATTGCACCGGGGCCACCCACAGGTGCCGCCGCGACGAATCTGAATCCAACAGACGTGCAGACGATCCTTCAGCAGGCGGCATCGGCGGCCACCGCACTGGGTAAACCCGTAAACATCATCGTCACGGATCGTGAAGCGAACGCGCTCGGCTTCTTTGCGATGTCTGGTGCGCCTCCGACGACGACGGTTCGCAGCGTTGGCACGCTCGGACAGGGTCTCGAAGGCGGCGTCGTGCCAGCAGCTTTAGCTGCCACGGCCAAAGCAGCAACGGCGGCATTTTTCAGCACAACGGGCAACGCATTCACCACCCGAACTGCTGGCTTTATCATCCAGGAACACTTCCCACCCGGCATCAGCTTTCGCGCAGGTGGTCCGCTCTACGGCGTGCAGTTCTCTTCCCTGCCTTGCGGCGACATCAAAATACCATCAGCACGCCTCGGCCTTTCGGGCGATCCGGGAGGCTTGCCGATCTACAAAAACGGTCTGCCAGCCGGCGGCATCGGTATCGAAGGTGACGGCCTCTACACCGTCGATCGTGTTCCGACTGACGACGATCAGCCTTTCGAAGAACTCATCGCCGCGTCGGGAATCAGAGGCTTTGAAGCGCCGCCGCTGATTCGTGGTGACAACATTCTCGTCGACGGCATCAGGCTCCCATTCTCGAGTGTCTCGAATCCTCCAGCGCCGTCGACTACAGCAAGCATCGCCGGTGCGACGATCTCTTTTGGACCAGGAGGTGTGCCGCCAGATTCAGAGTTTGTGCCACAAGTAGTCGGCGGCATCGCCGGTGAAGTCAGCCCACGCTTCTTTCCATTCATAGCCGGCGCGGGACCGAACGCACTAACGGCCAGTGACGTGAACACGATCATCTCGCACGCCGCACAGCAAGCGAACATCACGCGCGCGGCGATCAGGCAGCCGCTCGGTAGCAACGCGCGAGTGACGATCGCGGTCGTGGACACCGCCGGTGTGGTGTTGGGAGTGTTCAGGCAACAGGATGCGCCTGTATTTGGTTACGACGTGGCGGTGCAGAAGGCGCGAACAGCAGCGTTCTTCTCGAGTGCAAACGCCGCTTCATCTCTGCAAGCCGCGGGTTTCGGATCGTACGTCGCTCGCGCCAACGCGGATGGCTTACGGTTTGACGGTGCGTTCGCTTTCAGCGATCGCGCGATCGGTTTTCTGCACCGTCCGTTCTTCCCTGATGGTATAAACGACACGGCGGCTGGTCCATTCAGCACCGCGATCGCGGACTGGAGCCCTTTCAACGTCGGGTTGCAGCTTGATCTTGTTAAGACGAATTTTCTTGCATCTCTGGGTGGACCAGTTGCGTCGTGCACCGCGATTCCCGGGTTGACGAATGGAATTCAGATCTTTCCGGGCAGTGTGCCGCTTTATAAAAATGGCGTGCTGGTTGGCGCGATCGGAATCAGCGGCGACGGTGTGGACCAGGACGATCTGATCGCTGCTGCCGGCGCCAACGGTTTTTCGCCGCCTGCCGGAATCAGATCGGATCAAGTATTCGTGCGCGGCGTACGGCTACCGTTTGTGAAGTTTCCGAGAAGTCCGAACCTATGAGACTCGCTTTCGTAGCGCTCTTGTTGACGGTCACGGTCGTGGTGGCTCAGCAGCCAACAACCACGCAAACCGGTGTGCTGCGCCTGCGCGTGCGTGTAAAAGCGGATGATTCATCGCCACTGCGAGGCCTCGCACGCAAACGCTTCTTTCTCATTCCCGGCACACTCGAACAGAACCGCGTAT
>DATNCH010000009.1:0-50619 GCA_035571655.1 Pyrinomonadaceae bacterium
GTACGCTATCTCGAGTCGCTGTTTGAGTTCATGATCGAGATCGTGAACCGGCATCATGGGATCATCAATAAGTTTCTCGGGGATGGTTTCATGGCTGTGTTTGGCGCGCCGCTCTCGGACGGTAAAGATTGCGCGAACGCACTCGAAGCGGCACAGGAAATCCTGAACAGAGTGCAGCAGGAGGTTCAAGCGGGCACGATCCTGCCGACGACGGTGGGAATCGGACTGCACGCGGGCGAGGCTGTTACTGGGAGTATCGGTTCTGCGTTGCGCCGCGAGTACACGGTGATTGGCGACGTCGTGAATCTCGCGGCGCGGATCGAGAAACTGAACAAAGATTTCGATTCGCAGTTACTGATCTCGGAGATGGTTTGGCAGGCGGTCAATGCAGACGGCGGCAAAGCGGTTCCGATGGGCCAGGTCCAGGTTAGAGGTCGCGAGCAGGCGATCCAGGTTTATCAGTTAGCTTAACAGGATTTTCAAGATTTTAAGAGGATGTGCAGGATTAATCTTGGAAATCCTGAGACATCTTGTAAATCCTGTCTAATGCTTTTGTGATGTCTGAAGGCGTTTGCTCCGTCGAGAATTTGATCGGCTCGCCGAAAGTCACCGATACGGTGCCGGGGCGGACGAAGAATTGCCGCTTCTTTTTTAACTCGAACAGACCACGCAACATGATCGGAATGACAGGTACGTTAAGTTCCGACACCAGGAGCCCAATGCCTCCTCTGAACGGTTGAATTCGTCCGTCCTTCGTCTCTGTTCCCTCCGGAAAAATCAGAACACTATAGCCCCGGTCCAACGCTTCACCCGCATATGCGAAGCTCTGCCGAAACCCACTCTGCCGCGGCAGCGAGAAAACGTTGAATAGTCCTGTCGCGAGTGCGTACTTAACCTTTGAATTCAAGCGCCAGTCACGCAGGTATTCTCCCGACATCGCAATCGCCAACCGCGTTTGCCAGCGCAAGGGCAACGTGGAAAGGATTAAGGCCGCATCGACGTCCGTAACGTGGTTTGAGATCAACAGCGCCGGACCCTTCACCTTGGCGAGTTTTTCAGCACCGATCACGCGCACGCGACACATGATCCATGAAAGGGGCAAAAGGAACAGGTTATAAACAACCGGTCGTATCCACGTCATCGGAAAACGCATGGCCCAGCTCGGATACGGGTAAGCCACCGCGTCGGACTTGGCCTGGCTGATGATCCGTTCAACGTCCCCAACAGTGGTAGCTTCTGTAATTGCCGCTTCGTCAAGTTCGATCTGATATTGATCTTCCAACGCACTCAACAGTTCGACGCGCCCCAGTGAGTCGAGTTTGAGATCGTCGGCGAGGTTTGCTGTCACGCTGACGCCGGCTGCGTTGAGTCCCGTGATTTTGTTGATTACGGGGAGACTAAACGGCGCCCCAGGCACCATCGTTTCTACTGCCGCTGCAAGCTGCCCCTTAATAACCTTTCGCGTACCAATGGTGCGTGGAAAGTCTGCCCTGGGCCAAACGACCCAGTGTCGAATGCGTTGAAACTCTGCCAGCGAGTCGTTCGCACGCTTCACCGCAGAATCCAAATCGGACGCTTGATCGCGTGGAATCAACACGGCCAGCGCCTCAGTCCCTTTGGCACCAGGCAACGGAATCACAGCGCTCGCTCTGATCTCCGGTTGATGATCGAGTGCATTCTCGAGATCGGCTGGATAAATCTTGAGTCCCGCAGCAGTCACGATCGTGTCTTTGCTGCGGCCGCGAAAATAGATATTGCCTTGTGGTCCGACTTCTCCGATATCGCCCGTGTGTATCCAGCCCTGCTCGTCCGCGATCGGCTTGATGCCGTTGGCCCAATACCCGGGCGACACGTTCGCGCCACGCACGAGAATTTCTCCGCTGTCGCTCAGCTTCAATTCCTGTCCTGCTACAGGCTTCCCGATAGAGCCGTGGCGCGTGCGAAACGGATGCGAGAGGCTCGCGAGAGAAGCAGTCTCCGTCATCCCGTATCCTTGAACCACCGCATAGCCGAGTCGTCGCCAGAAGCTCTCAGTGTCGGGTTCGAGCGTTGCGCCGCCGGTGATAAACGCCCAGAGCCTCCAGTCAAATCGCCGCCGGATTTTTCGAAACGCCCACCAGTTTCGTAAGAAGTGACGATTGTCTGCCGCATTGAGCTGTGCGGGCGAAACTTCACTCGCGAACTTCTCGCGCAGAGTTTCGAGCACGCGAGGAACAGTCACGACGACGTTGATTCGCTGCTTCTTTATCTCTGCGATGATTTGCGAAGGTTTGTAGGATTCGCGGAAGTAGACTTCACCGCCCATGAGTTGTGGAACGAAGATACCCATCAATTGTCCGAAGACGTGGCTGAGCGGTAGCAGACACAAGAAACGCACTGGGTGTACGACTCGCTCCCAACGCGAATACTTTTTGAATTCTCTTTCGATGGGAGCGAGGTTCGCGAGTAGATTGCGGTGCGTGAGACAGACGCCTTTTGGTTCGGCGGTGGTGCCGGACGTGAAGACGATTTCGACAAGGTCGTCAGGCTTGACGGTGTGCGCTGCATACGGTTCGGCCGAATGATTTGCAACTGCGCCGGCGAGAGTGCTGAACGACATTTGCGCCACGTGCAGTTGTCGTGACGAATCATCGGCGAGCAGCAGTTTCGCGGAGACCTGTTGCTGAACACGCGCGACGAAATCAGGTGCAGAGTGGAGATCAAGTGGCACCACGATCGCGCCGCGCAACAGGCAACCATAAAAGGCCGCGATCCACTCGGGACTGTTCTCACCCCAAAAGAGAACTCGATCGCCTACGCCGATGCCTCGCATTTCGAGCTCACGCGCAAATTGAAAAGCACACGACGCGAGACGCGCATAGGACCATCGCGAGATCCTCAAACCGCGCCAGTGGACTATGGCGATCTCGCGTCCACGTGCAACACAGTCATCGAGAAAACTGAGCAACGTCTCACGCATGCCTGGATACACTAACAGAGCCCCCTCTGCTTGCGATCGTTCTTGTGGCAGTTGCTTCTGGTGTACACAAAAAGGCACAAAAGGCACACAAAATCAGTTGTGTGCCTTTTGTGCCTTTTGTTGCTAAAGATCGGCTATTGTCCGATCGGCGGATCCGTCGCCGTCGCCGGCTGATCGGGGTTGACGTGGATCGTATTCGTATCTGAATCGACGTAATAGTGGTTCTTACCCGTCGCGCTCACTCCGGTGGCAACCTGGGGATCGGCATTGATCGTGTACCCGGGCTGTTGCGTCGTCGACTTCGGAATGATCTTCATCGTGTAGACGTAGCCATCCACGACGGGCGTCGTGCCGTCAAACCGGCTGTCGAGCAGGTTCTCCTTGCGCATCTCTTCAAACGAGCCAAACGAGCTGCGCTGACGGGCGTTGAAATAGAGCATTTGTTGCTCGGCAATAGAGCGTAAAGTCTTAACCGCCGCCGCCTCGTTTGCAGCCTTGATCGCGGCTTTGTATCCTGCGATTCCGACGCCGATGAGGATGCCGATGATCGCGATCACGATCATCAACTCGATTAGCGAGAAGCCGCGCTGGTTCCGTTTCGTATCATTCAGGGGTTTCATAGGTCCTCTCCTCGGGCAATTACACGAAGCATTGAGTTTCGAGTTCCGGTTTCTGCTCACGCTTGCCCATCGCTCAACGCGCCCGCGCGCGCCGCGCCCAGTGTACTACATGCGTGTGTGAAGTTCACATCGCGGGCCCAGCCAACTTTTTCGTGCGACGCGTGCTCTGAGCATGTAGAATGCAGGCCAATTCATGCGAAATCTCGAAACAATCAGCAGCGAACCGCTAACCAGCGCAAACGCCGTCGAGCAGATAGAACGGCTGCAAAGCGCCGTCGAAACCGTGATCAAGGGCAAGCCGGAGGCGGTCCGGCTAGCCATTGTGACGCTGATTGCCGGCGGCCACCTGCTCGTGGAAGACGTTCCCGGCGTCGGAAAAACGACACTCGCCCACGCCCTGGCACGCGCGCTTGGATGCAGCTTTCAGCGGATCCAGTTTACGTCTGACCTGCTGCCGTCGGACGTGATCGGCCTGTCAGTCTACAACCAGCACGGCGGCGTGTTCGAGTGGAAACCCGGACCGGTTTTTGCCAACGTCGTACTCGCGGACGAGATCAACAGAACGACGCCAAAGACACAGTCTGCACTGCTCGAAGCGATGGCCGAAAGACACGTTACTGTGGAAGGTGTCACACACCAGCTCCCGGCTCCGTTCATCGTTCTCGCAACACAGAACCCGATCGAGCATCACGGAACTTATCCGTTGCCGGAGTCACAGCTTGACCGGTTCATGCTGCGATTGCGCATCGGCTATCCGTCACCTGCCGACGAGCAGCGCATCCTGCGCGATCGCGAGTATGCCGATCCGCTGGACAACGTCGAGCCGGTGATGAATGCGGCTGAAGTTCTCGAGCTGCAACAGGCGGTTGCGACGGTTGCGGTCGACGATGCACTGGTTCGATACCTGATGCGCATCGTGGCGGCAACGCGTGATTCGGAAATGCTGGATCTGGGCGTGAGCCCGCGAGGCACTCTCGCGCTGTTTCGCGCGGCGCAGGCACTGGCGCTCGGCGAGGAACGAACTTATTGCATACCTGACGATATCAAGCGACTCGTCGTCCCGGTGTTTGCCCACCGCATCGTGGTCAGCTCGCGATTCTCATCTTCACTCCGCCGCAGCGAAGAAGCCGAAGCCGTGCTGAATGAAATTCTGAAGACTGTTAGTGTCCCGCTGTGAAGCAATCAGATCCCGCAGGTACGACTCCCAAACAATCGTCATGGCTGCGTGTAATCCTCGGGACGTTGCTCGTCCTCGCGGGTCTTGGCGCAGCGCTGGTGACCGTCCTCGCGCGCCAGGCTAACCAGACTGGAATCGCAGGCGTCGCCGCGATCCTGTCGCTGCTGATCGCTTTGTTGCTCACGATCTTTATTGTCCCGCCACTCGCGCGCTCCGCGCGAATCGAAGTCGCAAATCTCGATTTTCCTCTCGAACCCACGAGCGGCGGCGGAGTGTTTCTGATCATCATCGTCGTGGTGGGATTCGCGGCGTGGAATACCGGAAACAACCTGCTGTTTCTCGTCTTTTCATTGTTGGTTTCGACACTGTTTGTCGGGTGGGTAGCAGCGCGGTCTTCACTGCGCGACTTGACTGTCTCCGCACGGTTTCCGGATCACATCTTTGCAGTAGAAGCGGCTCCAGTGATCGTGACGCTGCGCAACACAAAGCGCGTGTTGCCGTCATTTTCGATTCTTGTCGAGGCGCGTGGGCCGGATCACGATGCAGAGCAAAACCGGCGGCGACGTTATCGCAAGCGTCTGCTCGCGTACTTCAGTTACGTGCCGCACAAGGCTGCGGCCGAGCAAAAAGTAGATCAGTTGTTTCCGCGGCGTGGTCACGTGTTGATCGACGGGTTTGAGTTGTCGACTCGTTTTCCGTTTGGATTCTTTCGTCGCCGGCGACGGCTCCGCGCGCGTAACGTCGACATCATCGTGTATCCGAAGCCGGAGGTGATCGGCGACAAGTTGCACCTGTTGCCGATGTACGCAGGGCGAATTCCTTCGTTGCGTCGCGGGGCGGGGCACGATCTTTTTTCGATGCGCGATTATCAGCCGCAGGACGACTTGAGGCACATCGATTGGAAAGCGACGGCGAGGTCGCGTCGACTCACCGTGCGCGAGTTTACGTCTGAAGATGAGAGACGGATAACGATCGTGCTCGACACGCGTTTGCCGAATGAGTTGTCGGATCGTTTTGAGCGTGGCGTGGTCCAGGCGGCGTCGTTGATCAAACACTTCATCGACGAGCGTGCGGAGGTCAGGCTCGTGTTGGGTAGGGATGTTGGACCATTCGGCTCGGGAACGGAACACTTGTATCGCTGTTTGCGCAGGTTGGCGCTGGTGACACCGCAGGATGGTAATGACGCCGAGATTGATTCGGCGCTGCGAGCGGCGGTGACACGCGATGTGGTGGAGCATGATTACGCGATTCTTTTAACCGCTGCGTCGCCCGGATCGATACCGGCGAGTATCTGGCGCAGCAGCCACGTCATCTACTTGTGAGTTGGGGAGAATTCTCGCGCAAAGACGCAAAGGCGCAAAGGAAAACCTAAACCTCTTCTTTGCGCCTTTGTGCCTTTGCGCGAGCAAATCCTATGAGGAAGCCTTCAGCGATTTTTCTGATCAGTCTCTGTTTCGTTGTGTCTGGGGCGACCGGGCTCATTTATGAAGTGCTTTGGGCGCGAATGTTGGGGCTCGTTTTCGGCGCGACGACGCTTGCGGTGAGCACTGTGCTCGCTGCGTTCATGGGTGGTCTTGCACTCGGGAGCGCGCTGGCGGGCAGACTCGCGTCGCGAATCAGGAAACCGCTCGCCACGTATGGCTGGATGGAGATTGGTATAGCTGGTTATGCGTTGGTGGTTCCTTTTCTCTTCCGGTTGATTGATCACGTGTACGTCTTTGTCTGGCAGCAGTTTCAGCCGGGGTTCTTTGCGTTTAGTTTGTGGCGGTTCGTTCTTTCCTCGCTGGTTTTGCTGGTGCCCACGACACTGATGGGCGCAACGCTGCCCGTGCTCGCGGCGGCGCTGGTTAATTCGTCTGGAAGAAACTCGAATTCAGTCACGAGGCTTTATGCGTGCAATCTCGCAGGCGCGATTCTGGGAACGTTGATCGCGGGCTTTGTGTTACTGCCCGAGCTGGGTGTGCGCAAAACGATCTTCGTCGCAGCGCTGTTGAATGTCATGGTTGGCGGGATCGCCGTGGTGCTGCAACGTCGAACGACAACGGAGTTGCGTGCGGAGCAGGTGCAGACGAAGGTGGACGGTCAAGGTGTTGAAGTCGGGAGGAGTAGATTCTGGCTCTTCGCGGCTTTCGCGTCCGGCTTTGTCACGATTAGCACGCAGGTTTCGTGGACGCGGATTCTCACGATGATCATCGGATCGAGCACTTATGCTTTCAGTATCGTCGTCGCCCTGTTTCTGATCGGTCTTGCTGCGGGTGCGTGGTGGATTGCGCGGAAGGACCGAACGGAGAGCTTGCGCGCGACAATGATGAGAATCGAAGTATTCACTGCTATTAGCTTGCTCGCCAGTCTGTACAGTCTGAATAAGATTCCAGCGATTCTGATCACTCTGGGGCTGCATTTTCAAACGTCGTCGTGGGCCGGACTGCTTGCTCTGCAGATTTTATCTGCGACGCTGCTGATCCTCGTGCCTGCGTATTTGATGGGCATGGTGATGCCGCTGGTTCTTGTTTGGGCCAGCGCCGACCAAGTACGAGCGGTGGCGCGCGTGGGCCGCAGTTATGCAGTCAATACGATCGGCGCAATCGCAGGCGCTTTCGTGGCGGGGTTCGTGTTGATTCCGAAAACGAGTACCCGGTTTACGTTGCTACTGGCGGCGACTCTTTGCCTCGTGGTGGCGGGTGTCGCCTATAAACCGAGTGAGGCCACGAAAGATCCCGCGTTGAAGCGGAGCCTGGCGATCGGCTTGATACCCGTTTTCGCAATCGTGCTCTTCCTCCTCGCGCCGCCGATGAATCTTGCGGACCTCTCGATCGGCGCTTACGACAGTCTCGTGCGAGTGCTCGCGCAAACACGCGAGGGAACGAAGGCCGAGGCACGCGAGCCGGACAAACCCGAAGTTCACGAGCTGATTTGGTACCAGGAAGGTCCGACTGCGACCGTCTCCGTGCGCAAGGATCAGAACACTGTTTCGCTCGCGATCAACGGTCGCACCAATGCGTCCGACAGTGTTTTCGACATGCCCACACAGACGATGCTCGGTCGCATTCCACTGCTCATTGCACCGCGGATCGATAACGGTTTGATCATCGGATATGCGACGGGAATTACCGTCGGTGCGATGCTGAAGTCGCCGATTCAGTCTGTGACGTGTGTCGAACTCGAGCCCGCGACTGTTGCTGCGTCGGCGTATTTCAATCACGTCAACTATCGACCTCTCGACGATCCGCGCCTCAAGTTGATCATCGACGACGCGCGAGCTTTCCTGCGTGTCACTCCGAACCGCTATGACATCATCGTGAGCGAACCGAGCCATCCGTGGGTACCGGGTGTGGCGAACTTGTTTACACAGGAATTCTTCGAACTCGGCCGCTCGCGTTTGACGGATGAAGGCGTATTTGTGCAGTGGGTGCAGATCTACCAGCTCTCAAACGAGAGTCTGCGTTCGGTGCTGGCGACGTACAGTTCGGTGTTTCCGCACGTGCTAATGTTTCGTGTTGGTGGTTTGAACAAGGGCAAGGATCTGATCCTCGTTGGGAGCAACCGGCCGCTGAATATGGACCACGTAAATGAACGCTGGCAGGACCCGCGCATGACGATCGACTTCACTAAAGTCGACCTGAAGACGGAAGCCGACATCACGAGTTGGTTTGTTTGTGATGAATTCAGACTCGGACCAGCGGTAGCTGGCGCGAAGATCAATACGGACGACAACATGTACATCGAGATGACTGTGCCGCGTGAGGCGTTCCGGCCGTTGATGCAGACTAATGCGGAGTGGGTGGAGGCTTTAGGTAAGTAAGTATCGACTCGGCTGCGGACTGGCCGCTGCGAATGCAATCGGGAATGCCCGCGCCGCGATAAGCATTGCCGGCGAGCGTCAGGCCGGGCAGTTTGCTGAGTTCCTTTTCAATCTCGTCGACACGATCCAGATGGCCCACCTCATACTGAGGCATGGATCGTTCCCACTTTGCGACTTCAGTAAATAGCGGGTTTGCGTTGATGCCTAACAATTCGCGGAGGTCGGCTTCGACTCGGGCGGCCATCTCCGACTCGTCAAGAGCGAAGATCTCGGGTTGTAGAGCGCCACCGGCAAACGCGCGGAGCAGCACGTGTCCCGACGGAGCGCGTCCGGAAAACTTCACGCTGCTGAACGTGCAGGCGATCAGAGATCTTTTCTCGATGAGTGGAACGACGAAGCCGAATCCGTTGAGCGGATGATTGACGTCGGATCGTTTGTAAGCGAAGTTGATCGTGGCTGTTGAGGCGTATTTGATCTGGTTGAGTTTGGCAGCCACGCTTCCATTGAGTAACGACGCAGCGATATACGCCGGCACTGCAAGGCACACCGATTCAGCTTCGAACTGCTCGCCGGCATTCGTTGTGATGGTCCAGGTCCGGTCGAATTTCAGACTCTCAACTCGTGTATTCAATCGAACGTCTGCTTTGAGACTTCCAAGTTCATCAACTAATACCTGCATCCCACGATCAAACGAAAGAAACAGACTGTAGCGTGCACCGCTGGTCCCGCTCTTCTGCGCCTGACCTTGCCGGAGCATTGCGAGAATGAGGCTTCGATGTTCTCGCTCCATGTCTAAGAAGCGAGGCAGTGTCGCTCGCAGGCTCAAGGTTTCCGGATCGGCAGTATAAATCCCACCCACCATCGGTTGGGCCATGCGGTCCAGCGCCTCCTGGCCGAGTCGCCGGCGCACGAAGCTGGCAAGCGATTCATCTTGTGTTCCGTTTGTGCCTTTTCGTGGCAGAAAAAGATCCATTGCGATTCGTGCTTTCGCGCCAAGACTAAAGATATCGCTCGTCAGAAACGGCCACAGACGCGATGGCGCGAGCAACTGAAATCCTTCCGGCACGGCACGCAGTCGCCCGTTTCCTACGATGAAACTGCGACGATATTCTTCATTGGTTTGAATGAGTTGCGACTCGAGACCTAATCGCTTTGCGAGTTGCAGCGCTTCGGGTTTTTCCGAGATGAAGGAATCCGGTCCACGCTCGAGAAGAAAACCATCGCGGTGAGTAGTCTGGATCGTCCCGCCGAGTCGTGAAGAGGCCTCGAGGAGCGTGACGTGATGCCCGAACTCGAGCACGCGGTGCGCGGCGGCAAGTCCAGAAACGCCCCCTCCGATAACGACAATCCTCCTCATCCTGCCACCAATCATGTAAATCCTGTCTAACTGATGCGGCAACAATCGGGCGCGCAGATATTCCCTGGCGCCACGTCATTGATTCGCTCGAGCATCAGTTCGCGAATCATCTTCACGAATGCCGGATGAGTTCCCGCAGTCCTGGCTCTCACGAGATTCATCCCAATCTCTTCCGCGACTCTCTTCGCCTCGACATCGAGATCGTAAACCACCTCCATGTGATCGGAAACAAACCCGATCGGCGCAATGACAACCTCTTCGACGCCCGCCGCGCGCAGTGTTTTCAAGTGATCGCAAACATCCGGGCCGAGCCACGGCTGAGACGGCGAGCCACTGCGACTTTGATAAACGAGCGCCCAGTTCTCGATATTCAACGTTTGCGCAATCAAGGTCCCCGTTTGCTTGAGCTGAGCTGTGTAATCACAGTTCGCAGCCATCGACTCGGGAATGCTGTGCGCCGTGAACACGAGCTGCGCGGATGCGGGATTCTTCAGTTGCTGCCACGCGTCGCGACTGTGCTCGACGTTCGCTTCGATAAAAAGCGGATGGTTGTAGAACGCTCTTAGCTTCTCGACTCTCGGCGCAGTTGGTCCAACCTGAGCCTGCGCGTCGGCGATGTTCTGAAGATACTGACGACAACTCGAGTACGAACTGTAAGCCGACGTAACAAAAGCCAGCGCGTTCCGCACACCATCAGATGCCATTCGTCGAATCGTGTCAGGCAGCAGAGGATGCCAGTTCCGATTGCCCCAGTAGATTGGAAGCCGCGGCCCGTTCGTCTCCAACTCTCTTCCTACGGCCGCAATCAAATCTCGATTCTGTTGATTGATCGGACTCACGCCGCCGAACCGTTCGTAATGGTGTGCCACCTGGAGCATCCGCTCGCGCGGCACATTGCGACCCCGCAACACGTTCTCAAGGAACGGAATCACATCATCCATTCCCTCCGGCCCACCAAACGACACCACGAGCAAAGCATCATAATCCGCTTTAACCCCGTGTAATCCGTGGCTCATCTCGCACTCATTTCATGAACCATGTCGACCAGCGCGATCACATTTTCCACGGGTGTCTGCGGAAGGATGCCGTGCCCGAGGTTGAAGACGTGTCCTGGGTGGCCGCCGGCTTGATCCAAAATCCGTTTCGCTTGCGAGCGCAGCGCTTCTTGTTTCGCAAACAACGCAACCGGATCGAGATTCCCCATCACTGCGACCTCGTGACCGACGCATCGCCAGCCATCATCGAGCCGCACACGCCAGTCGAGTCCGATTACATCCCCTCCAGCTTCACGCATCAACTCCAGGAGCGCCCCTGTTCCCGTGCCGAAATGAATTACAGGAACTCCCGCCGTCACACTGCTTATCACTGCTCGCGTGTGAGGCAGCACGAACTCACGATAATCATCCGGACTCAAACACCCCACCCATGAATCAAACAACTGCACCGCCTGCGCGCCCGCTTCGATCTGCGCGTTCAGATAACTCCCGAGCGCTCGCGCGATCAGCGACATCATCGCGTGCCACGCTCCGGCATCGTCATACATCAACTGCTTCGTATGGACGTAATTCTTCGACCCGCCGCCTTCGATGAGATATGACGCAAGTGTGAACGGCGCACCGCAAAACCCGATGAGCGGAACGTCAGGCTTGAGCGCACGCCGCGTCTGCCTGATCGCTTCATACACGAACTCGAGCGCGTTTACGTCTTCAACCTCGCGCAACCGCTCGACATCAGCCGCCCTCCGCACCGGATTGTGAATGACCGGCCCCTCGCCTTCAGCAAACTCCAGCTCAACTCCCATCGGCTCCAGGATCAGGAGTATGTCGGCAAAAATGATCGCCGCATCGACGCCCAGGCGCTCCGCAGCCGTCACCGTCACTTCCGCCGCCAGGGAAGGCGTCTTGCACAACTCGAGGAACGTCGTCTTCGCGCGCACCTCTCGATACTCGGGCATATAACGCCCGGCCTGCCGCATCAGCCAGATCGGTGTGTAAGGAACCGACTCCCGCCGACACGCCCGCATAAACACACTGTCTTGAAGTGGTTGATTCAAAGGATGGGAATTATAGCCACAAAAAGGCACATAAGAACAAGTGGCTTGATTTTAGAAGTAGCTTATTAAGGCAGAACACAGGTACCAGGTGATTTACGCCCCATTTGATGACCCTCCTTGTAGGTACAGTTCATGGACTTCGATGTTTATCGTTTTTGTGCTCCTTTTTGTGCTTCTTTGTGGCTGTTGTTAACGTCTGAACTTTCCCATTCGTCAACACGTTCAGAAACGAGTCGCAACTTTTCGACACTAACTAGACAGTCACCGCTCAATTCTGTTTCAGAATATTGGTGCAGAACGGGGTTCGCGACTACAATACAGCCCTAAATACCGCATTCTTCCTGGCTCGGCACAAACTTGCCACAAGTCAGCAGTTTGCGGTGTTTGCACTGTTGAGAGAGCGGTGATTGATGAACGGACAAGCTAGAGCTTTGATCGAGTCCATGCCTAACGACATCGGGACTGAGGCGGTAAGTCCGCTCAGTTTCGACGAAGCGTTTACCCTCCATCACCGCGCCGTCTTTAGGACGGCTAGAGCTGTCGTTCGCGATTCGGCCCTTGCCGAAGACGTGACGCAGGAGGTGTTTTTACGACTTTATCGCAATCTCAACTCCACGCCCGGGGAGGATTTACTGCGGGCGTGGCTTCTGCGCGTGACTCTTAACGTGGCGCGAAACACCTTGCGGGGTCAAAGCCGCTCGATGGTTCGCGACAACGAATATCAAAAGAGCAACGCAGAAACAGGCTTTTTTGTCGACGCGCCGGAAGAAGACTACGAACGCCGAATGGCAATCGAGGAAGCTCGCCGCGCTTTAGACAAAATAAAAGAGCCAATGAGAAGCTGCCTGCTTTTGAAACAGCAGGGACTCTCATACCGCGAGATCGCCACCAGTTTGTCGCTCAAAGAGACGAACGTAGGTAGTTTGGTGGCACGCGGGCGAAAAGAGTTTGCGAGGGTTTACGGGAAAATCGGAGGCAAGCGATGACACGGTGTTTGGACGAGGCAAAGCTGCAAAGCTATTTCGACGGGGAGCTCTCCATCGACACGATGGAAAGCGTTACCTCGCACCTGGCTTCATGTGTGACGTGTGCGGCTGCGGCGCGCGAGTTGGAAGAAGAGTCGGCGTTCTTAACAACGGCTTTGGGGGCAGAGTTTGAGGCGAGTGTGCCGACCGAACGGCTGCGCCAGCGCATCGATGCGGCGGTTTTGGGTGAGCGCGTTTCATTCGCGCAAACAACAGATAAACGCAGCGGCCTCGCAGCTTTCTTCAGCGGTCTCCTGAACTTCGGAACACAGCGAACTCTCGGCTTTGCAAGTCTGGCGGTTGTGTTGGCGTTTGCCGCGATTATCGGAGCGTTGATGATGCGAACTAAGCCGGTTCAAGTGTCAGCACCTCCGGAAGTCGCGGCAACAATTCCAGCCAAAACCAACCCACCACAAGTCACGATACCTGTTGACGTGCAAAACACTGCACCGGCTCCCATCGTCGCAAGTGTGCCATCGAGATCCGTTGGAACCGTCCGTCCGAACAGAACTTCGACAACTTCCGCTCCGAAAATCCAGCCCGTGAAGCTCCTCCCGGGTGAGCGCTCGTATCTGCAAACCATTGCCCGACTCGATTCCACGATCAAGTCGAACAAAAAGGCTATGAGACCGTCATTGCAGGTCGAGTATGAACGCAACCTCGCCGTGGTCGACCGTGCTATTGTCGCTACTCGCACTGCTGCAAAGAGTAATCCAAACGATTCTGACGCGGCCGATTTCATGTTTGCTGCCTACCAAAGCAAAGTGGACCTTCTCAACACGATTGCTGACGCGCGTTTGAGTGGGGGGCGTGGACACTGAAAGGCCCGGTCCTAAGTTGATCAAAAACTTGTTCGCGCTGTCAGCCTTAGTCGGCCTCATCGTCTCTCTGGCAGGTTCAACCTCCGCACACGACGATAGCAAAACCCCACAACCGGGAGAGAAGATCGAGAGATCGCTCACCGTGGCCCCGGAAGCCACTGTCACTCTTTGTGTTGCGTCCGGCACGCTGACGGTTCATGGCTGGGAGAAAAACGAGGTTCGCGTTCGCTCGCTGGGCGCCGCGCAACTCGATTTTCGCCGGATCGACAGAACCAAAGACGCTTCAAAGCCTCCGACTCGCGTCGATGTAATGGTGATGCAAAAGGGCGGGATCAGAAACGCAACACTCGATTGTCAGGCTTTTGCGGACGTGGAGATGGAAGTGCCGGCCGGTGCGACTGTTCAGGTTCAGACGCGTGATGGCGACATCAGTATTTCCGGAGTCGCCGCGGCCTACGCAGGTTCGCAGAACGGCGACATCACGATCGAACGCGCCACGAAACTCGTCGAGGCCGGGAGTGTCGGGGGCAGCATTGTTCTGAAAGATTCGAGCGGCCGCGTGAACCTGAGTTCCGCGGGCGGTGGTGTCGAGGCAGTTAACATCCGCCCGGTCACGCCTGAAGATACTTTCGAGGTGGGGACGGTCAGTGGCGATATTCAGTTGGATCGAGTCGGTAATTTCAAAGTCAATGCCAAGACCGTGAACGGTACCGTCACGATGACGGGTCCATTGGCAAAATCGGGCTTCTACGCGTTTACAAACATGACCGGCGATCTCGTTTTTGAGTTGCCGCATGACGCGTCTTTTCAACTAAATGCAAAGGTTTCTGAGAAGCAGCGCATCATTTCTGATTTCAAACTGACCTTCGTTAACGATACCACTCCACCACCCACCCCAAAGCCTCCGCCGGTTAAAGACAAACCCGCAGATAAAGACAAAGCGGCCGTAAAAGACAAACCAGCAGCTAAGGGTGGACCAGTTATCGCCCCGATCCCGCCCGAAAGGCCAATAGTAATCGCACCGTCTTACGCGCTGCGGCGTGTGAATGCGATCTGCGGCTCTGGGGACGCCACGATCTCCGTCGCTTCCTTCGGTGGCACCGTTCGCCTCAAGAAGATCTAGCCACAAAAAGGCACAAAAAGCACAAGAAAGAACTTTTGTGCGTTTTGTGCCTTTTGTGGCTAAATTTCCGGTTTTGTGGCCAAATTTATTGCCACAAGCTCCCACAGGTCGGTGTTCTGACTATAGAGCAACGCAGAAGGGCCGAGGGTGGTTGGAACGGTTATTTCAGAACTAACTGCTCTCGGCCTTAAAAGTTAAGGGGTGGCGAAGAGATGCGATACAAAGTGATGCTAATTTTGGCGGTGGGTCTGACGGCGTTTTCGAGCGCTATGAAGGAGTTGAACCAGATCCAGCAGTTCGCGCTCGACGCGAGTCGCCTTGCCGGCCAATTGGCAGAAAGTGTCGCCCCGAATCCGATTCCGCCACAAACACCCGAGCTCCCGCAGGCGATCGTCAAAGTCGAGGTCGCACCCGCGCAGACATGTGAAATCAAGCAGTCGCTTCCGTCAGTAGACCTTCCCTGGCTCGAACAGGAGAAAGCGCCGCGAGCTGTGGTGCCGCGTCCATCTCAGGTAATTGATTTAGCGAAGGTCGAGAGACCTGTTAACCGCGCCGTCGCTAAGCTGAAGAAGCTCCCTCAAGTCGATATCGATCCAGTGGCATTTGAATTTACAATCCCCTCGGACCACGATGCTGCTCCGGTGTTCAAAATGAGGACCCGGCAGCACGACACATTCAGATTCAACCCTCGCGATCGTGAAATTTTTAAGACCCTGAACCGTAGTTTCTATCTACGCATTGCAAGTTAATACAAAATAGACCCGGCGCTAACCCGCTCGGTACTGACTGGACAAGAGACAATGTTAATTAAGACTCTGATCACTACAACTCTGCTAATCGCCGCCCTGTCAAGCAATGGCACCACCAGTGTTGCCACGGCGACTGGTAGCGCCCGACAGGAACTCATACCAGTTCCATTAACGGATCCATCCGATCCCCCTTGCCCCGGTGAACCCACGCAGGATTTGCGCGAGGAGTTTCATCAAACGTATCCACTATCGGCGACCGGTCGCGTCGGTCTCGAAAATATAAATGGCGGCGTAACGATCAAAGTCTGGGATCGTCCGGCGGTCCAGGTCGATGCGGTGAAAAAAGCGTATCGTCAGAGTCGACTTGCGGAGGCGCGGATAGAAGTCACGTCAACCGAGGAGAGCATCAGGATCAAGACCGAATACCCGGACGAGAATCAGAATTTTCGCAGTGGTGAGGGACGTTACGACAATCCAGCCATCGTCGAGTACACGTTGACTATTCCGCGTAAGGCGACGCTCGACTCGATCGAGCTGATTAACGGGCATCTCGACATCGACGGTGTTGAAGGAAACGTCAAAGCGTCGTCGATCAACGGTCGCGTTAACGCGCGTGGCCTGATGGGCGATGCAAGACTCTCGACGGTCAATGGTCCATTGCAGGCTACGTTCACGCAGCTTAACGAGGCGAGGCCGATCAATTTGAGCTCGGTGAATGGAAACCTGACGCTGATCATTCCGTCCAACGCAAATGCCGCGGTTCGTGCGGGCACGGTTCACGGCGGCATCTCGAACTCGTTCGGTTTGAAAGTCAAAGACGGCGAGTACGTCGGACACAGTCTCGACGGTCAGATTGGCAACGGTGGTGCAAAGATCAAGCTTGGGAATGTGAATGGTGGTATTACGATCAGCAACGCGCAGGATGGACTGCCGCTGAGCCCGGGTGCGTCTGCGCCGAATGAGGGGAACAGCCCAGACGCCGACATCGAAGTAAACCCGGACGTTCAGGTTGATGTGGGAGAGATCGTCCGCGCGGGTCGCGAGAGTGCACGAGTTGCACGGGAGGCGCAGCGCGATGCGCAGAGACAAGTCGCAATCGCGATGCGCGACGCCCAAAAGGAACTCGAGCGAGCGCAACGCGAAGTTGCACGCGAGAACGCGCGCACTCAGCGGATCGAAACCGTCAATCGGGTGAGGATCGAGAATTCGAGTAAACACATCACCTCTCAGGAGTCGCGAACATTTAGCGTCTCAGGTTCGCCGCGCGTCACGATTAATACGTTCGATGGCCGCGTCACAATTCACGGTTGGGACAAACCGGAAGTGAGCTTCACCGCGACCAAGAGCGCACACGACGACGAGAGCCTCAAGCAGATCACGGTCGACGCACAGCAACAGGGACAGGTGATCACGATCAATGCCAGGAGCGAGGAAGGAAATGAGGACGGCAGCGTTAACCTGGACGTTAACGTCCCGCGACAAACCTCTCTGCACGTTTCGTCTGGTGATGGCGCGCTAAACCTCGACGGAGTCACGGGTCAAATCACGCTTCGTTCCGGTGATGGACCGATCGAGGTCGCGAATGGCGGCGGACAGCTTCAGTTGAACACCGGCGACGGTCTGATCCGGGTGATTAAGTTTGACGGCCAGGTGGATGCGCGCACTGGCGACGGCGCGATCGCTCTGGACGGTAACTTCAATGCGGTTTCAGCCAGAACCGGAGAGGGTGAGATTTCGTTAACAGTGCCGGCCGGTTCGAGTTTCACAATCGAGACGAACGCTCCCGACGAAATCAGTAACGAGGGTTTTGTCGTGGCTGAGGACGTTACGCTTTCGCCACGCGTCAAGCGCTGGAAAATCGGCAACGGCGGAACGATATTCGTGCTCAAGACCGGCGAGGGAAGAATTCTGCTTCGCCCGAAGAAGTAAGTGTGCCATCTGTGTCTGCTTTGTGTCTCTGTGGTCCTCTTGAACGGAGACACAGGTTGCACAGAGGTGAGCATGAACCGGTAAGTGATCTGCGCTCTGGAAGACTGATCGAAAGAGCTTTATGAAAATTACCCAGCTTCCAGGGAGTATGCTGATCGTTCTGTGCGCCGCCGCTTTTTGCGCGCAGGCTCAGACGGTCACCGCGCCCGCAAAAGGCAGTTTTGTTCTCCCGCCTGAGAAGTCACAGCCCGTAACGATTCCGAAGTTTGAAAAACCACCCGTCATCGACGGCAAGCTTGACGATGACGTCTGGCAAAAAGCCGTCGTGCTGAAAGACTTCTACCAGATTCAGCCCGGCGACAACGTTCCGCCATCTCGCGCAACAGAAGTCCTGATCGGCTTCGATCCGCAGTTTCTCTACATCGCTTTCAAAGCCACTGACGAACCTGACAAAGTTCGTGCGACCGTCGCGAAGCGCGACAACATTTTTCAGGACGACTACGTCGGGTTCATGCTCGACACGTTCAACGACAAACGAAAAGCTTTCGAAATCTTTTTCAATCCACTCGGAATCCAGGGCGACGGAATCATCACCGAAGGACGCGGCGAGGACTTCAGTGTCGACTTGTTGATGGAGTCGAAGGGCATCGTTCACGAGAGCGGTTTCAACGTCGAGATCGCGATTCCGTTCAAGTCACTTCGATTCGAAGCGGGCAAGGGAAAACTGTGGGGGGCACATTTTTTCCGCCGCATCAAGCGCTTTGAAAACGAGCTCGATTCATGGATGCCGTTCAACCGCAGCATCGACAGCAACCTGAGCCAGGCCGGACATCTCACCGGCCTCGAAGGGCTCTCGGTCGAGCGAACGATCGAGTTGATTCCGAGTTTGACTGTGTCGCAGAACAGCCGCTTCGTGCCTAAGCTGTCGCCGCTCGAACGAACCATCGATCCCGGGCGACTCGTGAATGAGCCAGTTGGTCTCGATCTCGGTCTGACGGCGAAACTCATTCCGAGTTCCGCGATGACGCTTGATCTCGCGATCAATCCTGACTTTGCACAGGTCGAAGCAGATCAGCTCGTAGTCACTGCTAACCAGCGTTTCCCGATCTTCTTTCCTGAGAAGCGACCATTCTTCCTCGAAGGCATCGAGATTTTTCAGACACCGATAACCGCGGTCCATACGCGCGCGATCGTGGATCCCGACGTTGCGGTAAAAACAACGGGCAAGTTGGGACGGAACACTTTTGGCGTGATGGTGGCGAGCGACAATGGACCAGGAAATCTCAGCGCCGACGATCGCGGTGCTTTGTTTTCTTGTCTCGAGCTGCGCGCTCTTAAGCCCGAGACTGTTTGCAACAACGAACGGTTCGTCGATAAGAACGCCTACATCGGCGTGCTCCGTCTGAAGCGCGATGTCGGTAAGGAAAACACGCTCGGCATGGTCGCTACGAGCTACAACTTTATCGAGAAGCACAATCAAGTTCTGGGAATCGACGGAAGGTTTCGTCTCAACAAGCAAACTACCGTGAACTTCCAGACGCTGGGCACGACTTCACGCAACTTCTTCTTTGATCCTGACGACGGCATCACAAGGTATCGCACCGGCAACGGATTTGGTTACTCCGGCGATTACAACGTGTCAGGGCGCAACTGGGGGTGGGAACTCTACGGCGAAGGATTCACGAACGACTATCGCGCGGACGTCGGCTTCTTCCAGCGCACCAATTCGAATTTCAACTCTTTCTTCATCCGCTACAACTCCGATCCGAATCCAAAGAAGAAGATCATCTCGTTTCACTGGCACGCGTCCAGTCACGTCGATTACGACTGGCAGGGCCGGATGTACATCTGGGAAACCGAGAACCTGGTCGAATTGCAGTTGCCACACAACAGTTATATGGGCGTTTGGTGGGAACCCGGATACGAGCGTCTGTTCGATCACGAGTTTGGACCAACACGCGAAGCGAAGAACTGCGATCCCGCGGGGTTCGACTGGAGAAAACCGGCGAGCCAGGCACGCCCTGCGTGCACGTTTTCTGGTCCGAGTAACGAACGGTCGTCAAGCAAGCAGCACTTGTCGTTCTACGCCGGGTCAAACTTCAGTAAGAAAATTCAATTCAACACTCAGGTGATTCATCGCTGGGGCCACTTCGATCTCGACTTTGGGAATGGCGACAAGTACCCACGCGTCAGTCCGATTGCCTTAGCGCATGACCAGGCTCAGTCTGAGGCAGTTGCAGCCGGCGAGTGTAACGAAACGGACGCGGACAAGCGGCCCGCGATCTGCACTGTTGCCGCTCCACTCGATCCGGGCCGCGGCAACCTGCTCCAGTTTTCCGGCGGCATCACTTATCAACCCACAAACGAATTGCGCGCTTCGTTCAACGTCAACAGCCAGCGGTTCAAGCGCTACGACACTGACCGCGTCGCATTCAATGTCAACATCCTCACCACGCGCGGCACATATCAATTCACAAAAGCCACCTTCGCGCGATTGATTCTCGACTACAACACGATGAACTCGCGTCTGCGATCGCAGGCGCTGTTTGGCTGGACGCCGAGCCCCGGGACGGCTTTTTATGCGGGTTACAACGACGATCTGAACTACGACAGCCGCCACCCGTTCACGAGGGAGATCGTGCCCGGTTTTCGTCGCAATTCGCGCGCGGTGTTCATCAAAATGTCGTACCTGATTCGGAAGGGTTTTTGATTTTCTCTGCGGCCCTCTGCGTATCTCTGCGATCTCTGCGTTAAAAGGCCGGATCAAACGCAGAAATCGCAGAGAACCGCAGAGATGGATCTTGAAAATAGACACCACAGATCTTTACAAAACTTTACAGAAGACGAATCGGGGTAATCTGTGGATTGGCCTGCCTGCGTGGTAAACTGCTCGGGATGTTGAAGGCTAAGTTCCTGTTACTAGGAGTGTCGCTTTTGCCGGCGGCGCTTTTTTTGACCTCTTGCAAAAGTGATTACCAGGCGTCGCAACGACAGGGACGTGCGGGCGAAGCACGCGCGCCTCGCCAGGTGAAAACGACCGCGGTCGCCGAAACTCCTTTCGGTGAGACAGTAACTGCAAACGGCACCCTCGCCGCTTACGATCAAACAACGGTCAGCGTGAAGGTTCCCGGGCGCGTCCGCGTGATCAACGTGGATCTGGGTTCCGCAGTCTCTCGCGGCCAGGTAATCGCGCTCGTAGATTCAGAAGATTACCGTTTGCGTGTGCAGCAGGCTGAGGCTTCGTTGGCCCAGGCGCGGGCGCGTTTGGGATTGGCGCCCGACGGCACCGACGATCGTGTCGATCCTGAACAGACCGCAACTGTGCGGCAGGCGCGCGCTGTGCTCGACGAAGCACGACACAATCGCGATCGTGCGTCACGACTGGTCGAGCAGGGTGTGATAGCGAAAGCAGAGTTTGATACCGCTACCGCTGCGTTCAAAGTCGCCGAGGGTCGTTACCAGGATGCCTACGAAGAGATTCGAAATCGACAAGGCGTGCTTGCACAACGCCGCTCCGAGTTGGCACTCGCGAGGCAGCAACTAAAAGATACCGCTGTCGTTGCTCCGCTCGATGGAATCGTTCAGGAGAAGCGCACCAGTGTTGGTGAATACCTCGCCGCGGGTGCGCCGGTTGTCAACGTCGTCAGAATGGATCCGTTACGACTGCGCGCCGAGATTCCGGAGCGTGAGTCACAAACTGTTCGAACGGGGCAGGATGTTCGCGTGAGCGTCGAAGGCGATACGAACGTGTATGTTGGCAAGATCATGCGACTCAGCCCGGTGATTGCCGAGCAAAATCGAATGCTGGTCGTCGAAGCTGACGTGCGAAACAATGGCAAGCTCCGGCCCGGTTCATTTGCGCGCGCAGAGATCGTGACGAACGACGCGAAGATGGCGGTGACGGTGCCGAATAATGCGATCGTGACGTTTGCGGGAATCGAGAAAGTGATCGTCGTTCAGAACGGCAAAGCACTCGAGAAACCGATCACGACCGGGCGTCGCAATGCCGAGTTTACGGAGATCGTTTCCGGAATCTCGGTCGGCGAAAAAGTGATCGTCGATCCGGGCAACCTCCAGTCAGGGCAAGCTGTCGAAGTGGTCGACTAGCGCCACAAAAGGCAAAAGAAGAAGTAATTGCAAAAACTAGCTGAAATCTGTATTCGCAGGCCTGTCTTCGCGACTATGATCGTGTTGTCGCTGGTGGTCGTGGGGGCGGCGGGTTTCTTCCGGCTCGGCGTAGATCGTTTTCCTTCTGTTGACCTTCCTACTGTTTCGGTGCGCGTCGGATTACCGGGCGCGGCGCCTGAGGAAGTCGAATCATTAATCACGCAGCAGGTCGAGGAAGTCGTCAACACAGTCGACGGCATCAGCGAGTTGCGCTCCGTTTCGGGCCAGGGCACGTCGATCGTTATTGCGACATTCAAGCTCGATCGCAATCTTGAATCCGCGGCGCAGGACGTGCGCGATCGCGTCAACACGCTCGGCCGGCAACTGCCTGAGGATGCTACACCGCCCGTCATTCAGAAGTTTGATAACGACAGTACACCTGTTCTGACAATTGCACTCTCCGCGGACCGTTCACTCCGGGAACTCACTGAACTTGCCGACAAGACGGTGCGCGTGCAGTTGGAAAGAATCGGCGGCGTCGGCGAGGTGCGCGTGGTTGGTGGTCTCGACCGTGCCATCAATGTTTGGATCGACGCCGACCGGCTCGCCGCTTACCAGATTCCGATTTCTCAGATCAGGCAGGCTCTCGAACGCCAGAATGCTGACGTGCCCGGTGGAAATGTAACCACCGGCAAAGAAGAGTTGACACTGCGAACCCTCGGAAGATTTACCGACCCGCGCCAGTTTAACGACCTGGTGATCGCGAACGTCAATGGTTCTCCGGTTAAGCTTCGTGACGTCGGCCGCGTTGAAGATGGAACCAAGGAACAACGATCGTTCTCGCGGCTCAACGGAGTTCCCACCGTCACCCTCGACATCAGACGACAGTCAGGCGCAAACACAGTCGAGGTGATCAAGGGTCTCAAGGAAGCATTACCGCGCGTGGCAGCACAGCTTCCCGAAGACGTCAAAGTCGAAGTCATCCGAGATCAGTCGCGCTACATCGAAGCCGCCCTTCACGAGATTCAGACACACCTGGTACTCGGCAGCATTCTCGCCAGCCTGGTGGTGTTGCTCTTCATGCGCTCGTGGCGATCGACACTGATCGCCGCCGTGGCTATTCCGTGTTCGGTGATCTCGACCTTCGGCATGATGCGCGCGCTCAACTTCACGCTCAACAGCGTGACGATGCTGGCGCTGGTGTTGATGGTTGGCGTCGTGATCGACGACGCGATCGTGGTTCTCGAAAACATCTTTCGCTTCATCGAGGAAAAGAGAATAGAACCAAAAGAAGCAGCGCGGGAGGCGACCAAAGACATTGGCCTCGCTGTTTTAGCTACCACTCTGTCGCTCGTGGTGATCTTCCTGCCGGTCTCGTTCATGTCGTCCATCTCAGGACGTTTCTTGTATCAATTCGGTATCACCGCAGCCGTTGCGATCCTGGTCAGCTTGCTCGTCTCATTCACGCTGACGCCAATGATGAGCTCGCGACTGATTCGCGTGAGCGATGCGAAGGGTGGTCATGAGGCGCCGGCTTCGCGGCGTGGCTTCTATCGTTGGATAGACGGTGGCTATGCGTTCCTGCTTGCATTCGCGATGCGTCATCGACTTGTCGTGGCACTGCTGGCTATCGGTGTTGTGCTCACGAGCGTACCGCTCTACCGTTCGGTGAAGCAGGAGTTCATTCCGACAAACGTCGACGAAGCGGAGTTTGAAGTAAGCGTGAACGGGCCCGAGGGCACCAACCTCGCAGTGATGAACGAAACCATCACGGCGATGGAGAAAGAGATGCTCGAGACGCCCGGCGTAAGAATGGTCCTCTCATCGTCCGGCGGCAGTTTTCTGGGTGGCGTGAACCAGGGTGGAGCCTACGTCCGCATTGCTCCGCACGAGGAGCGAATACTTTCGTTTGCCAAGTTATGGACCGAGACGAAGAAGGGAAATCCATTCAACGCCTTCAAGGGAAATTACACGCAACAGGACGTGATGCAGGAGGTTCGCCGTCGCCTTCAGAAATACGCACCGATGCGTATCGGCGTACGAAACGCGCAATCGTTCAACTTCGGCACTGGTGGACGAACGGACATCGATTTCGTCTTTCGCGGTCCTGACATCGTCGCGCTCGCCGGCTATGCAGATGATCTGGTCGAACGATCGAAACAGCTTGGCGGTATCGTCGATGCCGACACCACTTTGAAACTAAACAAGCCTGAGCTGCGCGTGGTGATCGATCGCGATCGCGCGGCTGATCTCGGCGTAGACACGTCGGATATTGCGACGAGCCTGCGCCTGATGGTTGGCGGTGAAGAAGAGGCTTCGCGCTTCCGCGATGAGTCGATCAACGAAGACTACGACGTTCAGTTGCGACTTACCGAAGCCGATCGGCGCGACGTGGGAACGATCAGCCGGCTGTACGTGCCGTCGTCGCGTGGCGGTTTGGTGAGGTTAGATAACCTCGTAAAAATCAGGCGCGATACGAGTCCGTCGCGCATTGATCGACTTGACCGCGAGCGACAGGTTTCGGTGCGAGCTTCGGTGGCGCCGGGTTACGCTCTTGCAGATCGCATTGAAGCGCTGCGAGGGGCAGTGCGCGAGATGAACCTGCCGACGGCTTACACGACGACCGTCTCGGGACGTGCTCGCGAACTCGAGCGCACGTTCACGGAGTTCATTTGGGCGTTCATCCTTTCGATCATTTTCATGTACATGATTCTCGCCTCACAGTTTGAGAGCACTGTGCACCCGTTGACGATTCTGCTCAGCTTGCCGCTGTCTGTGCCGTTTGCGCTGTTATCGCTGTGGGCGACGGGAGACACGCTGAATTTGTATTCGGCGTTGGGTGTGCTCGTGTTGTTTGGTGTGGTGAAGAAGAATGCCATTTTGCAGATCGATCACATGAACAATCTGCGGGCGAAGGGCATGGAGCGGTACGAAGCGATCATGCAGGGCAATCGCGACCGATTGCGGCCGATCCTGATGACGACGCTCGCGCTGGTCGCGGGTATGTTGCCGCTGGCTCTCGGAAGTGGTCCGGGTGCTGAGGAGCGTCGTTCGATCGCGATCGTGGTTATCGGCGGTCAGACGCTTTCGTTGTTGCTTACTTTGATCGCGACGCCCGTTGTCTATTCGCTGCTTGACGATCTGAGAGCGACTTCGCGCTGGCGCCACTTTGCGGAGAGTGCCGCAGGCATATCACAGGCAATCGTCGAGAGGTTGAAACCAAAACCACGCCGCAAACCCGAACCGACCACCGAAGGCGGAGATTAGGCCACAAAAAGGCACAAAAGGCACACAAAAAGACGCTTCTTGTAGTATCAAAAAAAGCCGCTTCTTGTAGTATCAAATAAAAGACGCTTCTTGTAGTATCGATTCGTTTTGTGTGCCTTTTGTGCCTTTTTGTGGCCTAATCCCGGTAGTTAGCGCCCATTCGATCTAGTTTCCGGAGGAGCCCGGGCCAGACCAGACGCCCACCGCCACCCTGAGTCACGACCGCTTCCTGCGCTGGAATCTGCGCGAAGATCTTCTCGTTGATCGTAACCAGCTTCGCACCACCTGACTGTGCCATGATCTGAATTCGGCACGCCCGTTCAAGCAGAAATATCGAGAGAAACGCATCCGCCACGCTTGGGCCAACGGTCAGCAATCCGTGATTTCGAAGAATCAAAAACGTCTTCTTGCCGAGATCAGCCACCAGCCGTGGTTTTTCTTCGTCGTTCAGTGCGAGACCTTCGTAATCGTGATAGCCAAGTGACGACAAAACGAAGAGCGACTGTTGCGAGATCGGCAAGAGCCCATGCTCCTGCGCTGACACGGCGATGCCGTACTCTGTGTGCAGGTGCATCACGCAGAGCGCATCCTCACGTGCCGCGTGCACAGCGCTGTGGATCGTAAATCCCGCCGGATTGATCTTGTAGTCTGAGTCCATCACGATCTTTCCCTCGAGATCGACTTTCACCAGACTCGATGCAGTGATCTCGTCGAACATCATGCCGTAAGGATTGATCAGAAAATGATGTTCCGGACCAGGCACGCGCGCTGAAATGTGTGTGAACACCAGATCGTCCCAGCCGTAATCCGCAACCAGTCGATACCCAGCCGCGAGATCCACTCGCACCTGCCACTCTTCCGGTGAAACCAAATCGCGAACCTTAGATCGTTTTACCTGGTCAGTGGCGCTCATAACTATCCTTTCGTTTGTTGCACCAGCTCCGGCATGTTCAAGATCTCCTGCCAACCGGAGTTATCGATGCGGATTCGTTTCACGAGATCGTCGCGAAGCTGGCGCAGCTTAGTACTCAAGTGGGACGGATATCTCTCTATATTCGAGAAGCGGTGACGTTGCTCTTCGACAAAGACCTTCTGTTTCGAGATGGACGGAATCGCCGAGTGTTGCCCATTCTCCCAGAACGGAACTAACAGCCGCTCGACTTTTGTCGCGCCCGGAATCTCGACGTCTTCACTATCGAGCCCGATGACGTCGGCGACATACATTCCACGCTCGTCGCTGCCGCGAAACAACTGCAAGCGGCCGGGCAGCGTGATCTTGTCTTCGGAGTTCGACGCTTTGAGCGTCGGCTGATCCTTCACCACACTCATTTTGAAGATCACTCCGGCGACTGCCGGCACCTCACTCGACAGTTTTGTGCCGACGCCAAAGCCGGCGACTTCCGGAAACTCTGCAACGATCTTTTTGACTTTGGCGACAGTCAGGTCGCCTGTCAGGTTGGCACGCAGCCCGGGCAGTCCGTTCGCTTCGAAGAAGCGCAGACACCACTCGCCGAGCTCCGCAAGATCTCCGGAATCCACGCGAAAGCCTTTGAACGCGCGACGCCGTGCCTCGGTCGACGTTGCCGCCATCGCTGCATGGACCGCGCCCATGTAAACGTCGATCGTGTCGAGCAGCAGCGTGGTGCCGTTGGGATTTGCGTCGAGCCATCGTTCGAATGCGACCTGTTCGAAGTGTTTTGGCTTTCCGGTACGTGGCTCGATCTCGGGTTGGTCCATGTACTCGACGTAAGCCTGTTGCCAGTAGTGAGCTTCGGTTCCGACCGCGGGCAGGTCGAGCCGGTGCGCCGCTTCGAGATTTGAAGTGTCGTTGAAGCCGCCGATGAACGCGTAGACCGCGATGTCCACCGCGCGTTCGATGTCGCCGTTGCGACGTAACGAGAAGTCAGAAAGCCAGCGATTGTCTCCGGCAGCCATTCGAAACTGCATTGCGGTGGCGGCAGTCGTCATCGGCAGATCAAACGCGTGCTCAAACTTGATCTCCTGCGCCTGCGTCAGACCGAACGCGCCGGTGATGTCGGCGAACGGTTGGTTGGCGAAGATGATGGTGCCGGGCCGCACGGCACGAATTCTACCGACAAACTGGATGTCTTCGATGGCTTTGGCGAAGAGTTTGAGGCCACCACGATCTTGTTCGAGAAAACGAAGACGTGGGCGATCGATCTGGCTGTCGACGAGGAGACGCACGAGGCGTTCGTGGCCCAGGCAGGGTGCGAAGGGCAACTTGCGCTCGGTTACGTAAAACGTCGCTTCCGCGTCACTCAGTCGCTGATCGTGCAGTCGCGTGACGTCTTTGAACGACGCATCGCCCATCGCCGCATGGTAACGATCGATGTTGAGAGTGCCCATAGGAAGACTTAGCCACAGATTACGCGGAAGATGCCGCGGATTTTTCTGTGGAATCTGTGGATACGATTTCCGCGCCGGCCGCGCGCATCTCTTCGATAGCGCGGTCGCCGTCACCGGGTTGCAGGTCGACTGGGCGCATGGCGTTTTTCAGCGCTTTGACTTTGAACCGGTGCTTGAGCGCGTCGAGGACGGTGTTCTTCACACAGTAGTCGGTTGCGAGACCACCAACGACGACTTCCTCGACACCTTGCTCACGGAGCTGCGAGGCGAGATCGGTTTCGTCAAACGCGGAGTAACAGTCTGTATCGCCCAGACCTTTTGAAACCACAGTGATACGGGGATCGTCGCGCAGTGCAGGGTGAAACTCGGCGCCTTTGGTGTTCTGCACACAGTGCACGGGCCACGTGCCGCCGTAAGCCTGGAAGTGTTTCGTGGTGGCCGGGTGCCAGTCGCGACTCTTGTACACAGGCGCGCCGCGCTCGAGAAACTCGTCTATCTGCTCGTTCAGCGGCTCGACAACCTCGTCACCGTGAGCCACAGCCAGTGTGCCACCGGGACAAAAATCGTTCTGTACATCGACAACTATTAGTGCTTGTTTGGGATTGCTCATTGGTCAAATGTTACACTAGGCGCATCCATGAACGAAGTGGCATTCCCATCTGGCCCACTCGCGGAACGAGTGAACAAGGCGCTCGCGGAGGCGCGCGACGAGAACGTCCTGGAACGCGTCTGGCGCAAAGATGCGTCTCTTTGGAAGTCAGACGAAGAAAGCCAGCGCATCATCAACAACTCGCTCGGCTGGTTAACAGTCGCAGACGAGATGATCGGCGTTGCGGATGAATTGATGGAGTTTTCAAATTCGATTCGCAGTCGGGGCTTTAGGCGCGTGATGGTGTGCGGTATGGGTGGTTCTTCGCTGTGTCCTGAAGTGTTAGCGAGAACATTCGGCCAACAGGAAGGCTATCCCGAGCTGCTCGTGCTTGACTCTACCGACGCAGACGTCATCGCCTCCCTGTCAGAACGGATCGACGTCGAGCGTTGTCTTTTCGTAATTGCTTCAAAGTCAGGAAGCACAACCGAGCCGAATGTCTTCTACAAATACTGGTACGACGAAGTCAGCAAACGGGTCGAGAATCCTGGCGAGAACTTTATCGCGATCACGGATCCCGGCTCACCACTCGTTGAGACGGCAACCAAACTCAAATTTCATCGAACATTTCTCAACCAGCCTGACATAGGTGGACGATACTCGGCGCTTTCCTATTTTGGTATGGTGCCGGCGGCGTTGATGGGCCTGGACATCCGCAAGTTGCTCGACGCAACGAGAATCTCGAAGTTTGTCAAAGACGGACCATCAGTTGAGTTGGGTGTAATTTTGGGTGAGTGCGCGAATGCGGGCCGCGACAAGTTGACGCTAGTCATCGATCCGTCGGTTGAAACGCTGGGCCTATGGATCGAACAACTGGTAGCTGAAAGTACCGGCAAAGAGGGAAAGGGAATACTTCCCGTGAACGGCGAGTTGCTGGGTGCCCCTGAAGTTTATGGCGACGATCGTTTGTTCGTCTCGATTTCTGTCGGTCCGATTCCGTGGGAAACGAAAGCCCGGCTTCTTGACCTCTTTGCGGCGGGGCACCCTGTCGTTTTTCACGAAATGAACGAGGTTTACGATCTCGGCGCAGAGTTCTTTCTCTGGGAGTTTGCGACTGCGGTTGCAGGCTGGCGACTCGGGATTAACCCGTTCGACCAGCCGAATGTTCAGGAGGCGAAAGACGCGACGAAAGAACTGCTCGAGACTTTCGAGCGTCGCGGGCATCTGGATGCGCGCCCCGACACGGCGACCGAGTCAATCACGATCAAGCCGGGGGATTACGTCGCATTCCTCGCGTTCATCGAGGAGACGCCGGAGATCGATCGAGCATTGCAGGATCTCAGAACTCAAGTGCGTGATGCGACGAAGTGTGCGGTAACGATCGGATATGGACCTCGGTTCCTGCACTCGACGGGACAGCTTCACAAGGGTGGTCCAAACACGGGTGTGTTCTTTCAGATCATCGCCAACGATGCGGTGGATTTTGCGGTCCCGGGAGAGCCTTACACGTTCAGCATCCTGAAGCAGGCCCAGGCGCTCGGCGACTTCCGCGCGCTTCAGAAACGCGAACGCCGCGTCATCAGCATCGACCTCGGAAACGATACTCTCTCAGGGTTGCAACACCTCCACGAACTCATGGCGGCCCACGGATTACCGCTGATCCCACCGCGGATCCCGTCAAACTGAATGCGCGGAACTCGTACGGTTTAACATGTTACCGCACAGTTGTAATACGGCAACTGGAAACCACCTGTCATTACTTCTCTAATACTTCCAAAGACATCCCCCGGAGACAAACGCAATTCGTTCAGGCATACGAGTTGCCGCTCGGAAAGTCATTTACTCGCTTCCTGGGCCCTGCCATTTTGGAGGAGGAATCGTCACCGTGAAGTTCATTGAGAAGTTTTTCCACAACGAGCTCGCTATCGATCTGGGCACCGTCAACACTCTCATCTATCAACCGGGCAAAGGAGTTCTCCTCAACGAGCCATCGGTTGTCGCAATCGATCGCTACGATGGTGAAGTCGTCTGCGTGGGCCATAAGGCGGTGAAACTCCTGGGCCGCGAGCCACGTGGACTCGAGGTACATCGACCAATCCGTTCCGGAACAATTTTCAACTTCGAAGTCGCACAAAAGATGTTGCGTTCGTTCCTCGGCAAGGTTACAGACGGATACCGCCGTGGACATTTCGTGGTCGGCATTCCCGGTTCGGCGACTGCTGTCGAACAACGTTCGGTTCGCGATGCAGTACACGACGCGGGTGGACGCCGGATCGATCTCGTGGACGAGGGTCTGGCGGCTGGAATCGGAGCGGGGCTCACTTTCGAAGACGAGCGAGCGCATTTGGTCGTCGACATCGGTGGCGGGACGACAAACATCGCGATCGTCGCTTCGGGTGGTGTGGTTTCGTCGATGAGTTTGACTGCGGCCGGCAACGCAATGGATGAAGCGATTCGCGATTACGTGCGGTCCAACTACTGTCTGCAAATCGGCGAATACACTGCCGAAGCACTGAAGAGGGAATTAGGCGCACTCGGCGACGAGATACCGGCAGGTGAACGCAAGCTGCAACTGGTCGGGAAGCAGTTGAGCGATGGGTTCGCGTGTGCGGTGCACATCACTGCGGACGAGGTGCGCGAAGCGCTCGAGCCGACGATTGCTGAGATCGTGATGGGCATTCGACGCGTCATCGAAGATGCACAACCGGAGGCAGTCGCAGACATTTATTACTCAGGAATGATCCTGACCGGCGGTGGATCAATGTTGAAAGGGTTGAAGGACCGTTTGCAGACGGAACTGAAACTTCGCGCCACGATGCCGGAGAATCCGATCACGACCGTCGTGTTGGGCGCGGGTATTCTGCTCGATCAGCCCGAGAAACTGTATCGCTGTGCGATCCGTCCGAACCTCCCAGTTTGGCAAGCGGACGAGGAGCTGGTCGTGAGCTGGTGACATGATTTTCAGGATTAAATAGGATTCACATGATTCATCTTGAAAATCCTGAAGAATCCTGTCAATCCTGTTCAACAGTTCACGTAGCCCAGGAGCCAAAAGACGATAATAAAGATCAGGATGGTGGAGATGCATCCGCCACCAAATTTCCACGCAGCAGCGCCCGCCAGAATTCCTCTTAATGGTCCTTGCATTTAGTTTCCCCTTGCTTGATATCCGAACACACAAATAGCTTCGTCGCACAATCGGCAAGATCGGTGCCATCATTTGACGCCACGCTTGAGAAACTTCAGTAGCGCCTTCTCCGCTTTGTGTAGACCACGCCCGCGAAATCCGATGAGATCGTCGAGACTGCTCGAACAGTTGTCGATGATCCGCCCTTTCTCAAATTCATTTATCACTTCAGGACACACGTACGATCCACGACACACGGCCGGAGTGTTACCGAGCACTTCAGCAGTCTCTTTGATCGCGGCAACGATTCTTTTGTTACGCGCGGTTTTGGGTTCGGGAATCTCGCCGCCGTCGCGTGCCAGCGCACACGCACAAACGAGTGTCCCAGCCCATGTGCGAAAGTCTTTCGCACTGAAACTGCTGCCCATGATCTCCTTGATGTAATCGTTGATATGACGGCTCGTCACCGGAACGATTTTGCCTTCACCATTCTCGAACTTGAATACGTTGTAACCCGGAATTTTCAGCGTGCTGCGAATGACGCGTGCAACCTGCCGGTCGCGCAGTTGACGATACTGTCGAACGCCTGCCTTTCCGGGAAAGTCAAACTCAACGAGGTCGCCTTTGACCTTCACGTGTTTGCGTCGCAACGTGGCGATTCCGTAACTGCCGTGTTCACTCGCGTACACCTGGCTGCCCGGCCTCATGAAACAAGTCGACAGAATCCGCAGGACACAGGCGAGCACGCGTTCGCGCGTCAATCCCTGCTGCCGTAAATGGCCCCGGACGGTCGTGCGCATCTTTGGAATTGCCTTCGCAAACTTTGTGAGCCGGCGAAATTTGCGCAGCTCCTGCGTGCGTCTGTGACTCTCGTGATAGAGGTACTGCCAGCGTCCCGCGGCGTCTTTACCGATGGCCTGGAGCTTTCCCGTCGTGGCTGGGTTGATCGCGACTTCAGTCCACGCGGGTGGAATTTTCAGGTCGTGAATTCTGTGGAGGTCAGCCTTCGTTAGCTGACCGTTTTGCGATGCATAACGAAACCCGCTTTTCGGAGTGCCGAGTCGTCGTATGCCGATGTTCTGAAGGCGTTCGAGGTTTGTCATGAAAATCGGAAAGAGGCACAAAAAGCAGAAAGGGGACTTTTTACTTTTTGTGCCTTTTGGTGGCTACCGTTTTTGGTCACCTCGATCGCCTTGCCCAGGCGGAACTTTAGTTTTCGATTGCTGCTGGCGATCGCGTGCGAGCGAGCGACCAACGTCGACCACCTCGTCAAAACGTCCCTTCTCGTCTCGTCTAACAAAGCGTTTGTCTTTACCTGTATCAACCAACTCACGATGACTTTTCGACTCTTTCTTTGGCATTCGCCATCCTCCCTTGCAGTGTAGGTTTACTGTACAGCGGTACCCCGCAGTTGTTTTATTTCCGGGGCACTTAAACCCCTTAAATCTAACCAACCCAACTCTTGCGCAAGCACGATGCCAGCGGATCGTGATTTGCAAAATGCCCTCGTACGCAAGGAGGTTGAACTATGCCAAGAGGTGATAAATCAAAGTACACGGACAAACAGAAACGGCAAGCTGAACACATCGAAGAGGGCTACGAAGACAAAGGCGTCTCGAAGAAAGAGGCTGAGAGTCGCGCGTGGGCCACTGTGAACAAGGAATCGGGCGGTGGAAAGAAGAGTGGCAGCGGTCGCGGAAAGAAGTCGAACAAGAGCTCATCGAGCAAGGGCGGGAAGAAGGCCAGCAGGAAGAAATAGTAATGGCGAGTAGAAACGGATCTAAGACACGAGCGACCAGGAATCACTCTACGAGTCGCTCTGCGAAGAAACCTGCCGGCAAGTTGAAGCAGCCGAAGTCGCCGATGCCCGCACAACATCAACCGAAGCCCGGCATTGAAGCGAAACTCAACCCACGACCCCGACACGAGGCGCCGTCGTACGTGGGCTCGGGAAAACTGAAAGAAAAGGTTGCGTTGATCACGGGCGGCGACTCCGGAATCGGTCGTGCTGTCGCCGTTCTCTTCGCACGCGAAGGCGCAGACGTCGCATTCACTTTCCTGAAGGAAGAGAAACAGGACGCGGATGAGACTAAACGCGCCGTCGAAGCTGAGGGGCGCGAGGCGTATCCGATATCCGGCGACGTACGCGATCCGAAAGTCTGCAAAAAACTGGTGACGCGGACTGTCGAGAAGTTTGGGAAGCTCGACATCCTCGTCAACAACGCGGCGTTTCAGCAGCATCAGGAAACGATCGACGAGGTTAGTGAAGAGCAGTGGGATCGTACGTTCAAGACGAATATCTATGGGTACTTCTACATGACCAAGGCGGCTTTGGCGCACATGGAAGAGGGGAGTGCGATCGTCAACACGGGATCGATTACTGGTCTCGAGGGCAGCAAAGAACTACTCGACTACGCCTCGACGAAAGGCGCGATTCACGCGTTCACGAAATCGCTGGCCCAGAACCTGGTGGAGCGTGGAATTCGAGTGAACTGCGTTGCGCCCGGGCCCGTGTGGACGCCGCTGAATCCGTCGGACAAGAAAGCTGAGGACGTGGCGGAGTTTGGTGCAGACACACCGATGAAGCGGCCCGCACAGCCGGAAGAGATCGCGCCGGCATATGTGTATTTCGCTTCGGAAGTCGATTCTAGTTACGTGACCGGAGAAGTTTTGACGTTGCTAGGTGGCGAAACAACCGCGGCCTAACGTGCGGTGCCAGGTCGCTTCAACAATAGGAGGAAAAAAAGATGGCTGACAACAGTAGTGCTGCAAGTACCGGAATCGTGGCGGTCCTGGTGATCTTCGTAATCCTTGTGGTCGCGGCATTGTTTGTATTTGGTGGACGATGGTTCGGCGGCGACAAGAAGATCGACGTCCAGATCGGATCGCCAGCGAAATAAGCGCCTGATCTGTTTTCTCTGCGGTCTCTGCGTATCTCTGCGGCTCTCTGCGTTGAAAGGCCTATTAACGCAGAGAACGCAGAGATACGCAGAGGGCCGCAGAGGAAAACCTCTCAAGCAATGCGAGACAATTCCCGGCACCTGGGGCACATACCGTTGTCGCCCAGCGCCTGACAACTGGGGCAGGGGAATTTATCGCGATTCTCTATCATGAATTTCCAGAAGGGGTCCTTGAACTTTTCGTGGTTGTCCGGGTGGTTCAGCCACATTCTATGTAACCGGTTTTCTTCTTTAATTACCGGGTACCATGTTTCGCGCAACAAGTTGTTTGAGCCGCGATCGAAAATCGTTTCAACGATGTTCCATGCAGCGAAAGCATAGCGCCCATACTGCAGTAGGGCCTTGTTCTGGAACTTTGTATCGAACTCCCTGGTCAACGCCGGGTTAACAAACTCCGGGTTTTGAATTCCCATCTTCAGCAAATCGTGATAACGCGAATCGATATCGCTATAGAGGGTTGCAGTACGTGTCTTCACGAAATTATAGATGGAGAAGACAAATGCTGCGCTCGAGACAATCAGCGCGATTGTGGCGACTGGATTGGCTTTGATGACTTCCCACATCACACAAGCCTCCTTAAATGAGTTTGATGTCGTTTTCTATATCGTGAACAAATGTTGCGAGGAGAGCATCGTCTTCTGGACGTCCATACAGCTCGAGATAGATTTGCGTGATTACGTTCTTTACGGTAGCGCTGCTTATGTTCTCACCTTCATACTCCGGAAATAACATCAGTATCATCTCAGTTGGCGTGCTTCCGTCGAGAGGTGGCAGGAGGTAACGAACACCTTCCAACTCCTTCGCTCCCTGGCGTCTGTAAAACGAGACTCGCTTTTTCTTTTCTTCTGTGTCGTCGCCGAAATTTGGGTCCTCAACCTCCAGAATAAGGTGCTTCTTAGAAGTCAAAAGCTCTGTGCGCAGTTTCTTCAGGAAGGCCGAAGCGATCCCTTTACCTCTGTGCTCGTCTTTCGTGGCGATGTAGTCGAGCAGGATGAAATCGGTGTTCTGCAATGGCCATAACAAGGCGAGGAAGGTGATCTCGTCGTTCGTGCTGCCAACATAAAGTCTGTTTAGACCTTGCCTGACGCGGTCGCCGATCGTGCTGACGGGATGTCGTTCGTTTGCGGGAAAAGCCTGGACATAAATCGCCATCGCCTCGTCAAATTCACGAGAATCAGTGTGGTTGATCTCTCTAAAGTCCATTTGATTGGATCGCGAGGCTTTGCACAAAAAATCGAGTTGAGATGGAAGTCTTTCCTCTGCGGCCCTCTGCGTATCTCTGCGCTAATGGGCCTTTCAACGCAGAGAGCCGCAGAGATACGCATAGGGCCGCAGAGAAAACAAATCAGATTTGCCACTTTTTGTGCAAAGCCGGATCGCGGCGTTTCTATTCAAAGAGAGTATACGGCTTTGCCTCAAGTTAGCAGAACAGTACTTGAAGCAGCCGGGAGGCGCTTTAGGAATGTATTTTGAATGTAAAGAAAGTACAGGGCTCTCAGCCACGTAGCCTCGAGCCCCTTGTTTGTCTAGACGGCTCGTCTGCCGGTCACCAGGTTGATGACCAAAACGATCACAGCCACCACGAGCAGCAAATGGATCAGGCTGCCGCCGACGTGTGAAAGCAAGCCTATCAGCCACAAGACCAACAGAATTACCAGAATTGTCCACAACATGATCGAATCTCCTTCTTAAAATCTGTCCTGACGTGTACTCTATTGGATGAGCAACGTTCATGCCAGCGCTCAAGAGGGTGCGTTGCCGGACGTACTCCTGCCGGTTCCTGCATTACAATCATCCGGTTTTCGATGCGGCTGTTGAGTTATGTTTTGAATCCGGTCAACAAAACTTGAACAGGCAGAGAAAAACTTATTATCATTAGCAGCCGTAATTCAATCCCATCTTTCTTCGCGGCCGCAAACACACCATGGCAGATGCAAAAACGATCACTCGGGAAGCGGAACCACCCGCTGTCGAACCTGTACCTGAAGGCAAGTACGTCTATTGCATTATCGAGACGGACGAAGCGCGATCATTCGGTCCGGTGGGAATCGGTGGGCGACATGACGACGTTTATACCGTTCATCACAAAGGACTGGCTGCGGTCGTCTCAAACACGCCGCTGGTCGTTTACGATCCCACGCGCGAGAACGTGTTCACGCACGAGCAGGTGAACGAAGCCGTCATGCGTGAGTTTACGGTTTTGCCGATGGCGTTCGGGGCGCTGTTTCGCACCGAAGACGACATCGTCGAACTCATTCGCGGCACGTACGATGCTTTGAGGGACGTGCTGGCGAAGATGGAAGGCAAGGTTGAGTTTGGTTTGAAAGTGAATTGGGATCGCGACAAGGTTACGGCTGAGCTGGAACAAACCGACGACGAGATCCGGCATTTGAAAGAGCAGATTACTTCGCGCACCACCGGTTCGACCTACTTCGCGCGCATGCAGCTCGGCCGCTTGATCGAGACAGCACTGACGGACCAGGCCGACGCGTACATTCGCGAAGTTTATTCGCAATTGCGCGACACGGCGGTTGCTTCGCGCGCCAACAAGCCGATCGGCGATCGCATGATCATGAACGCCGCGTTTTTGATCGAACGCGATCGGGAAGCAGAGTTTGATCAGAAGGTGAAAGAGATTGCGTCGAAGTACGAGGGCAAGTTGTCGTTCAAGTACACAGGCCCCTGGCCGCCGTACAATTTCGTTCACATTCGTCTGAAGTTAGAGCCGAACATCCCCGGAACAAGCGCCGCCGAAGCAGTGGCCCAGTTACGAAATGTTTCTGATTGACGATCTACTTCTCGCGCCGGTCAACGGTTTCAAGTTCATCCTCGGCCAGATTCAAAAGCTGGCCGATCAGGAGTTGAACGACGACACCGTGATCAAGGAGCAACTGCTCGAGTTGCAGATGCGACTCGAGCTCGAGGAGATCTCGGAAGTGGAATTCGCCGAACGCGAAGCGGAGCTGTTCGCACGGCTGCGGGTGATAAAGCAGCGCCAGCTTGGGTTGATGCATGAGGCAGTCCACACGAAAGACACGTCGAGTTTTGTGATTGAAGTCGGTGGCGACGAAGGTGACGGGGTGAGTGGGTGACACGGAGACGCGGTGAGAATCTCCGTGTCACCGCGTCTCCCCGTCACCCACGCTCCTCCTCCCGCCTGAACGAGCGTTACATTTTCTTTGGCGGCAAGGGCGGCGTGGGAAAAACCACGGCAGCGGCAGCTACCGCTCTCTTTCTTCTCAAGGAGTCGAAGCGAAACGATTCCATTCTGCTGTTCTCAACAGATCCGGCTCACTCTCTCTCAGACAGTCTCGACGTAAAGATCGGCAACCGGCTGGTTGAAGTAAGACCACGACTGTTTGCGTACGAGATGGACGCGAGCCTGGCGCTCGAAAGGTTTCGGGCGGCGCACGGGAAAGTGCTCGCCGAGATTGCGGAGCGTGGAACTCTGCTCGACGAAGAAGACATCAACGAGCTGTTGAGTCTTTCGCTGCCGGGGCTGGACGAAGTGATGTCGCTGTTTGAGCTGAGCGAGCTTGATCGCGAAGGAAAGTATGCGCACATCGTGGTCGATACGGCGCCGTCGGGGCACACTTCGCGCCTATTGCGATTGCCGGAAGTTTTCGATCGGATGGTGAAGGCGCTCGATCTGATGGGCGACAAGCACCGCTACATCGTGGCCCACTTTGCTCGTCGCAGGCCAGTTGCAGATGAGGTCGATCTGTTTCTGCGCGATCTGAGCCGGAGAATCGAAGCCGTGCGCGAGTTACTTCACGACAAGGAGCAGACAAGATTTGTGCTCGTGACGATTCCGGAAGCGATGAGTATCCGCGAGACAGAAAAGTATCGCGCGCTGCTGCGGGAGCAAGGCGTGCCCGTGCGCGATCTGATCGTCAACCGCGTGGAGCAGGAACACGATGATTGTGAGTATTGCCATGCGCGCGTGCAGACACAACGCCCCTGGATGAAACAGATCGCAAAGTCGTTTGGAGATCTGGAGCCTCACTTTGTGCCTCTTGCTGCAAACGAAGTCCGTGGAATTGACGACCTGAAACGGATTGGAAAGGTGATATGGAATCCAAAGAGATCGTGATCTTTGGAGGCAAAGGCGGTGTCGGCAAGACGACTGCCGCTGCCGCGTTTGCACTGGCGCTGGCGCGCGCGAATCGTGATCGGAAGATGTTGATCTTCTCGACCGATCCAGCTCACTCGCTGTCAGATAGTTTTGATGAAGAAATCGGCGAGTTGAAGAGCGGGGTCGGAGGTTACAAAAACCTCGACGCGATGGAGATCGATCCGGGAAAGTGGTTTGAAGAGTTGAAGCAGCGTTATCGATCCTGGACCGATGAGTTGTTCGCGTCGCTGTCGGGCGGCTCGCGCATGGAGATCAAATTCGATCGCGAGGCGATGCGAGAACTGGTTGAACTGACTCCACCGGGCATCGACGAGATCGCAGCACTCGGCACCATCAGCGACCTTCTCGACGAGGAGCGCTATCACACAATCGTTCTCGACACAGCGCCGACCGGGCATCTGATTCGTTTTCTCGAGCTGCCGCAGGTCGCGCTTTCCTGGATCAGGACGTTCATGAAGCTGCTGTTAAAGTATCAGAACGTGTTGCGCGCGACGCAGGTCGCGGAAGAGCTCGTGGCTTTATCGAAGAGCATCAAGAAGGTACTCGCGTTGTTGACGGACGGCGAGCGTTGCGAGTTTGTGGGCGTGGCGATTCCCGAGCGAATGAGTCTGGAGGAGACTATCGATCTGTCGAAGTCGCTCGAAAAGCTGCAAGTGCCAATGCGCAAACTGCTGATCAATGGAGTTGTGCCGTCGGAAGCCGCGGCCGATTGCAGCTTTTGTAAATCGCGACGAAAGATGCAGGATCAGGTGATCGGCGAATTTCGAACACGATTTCGGCGGCGCTCGGTCGAGATACTTACCGCGCCTCAGCAGCGACAGGAGGTAAGAGGTGCAGAAGATCTCATGAGACATTTTGAGGCGTGGAGGGGATTTCCTCGCAAAGGCGCAAAGGCGCAAAGTTAATTTCAGTTCCGCCTTTGCGCCTTTGCGCCTTTGCGCGAGAATATACTTCCAGATGAGTGCTCCTGCCTTCTACGTCTACTGTATCGCCGAAAGCGCAGCCGCGTCGCAGTTGCCCGCGAATTCACTGCCTGCCGCAATCGAGGAGGATGCAGAACTCGAGTGGATCTCCGTCGCGAACCTTGCGGCGCTTGTGAGTCGTGTTCCGCTGGCGACGTATAACGAGGAGAGTTTGGCGGAACACCTGACGGACGCGACGTGGACGGCGATTCGCGCGATGCGTCACGAGACGGTGGTCGAGTACGTCGCTAAACGGATCAGCGCCGTGCCTTTGCGTTTCGGAACGATCTATCTCGAGCGCGCGGGAATCGAGAAGATGCTCACGGAAAAGGCTCGGGAGCTTGAAGACGTCATTCAGCATCTGCAAGGGCGTGAAGAGTGGGGCGTAAATGTTTTTTGTGATCGAGCAGTGTTGATGTCGAGCATCACGTCGGTGAGTCCCGTGTTGCGAGAGATGGTTGAGCTCGCGGAGCAGGCGTCGCCGGGACAGTCGTACCTGATACAGAAAAAGATCGGCGCACTCAAGGCTGACGAAGCCCGCGCGGTTGTGAACGGTATAGTCGAGCAGATCGAAGCGAGACTGAAAGAGCACAGCGACGACGCACGGCGTCTTCGTATTTTGAAAGTCGAAACCACCGAGCACGGGGAGCTGAAAGCGAAGTTTGCATTTCTCGTGAAGAAAGCGGCGTTCGAGGAATTTCGCGACGCGGCCGAGCGCCTGGCCCAGGAGCACCAGGCCGCGGGCATTCGAATTGAACTGACTGGACCATGGCCGGTTTATAATTTTGTACAGGATTTGACAAGATGAATCTTGAAACAAATTTTGTTAATCCTGTCATGGATGAGAATGAGCTCTCACTCCTTGAAACACTCGATCACGTACTCAACCGTGGCCTCGTGATCGCCGGTGAGATCACGATCTCCGTCGCCGATATCGATCTGATCTTTATCGGCTTGAACGTTTTAGTCAGCTCGGTCGAGACGGCACACGAAGTCCTGCGCAAGCGCCAAACAGAATGAAGTTATACGCGTACTGCCTTGCCGACGACGTCGACGTGCTGGAGAATTCAGCACAGGGCATCTCAGGCGCCCCGGTCCGATTGTTGAAGTGCGAGGGCTTTTCAGTTTTGGTCAGCGACCTGGACGCCGACGTGGTGCAAGTAACTCGTGAGAATGCGCTGGCACATGCGGCAGTGATTCGAAGCATACTCGATCGCACGACACCACTCCCCTTTCGGTTCGGAACACTCGTGACGGAACAGCAACTCGTAAACTATCTGTCCGCCCGCAAGCCCGCCCTCGAAACCAAGCTCGCCGAGGTGCGCGGATGCGTTGAGATGAGCGTGAAGATAATTCGCGACCCCGTGGCCCACGGATCCGAGCCAGCGGAAAACGTTAACCAGGGCACCGGGACCAGTTTTCTCGCGCAGAAGCGCCGCGAAATCCTCGGCGGCGAGCAAAGCGCAGCGGAAGCGTCAACGATTTCCACGTGGTTGCACGACCAAATCAGCGGCTTGATCCGCGCTGAACAGGTCACTCTCCGCCCCTCGGAGAAGCTTGTTTTGGCTGCCGCGCACCTCGTCGAACGCTCGAAAATCAAAAATTACCGGCAAACCATGGCAGAAACGTGCCAGTCTCGGCCGGAATTGCACTTTCTTTTGAGCGGGCCGTGGCCTCCGTATAGTTTTGCAAACATTGAGCTTGAGTTTAAAACGCAGTTCGGAGTAAGCTGATGGAGCTTTCCCCCGAAAATCCCCTGACGGCTGACCCGGAAATCGAAACTTCGCACCCCGAGGAGTTTGTCGAGCAACTGCGTTGTGTCGCCGACACGCTTCCGTCGCGAATAAACGTCGATGCCCAGAGTGTCGAACAAGGTCTGGCGAAGCTGGTTTTAACTTTGATCGAGTTCATCCGCCGTCTGCTCGAGAAACAGGCGGTCCGCCGCATGGAAGGCGGGGATCTCTCACCTGAACAGATCGAAGAATTAGGATTGGCGCTCATGAGATTGGAGGCCAAACTTCAGGAGTTAAAAACTCAGTTTGGATTATCTGAAGAAGACCTCAATCTCGATCTCGGTCCAATCGGGCGCCTGATTTAGCAGTATGAGTTTTGCCCGGCAGCAGTATTCGATGGTAGCGGCCATCTAAGTTTTTTGAGTAAAGCCGCTTCCTGATAGTGGAGGGCGATAGTGTCCAGCGAGCGGTCTACCCTTATTACGGCCCGTCCCCCGGGCCTGGTTGATGTTCTCGACCGTATTCTTGACAAAGGACTGGTGATAGCAGGCGACATCAAAGTGTCGCTGGCGAACGTAGAGCTACTAACGTTGCAAATCCGTCTGCTGGTTTGCTCGATCGACAAGGCAGAGCAGATCGGTTTGAACTGGTGGCGCTATGACACCAACCTGACAACACGTGCGGAGCGTGCCGAAGCCGAAAACCTCGAGTTGCGCGAAAGGCTTTCTGAACTCGAACAGGAGATCAGAAAACTTGCGGCGGCCGGAGGAACCGTAACCACACGCACTACCGTGACGCGGCGAGCGAGAGGCAAACAACGGAAGTAAAGGATTGGGCAAGGAGGCGCCGTCAATCCTCGCGCAGTATGCTCGTTTTTCCAAACTAACTAAAGAAGGAACCGAAGCAAATGGCTGTCGAAAGAGCCCCAGGCGGTACTAGTTTAATAGACGTCCTCGATCGCGTGCTGGATAAAGGCATCGTCATCGACGCGTGGGTCAGAATCTCCCTGGTTGGTATTGACCTGATCACGATCGAAGCGCGGGTAGTAGTTGCCTCAATCGATACCTACTTGAAGTACGCTGAAGCAGTAGGTTTGACCCCCGCGGTTTCTCGACCAGCAATCACGCCCGGAGGCGAGGTAGTGGAAACCGAGACACGCCGGCGTGTGACCGTCGAGGTCGATAAGAAATAAAACAGGATCCAGGTTAATCCTGTCTATTTGGCTATGGGAGAAGTTCCAGCAGAATTAGCAGTCAGAACCGCCCCATCAAATGGGGACTCCGACCGCGTCGACCCCTACCTGCGCCTGTATGACGCGTTTCTCGAGACGACGACGCAGATGCTTGCCACGCCCAAGCTGAATGAGCGTCTGCTTTTGGCCCTCGAAGGCATTGACAATATTTTCGGACTCAAACAAGCAGCCATTGCCATCATCAACGAACGAGACGCAGAGCTGAAAATCCGTGCCGCCGTTGGTTTCGAAGGCGAATCCACTCGAGTCGAAATGCCGATCGACTCGAGCGCCGCCTGCGTACGCGCGATCCACGATGCGGTACCTCTCTGGATCTCCCTCCAGGAAGACGAAGGTTCACGCACTCTCTTCGACAAGATGCACTGGCGCCAGGACATCCTCGCGCTCCCGCTATTTGGAATTTCCGAAATCGGACCCAAAACCGCGCGTGACGTCTCCGGCGACTCCCGGCCACCCGCGCACTATTGGACGTTTGATCCAGGCGCGCGACTCGGCGTTCTCTACGTAGGCGCAACAGAGAACAGCCTCGACCCGATCTCGCTGAAGCTTCTCAAGCGGTTTGCCGATCGCGTCGGTGTCATTGCCTCTCTCGCAATCCACCAGGAACGACTCGTCAACTCCGTCACCAAGCTGCAACGCGAGCGACAGTGGATCGAGTCGATCATGAAGTCTGTTGCGGACCCAATTGTCCTTACCGATCTCGACAACGAAATATTGCTGCAAAACCGGCGTGCTGAAGATCTGTTCAGCGGATCGGCAAACGCCGGCGAGGGCAAGCGACGCGCGTTGAAGATGAACGATCTGCTCTTCTCCGCTTATCTCTCGAGCGCGACGGTTTCGTCGTCGGAGGTTATTCAGCGCGACATCACGCTGGTCGATCCGATTGAAGGTTCTGACATTCACTTCGAAGTGATTTCGACTCCCGCCGCCAATTCACGCGGCGAGCCGCTCGGCCTCGTATCGATCTTTCGAGACGTGACAGACCTGCGTGAGGCCAACGAAGAGTTGGCGCGAAACTTCATCAAGCTGCAAGACGCCGAAGCGGAGTCGCGCCGCGAACGCGATCGTCTGGACCTGATCATCGAAAACGTGGGCCATCCGATCGTCGTGTGTGATTCGGCAGGCAACTTCATCCTGTTCAACCGTCGCGCGCAGTTGTTGTTTCAGGAGAACGAAACCTTTCGCTCGCCTGCCGCTGCTGCGGTGCGGGCAAACGCCGTCAAACTCACGTCGTTCATTTCAACTCTAGCATCGGCGTCGGAAACCGGCAGGCAGGCGGAAATCGAATTGATCGATCCGGAAGACGGCCGGTCTTTGCCGATGGAGATAGCCGCACGTGAAGTGTTGGATCCGACGGGGCAGGTGACCGCCGTGGTTTCCATCCTTCACGACTTAACCGAGATTCGCGAACTCGAGCGACGCCGGGTTGAACAGCAGTTATTCGAGTCGGAAAAGCTGGCGGCGGTGGGACGTCTTGCTGCTTCGATCGCGCACGAGGTAAACAACCCGCTCGAAGCGATCAAAAACGCTCTCTACCTCATGCAAACCAATTCGGAGGGCGACAAGAATTCGCGCTTTCTCGAAATTGCGAGAAAAGAGACGGAGAGGGTGTCGCACATCATCCGGCAGATGCTCGGCTTTGCGCGGCGGCCCGGTGAGGTCGATTGGGTAGACGTGAACCAGTTGCTCGAAGAGACGATGGTTCTGCTGGAAAAGAAGATGCGCCAACTGCGCATTCGCATCGTCAGACGGTTTGACGAGGAATTACCGAAGATTCGCGCTCGCGCGGATCAATTGCGTCAGGTTTTCCTGAATTTGATCATCAACGCACAACAGGCGATCCAGGGCGACGGCGAAATGGTAATTTCAACCTTTCGATACGAGCAATCGTTGCAACCATCGATCGTCGTCCAAATCAGCGATAGCGGCGTCGGTATCGCGGAAGACGACCTGAATCGCATCTTCGATCCGTTCTTTTCAACCGGAAAGAAGGGAACCGGCCTGGGGCTGTGGGTCACGCAGGATATCGTCAGGCAGCACGGCGGACGCATCGAAGTGAGCAGCGAGATCGGTCGCGGAACAGTTTTCAGCATCGTACTTCAGGTTGAGTCTCCCATTTTGGAAGATTTGGAAAACGAATCTAAGCAATCGCCGAAATGAGTCAATCAATCGATCAAAACGGTTCACCGCTCGACGATACAGGTATGTTCGTTCCTATTTTGAATGAAGCCCGTCTGCTCGTCGTCGACGATGAAGAAAGCCTGCGGATCACGACAGCCGCAATCTTCGAGAAGGAAGGTTACATAGTCGATACCGCCTCGAGCGGTGATGAAGCAATCGACCTGCTCAACACAACCGATTACGACCTCGTGCTGACCGACCTGCACATGGAAGGCGGCGACGGTCTTTCAGTGCTGGCAAGGATCAGGCGCCATGCTCCACTCACGATCTCAGTAGTCCTGACCGGGTTCGCGTCAGTCGAATCTGCGATCGCAGCGTTACAGGAAGGTGCTTATGACTACCTCATCAAGCCCTGCGACATCGAGAGCATGAAGCACACGATTCGCAGAGGTGTCGAGCACCGCCGGCTCATGCTCGCCGAGCAGAAGGCGCGCACCGACCTTCAGCAGTTGAACCTCGACCTGGAGCAGAGAATCGAGGATCGAACTGCCGAGCTCAAACGGCTCAACGTCGAGCTTGCAGAAGCTAATCGCGCAAAGGACGTTTTTCTGGCGACGCTTTCTCACGAGCTGCGAACGCCGCTCACGCCCGTCGTCGGGTGGATCAAGCTGTTGCGAAGCGGAACGCTCGACGAGAAGAGTGTTTTGCAGGCGCTGGACGCAATCGAACGCAATGCCTGGCTGCAATCGCGGCTTATCGACGACCTGCTCGATACTTCCCGCATCGCCACAGGAAAACTGCACTTCGAACCCAAGCCGACCGATCTGAACACCGTGGTGAAGGCGGCGGTCGACACTGTGCGCGCGTCCGCTGCTGCTCGAGATATCGATCTGTCGGTGTCGCTGTGGCATTCGAGCCTCGTAGTGATGGGTGAGCCGGTGCGTTTGCAGCAGATTGCCTGGAACCTCGTGTCTAACGCCATCAAGTTCACGGATCCCGGCGGGAAAGTAAGTGTAGCCACTGAAATGAGTGACAAACAGGCGCAGCTTGTCGTTTCCGATACGGGTGTCGGGATTGCGCCCGAGTTTCTGCCGCACGTGTTCGACCGTTTTCGTCAGGCAGATGGTTCGACGTCGCGCCGCCACGGTGGGCTGGGGTTGGGACTCGCCATCGCGGATGCGCTCGCGAAGATGCACGGCGGAGGATTGCAGGCCGAGTCTGAGGGACAGGGACGAGGGGCGTGTTTTACGTTGCGGATCAATTTGGCGCCGACCGAGCACGTTGCTTCAGAGGTCGTCGAACAAAAGGTTCATTCGTTACACGGGCTGGACGTGTTGATCGTGGAAGACTCAGCGGACACGCTCGAGCTGCTGAGCGCGGTCTTCAGTCGCGAAGGTGCGAATGTCACGACGGCGGCGTCGGCGGCGGAGGCGCTGCACCAGGCGGTTGTGAAGCGACCCGGCATCATTGTTTCGGATATCGGAATGCCCGAGACGGACGGATATCAGCTTTTGGATCAACTTCGTTTAATACCCGGTCTGAAGGATGTGCCTGCCATCGCGATCTCGGGTTATGCGAGCGAAGAGGATCGGGAGCACGCGCTCTCGGTAGGCTATCTGGCCTTAGTCCCCAAACCCATCGACGTTGAGGTCCTCTTCGACCTCATCCACGACCTCAAATCCCCGTCGTTGAAGTAGCCCTTTGTGCTTCTTTGTGGCAAAACCCTAATTCACACAAACATTTGACAAAATCGAAATTGTAACTATAATGGTTACAAAACGGAGCCCTCGTTCCCGAATTGTGATTTGATATGTCGACAAACAGCAGGTTCGCGGTTGCGGTACATGTACTGAGTTTGATGGCCTGGTCAGGCGAAGAACCCCTTAAATCCGAACAGGTTGCAGAAAGCGTAAATACCAATCCAGTGGTGATCCGGCGCATGTTGTTGGAACTGGCCGAGGCGGGTTTGGTCGTGTCTCAAACCGGTTCGTTGGGCGGCTCGCGGCTGGCAAATGACCCCGCCAAGACCACCCTTCTCGACATTTACCGCGCGCTCGGATACAGCGGCGTCTTTTCGCTGCACAAACAGCCGCCCAGCCGTGACTGCCCCGTCGGCGTGAATATCGAGACTGTTTTGGGCGACGTGCTCCTGGAAGTCGATTCAGCGGTGGAGAAGGTTTTAGAGAAAATAACAATTAATGACGTGGTACAGCGCTTGAAACCCTGCGGGGCTGCTGTGTCATCGAAGCCTATTGAGAAGAATGGTAAGAAGAAACATTACAACCAGAAGCAGCTTGCTTTGCCCGACTTGCGAGCAGGGGCAAAGAGCCGGAGGGCACGGGCCTTCCGAACTGCGTAACAGAACCGCGAGAAAGGAATAATCAATTTGGCCAGGCTTGAAAAAGATCAAAGCGGTATCGAGCTCATGAATTCGGTTCCTGGCGAGTTCGTCAACCTCAGCGAGGAATTGACCGACGACGCCGTGTCGATCGAAGACATCGACGAAGTGCTACAAACGCTCGAGAGAGCGACTAGTGGTGAAACCGAGATCGAGGAGCCTTTGATCGAGGAGTCCTCGTCTGCGGTTGAATCTGATGAAGCCATGAGCGAAGAGGTCGAGCTCGATCTCTCCGCCGGCGAGATGGATAAGACTTCGGACCCGATTCGCGTCTACATGCGCGAAATGGGTGTCGTACCGTTACTTACACGTGAACAGGAAGTGTCGATCGCGAAGCGCATCGAGCGCGGACAAAAACGCGCCGAGAAGGCGATCGCGCGTTCGCCCGTTGCAGTAGTTGAACTCTTCAGGATTGGCGACGAGCTGGCCGCGGGATCACTCAACATCCGCGACGTCGTTGCGTTCTCCGACCAGATGGAGACTGAAGAGCACGAGGATCGCAGTGAAGAGTATTTGCAGTGGACGATCGAAGGACTGAATAACATCCGGCAACTCTACAAGCGCGGCTTGAAGGAGTTCGACAAGTTTGCCGACGAGTTGAGAATATCGCGAGGCAAGCGTTCGAAGAAGCTTCTGCGTTTCAGGCGAAAGCTCGCGCGCACTCGTTTGGAAATCGCAACCGAGATCCGCAGTCTCCATCTGAAAGAAGCCGCGCGTCAGCGATTAATCTCCGCTATTGGTACGGTGCACAAGGAAGTGCGCGGGTTGGAACGTGAGATTGAAGGTTATTCAGAGAAGCTGAAGCGCAAAGGGCTGAAAGCCGACAAGCAGAAGGAATTCAGAAAGCACGTTGCGACCGCGAAGAAACGGTTGAAGGAAATCGAAACCGAGCATCATCTGACAGCGCTCGAGATCAAGCGTTCGCACCAGATGATCGCCATCAGCGAAGCTCAAACCGCGCAGGCAAAGCACGAGTTGACCGAGGCCAACCTGCGTCTGGTGGTTTCGATCGCGAAGAAGTATCAGAACCGTGGTTTGCAGTTCCTGGATCTGATTCAGGAAGGCAACCTGGGTCTGATGAAGGGCGTTGATAAGTTTGACTGGCGCCGTGGTTACAAGTTCTCGACTTATGCGACGTGGTGGATCCGGCAGGCAATCACTCGCGCGATCGCCGACCAGGCGCGCACGATTCGTATTCCGGTGCACATGATCGAAGTGATCAATAAGTTGAAGAACACTTCGCGTGAACTGGTGCGTGAGCTCGGGCGCGAACCGACGACTGAAGAGATCGCGAAGAAGATGGATACTTCGGTGGATAAGGTCCGCAAGGCGCGCAAGCTGATGCAGGATCCGATCTCTCTCGAGACGCCGATCGGTGAGAATGGTGATTCGAAGTTGGGCGACTTGATCGAAGACAAGTCGAGCGAGAGTCCGGCGGCGCGTGTGATCACGTCGAACCTGCGTGAGATCGCAGGCGACGTTTTGCAGACGTTGAGCCCACGTGAAGAGCGTGTGATTCGTTTGCGGTTCGGACTCGACAACGGTGGGCACGAACGCACGTTGGAAGAAGTGGGTCAGAACTTCAACGTCACTCGCGAGCGCATCCGCCAGATCGAAGCGAAGGCGTTGCGCAAACTGCGGCATCCATCACGGGCGCGGCTATTAAAGAATTTCCTCGAAGGCGAGGGGCAATAACCGACCCGAGCGCGTAGCGCCGGGTAATCAGCAGATTAGACTAGGAGCGAAACATGAGTGAATTTGTGAAAGAAGTGAGCGATAACTCGTTTGAAAAAGAAGTATTGGGCGCCGATAAACCAGTATTGGTTGATTTTTGGGCTGAGTGGTGTGCCCCTTGCCGCATGCTGGCGCCAACTGTTGCGGCTGTCGCAGAGCATTACGGCGAAACAGCGAACGTGGTGAAGCTGAACGTCGACGACAATCCGTCGACCGCACAGCGCTATGGTATCAAGGGGATTCCAACCCTGATTCTTTTCCGCGAAGGCAAGGAAGTCGAGCGCGTGGTTGGAGCCACGAGCAAAGAGTCGATTATGAAAATGATCGAGAAGTACGCTGCCGTGAAGGCATAACTGTTCCGAGATTTCGGATTTTGAGAAGGCCGGGCCTCTGCGCCCGGCTTTTCCTTTTGTGCTTTTTGTGTACTTCGTAGAGAATGACTCCACATGGAACAGATAAGGCCTGCACGTCTCATCGTCGGCATTACTGGCGCGACCGGAACAATCTTCGGTATTCGTATCCTACAGATGCTGCACGGATCGGGGGTTGAGACGCATCTCGTCGTCAGCAAGTGGGCGGCGCGAACGCTCGCACATGAAACTCCGTACTCGTTGCAGGATATGCAGAGTCTCGCAACTCAGAATCACGGCATTGGGGCGCAGGGAGCAGCGATCTCGAGTGGCTCTTTTGTGACGTTGGGAATGGTCATCGCGCCATGCAGCATGCGCACGCTCGCGGCCATCGCTCACGGCCTCGGCGACAATTTGATCCATCGCGCTGCGGACGTCGTGTTGAAAGAGAGACGTAAGCTAGTGCTCGTCGTACGCGAGTCGCCGTTCAACGAGATACATCTCGAAAACATGCTGAAGCTCGCGCGGATGGGCGTAGTGATTCTTCCGCCTGTGCCGGCTTTCTACAACCACCCCCAGAACCTCGACGACATGATCAACCACATAGCGATGCGTGCGATCGATCAATTCGATATTCACCTCGACGTAATTAATCGCTGGGATGGTGTAATGCTCGATCGAAAACGATCGACAACGGAGTAGAGTCAATGGGAGAAATGGTCCAATTTCCGTTTGCGGGTGGAACTACACGCGGATACCTTTCGGTTCCGGAGAGTGGCAGTGGTCCGGGTGTGATTGTGATTCAGGAGTGGTGGGGTCTTGTGGATCACATCAAAGAGGTTTGCGACAGGTTTGCCGGTGAGGGTTTTGTCGCGCTCGCGCCCGACCTGTATCACGGCAAGACGACGAAGTCGCCTGACGAAGCAGGTAAGTTGATGATGGCGCTGCGGATCGACGAGGCTGAAAGAGATTTAACCGCGGCGGGCGAATATCTTTCGACGCACGACGCTGTTACGAGCGAAAAGATCGGCGTGGTTGGATTCTGCATGGGCGGCGCGCTGTCGTTGTACACGGCGACGAAGAATCCACACATCGGTGCGTGCGTGGTGTTTTATGGTGGACATCCAAACGTCAAGCCTGACCTGCCGAATCTGCACGCGCCCGTGCTGGGGTTGTATGCAGAGCGCGATGGCTTTGTAACTCCGGCTCTGGTGCGCGCGTTGGAACAGAAGCTAAAAGACCTCGGCAAGCAGATCGAAGTGCACATCTATCCCGGCGCCGATCACGCGTTCTTCAACGATTCGCGTCCAGAGGTTTACAACGCCGGCGCTGCCGACGATGCATGGCGTCGCACAATGGAATTCCTGCGAACGCATTTGCAACGCTGAAAGCGTTGGCTAATTCCAGCTCAGGGTTGGAGCACCTTTCGCAATCCTGTTGGTAATAACGCCGAAGGCGTTGGCAAATTCCAGCCCAGGGTTGGAGCACCGTTCGCAATCCTGTTGGTAATAACGCCGAAGGCGTTGGCAAATTCCAGCCCAGGGTTGCTTCAACCCTGGGGATCAAATATAAAGATCAAACGAACGCTGAAAGCGTTAGGCCTGTGCGATACGAACCCTTTCAGGGTTCAAAACATTTTCAATCGGTTCCCAGGGTTGTCGCTTGCGCTCCAACCCTGGGCTGGAATTAGCGAACGCCTTCGGCGTTGGTCAGGATTTCGTGATCGTCAGACATAATTTCAATCACGACCAACCCTGAAATGGTTAAACGCTCGGCGAACCCTTACGGGTTCAATGACTATTAATATTCTGACTTGCGATGAATTGAAAACGGCGAAGGCGTTCGCTAATTCCACGCAGTTTAACGCCGAAGGCGTTCGCTAATTCCAGCCCAGGGTTCGAG
>DATNCH010000010.1:0-8395 GCA_035571655.1 Pyrinomonadaceae bacterium
GGTCCAATCGCACTGATCGCGCAAACAACTCCCGACAAGGCGCGCGCTGCGATCAAGGCTCTTTACGCAGAAGTCGCCCACTTCAACGACAAAGACTATTACACCGACGAACAGCTCGAGAGCGCGAAAGCACTACTCGAAGCCGACGATCTCTACTCGCGCGAGAAGTTGAGCGACTACACGCACACACTCAGTTTCTGGTGGGCGTCGACCGGGCTCGAATACTTTCGCGGCTATCTCCCGCGCCTTCGCGCCACTTCGCGCGCCGACATCAGCCGTTACATCACCACTTATATTCAAGGCAAGCCCCACATCGGTCTGGCGTTGATGTCGACTGAATCGCAGGCCAAAGTCAAAATTACACCGGCAGAGCTAATCGGACAGTGAACAAAGATATGACCAGGAACAAGAACGTAAACGAGTCGGAGACGGAAAGACACGCAGAAGGGGAGACGCGGAGACGCGGAGACTCACCGCGTCGCCGCGTCACCGTGTCCCCGCGTCGGTTTTTAATCGGCCTGCTGATGGCAGTCGTCGTCGTCGTAACAGGTGCGGATTCTTCGCAGGCGCAGCAAGCGAGATCGCAGTCACAGGAAACCGTGCAAAGCGTCGTCGCAAAGCAGGCGGCGCTGGTGAGCGAGTTTGACGTCAACGGATTGAAGGTGTTGCTGAAGCGGCGCGAAGGAAGCCTGACTGTCGCCGCAGGTCTGTTTATTCGCGGCGGCGCTGCAAACATCAACGCGCAAAACGCGGGTATCGAAACGCTGATGCTTAGCGCCGCGACTGAAGCGACCACAAACTTTCCGCGTGAACGCATGCGCAGCGAACTCTCGCGCATGGGCACGGTGATCGGCAGCAGTTCAAACAACGATTACTCGGTGTTGTCGCTCGCTTCGACGCGAATGCACTTCGATCGCTCGTGGGAGATCTTCACTGACGTCGCATTACGACCGTCGTTCACGAAGGAAGACGTCGCGCTTGTTCAGCAACGGCTCGTCGTGTCGCTTAGCGACGACACCGACAATCCGGATGTTTACCTGCAAAAGCTCCAGGAACGCGTGGCGTACGCCGGCCATCCATATTTGAACAATACGAGCGGAACGCCTGAAACTGTTGCGAAGTTGACGCCTGAAGATCTGCGCGCTTATCACACGAAGCTGATGGAGACGTCGCGACTGCTGCTCGTGATCGTTGGCGACTTGAACCCGGCCGACGTGCGCGGGTTAGTGGCTGCGAGTTTAGGCAAGTTGCCGCGCGGCAATTACAAATCGGAGTCGATACCGCAGTTGACGTTTGACAGGTCGTCCGTTGAAGTGACCCCACGCGAGTTGCCGACGAATTACATTCAGGGGTTATTCACGGCGCCGTCTTTGACCTCGCCCGACATCTACGCGATGCGGGTTGCGAGTTCCTTGCTGCGCGATCGTGTGTTTGAAGAGGTTCGCGTGAAGAGAAATCTCTCGTACGCGCCGGATGCTTTCTTGAGAACACAGGCGGCGAATGTCGGTGGACTTTACGTGACGGCGGTGGATGCGAATCAGTCGATCCGGCTGATGTTGAGCGAGATCACGCGACTACAAACCGAGCCCGTGAGTGCAGACGACATTCACGCTGTCGTGGCGCAATATTTGACTACGTATTATCTCGGACAGGAGACGAATGCGGCGCAGGCTGGTGAGTTGGCCCAATACGAGTTGATTGGCGGCGGCTGGCGCAATTCGGTTGATTTTCTCGAACGGCTGACGGCGGTCACACCCGCTGACGTCCAGCGCGTGTCGCAGAAGTACATGAAGAATATTCGGTTCGTGGTGCTCGGGAACCCGAGAAGTGTCGATATGGGCGTGTTTACTGGCCAAGCCGGGTAAGCAGTATTTAGCCGCAGATTTACGCGGATGAACGCAGATCTAATCTGCGTTCATCCGCGTAAATCTGCGGCTAAATACTGCTTACATTGTCTCGCGTACGTATTTTTCGTAGAGCTTCGGATCGAGTCGCTGCAGCGTCCGCGCCTCGGCGGCGGCCATGCTCTGATTTCCACTCTCAAAATACGCGATCGCGAGGTTGTAGAACGTCTCCGCCGAGTCCGGTTGTATTCGCGCGGCTTCGCTGTAGGATTCGATCGCTTCGCTCAAACGCCCCGCGTAGTAATACGCGTCGCCGAGCTTGTTGTGAATCTCGGCATCATTCGGCTTGAGCTGCAACGCCTGCAAGTAAGCGCGGATCGCTTCCTGGTTCTTCCCCTGTTTCACTTTGCAATAGCCAACCTGCACCCACGCCTCAGCTCGTTTCGGATTTTTGTTTACCGCGTTCTCGAAATATCCGACAGCGTTGTCGTAGTTGCCGAGCCAAAGCGAATCGAGTCCGGAGCGATAGAGCGACTCTGCCACATCGCCCTTGCTCTTCAACCCCAACTCTGACAGCGGTCGCAGCTTCCCCGCGCGTAACTCACCAACTCTCGCCGCCGCAATCGCGAGATTGATGTTCTGCCCGTTCGTGACCTTCACCGTCACCACGCCCAACACCTGCCCGCGCAGGTTGAAAACCGGGCTGCCGCTGTTTCCATGAGAAATCGGAGCAGTGATCTGAATGATGCGATAGCTGTTTGGAACCTCTCTCACAGCCGACACGATTCCGTCGCTCACCGAACCTTCGAGCTTGAGTGGATTACCAATAACAAATATCGATTCACCTTCTTCCGGCAACTCGCTCGCGAGCTCACTCGTGCGCACAGGCTGTGGAGGCATGTCGACGCTCAGCAGCGCGAGGTCGCCTTCCTCATCCACCGCGAGAATGCCGTTCACCGGATAGACCTTGCCTTTGCCGTCCAGCGTTTTGATCTCCGCACGGACAGAACCGCGAATCACGTGAAGGTTGGTGACCACCTGGCCGGGCTTCAAAAAGAAGCCGCTGCCGGTCATCACCGCTTCACCACTCGCGTCAAAAGTCGCGATGGCTACAACGGCTGGTTTGACTCGTTTGACGAGTGCGGGAAGGCTTTCCTGCGCACGAACCGCGGACGTAAGCAACAAAACCAGGACAAGCGAGAAAAGACGGGGGTAGGTGCTCTTGTTCATGTCGTCAAATCCAGGGGCGAAAACGAGACTTCGGTCCGTGAAGGGGATTCACGTCCAGGGGAATCTGCGTTGTCAGAGAAAATATCGGCTCGACCTTGAGCCGGTCGGGAAGACCTGAAGATGCGCCGGTGGCGCAAACCCAGTCGCGCCATCTTAGCGCAAGATGGTCCTTGAGTGGTAGCTTTTTGTGAGAGATTTGACACAACTTAGGGCCGCCCTTTCGAGCGGCCCTAACAGACCCAGCGCTAAACCTGCTGGATTCCGGTTATGGAACGATGTGAATATGTGCGACCGCTGGTCCTGCCGGCATTGGAGCCTCAGCGCTTTCCATGGTCACTACCAAACCAAAGTCCGTCAACGTCGTTTCCGACTTGATCTCAGCTTCATTTCGGCCCTTTACGTTTACAACCTGGCCGAGTTTCTGGAACTGACCGTCAGACGACATCGCCCACAGGATGAACTTCTGGCCCTGAGGCGCTTCCTTCAGATCGTGGAAACGCATGTTGACCTCAGTCGGTCCATCCTTGCGCGGGGTGATGAAGACGTTCGCGCGAGTACCTTGTAAAGCACCCGTAAAGTCGACTTTGATTTTGGTGTCATCGCCCTTCTTGTAGTTGGGGATGCCTAACAGCGGAGCGGTGTAAGTGACTGCGGTTTGCTCAGTCGGGGAAACCACCGTCGCACCGGTTGTCGGCGCAGCTACTGCGCCGACTTTTTCTCCCGACGCACTACCGGTCACCGGAATAACCGTGAAGCCTTCGGGCACCGCGCTTCTAAACAAGATCTTCGTGTTTGCATCGTATGCCGTCAATGCAGGTTCAGGAGAAGCGACGAGCATGAACCTCGAAAGCGGCGTGGTCACGGCTAAGGTTCCCATTCCGTTCGTGAGCGCGACTGGTCCGAGCGGGGTAACGACGCCTTTGTCGTCAACCGCGTAAAGGGTCATCGCAGTCATGTCAGCGGGAACTTCCGTTAGATTGAGTTTGATCCTGGTGCCATCGTCGTCACGCAAAATGGTGGCGTAACCTTTCGCGGGTGTGTTGACCGGCGTCAGGTTGATCTTCACTTCTTTCTTGGCGGGATACTCAATAATCGTGTAGGTGCCGTCGGGATTCTGAACTGTTTGTGTAACAGTAGTCGTTGTCGTTTGTGCCAGAGCGATTGCGGCGATTGCGAGAGTCAGCATCACAGCGCCCAAAACGCTCAAAACGTGCTTGCTCATCAGTTGTACCTCCCTTGTGTTTAATTAATCGCGATTAATTGTCACGTGGGGGAACATGTTTATTCCAAACCGTTTTTCGCAACACTTATGCCGTGGTTTTTAGGGGAAATCTGAGGAAAGTGGCTGGATTATGCGAAACAGAACGATACAGACGTGTACGGGTACAGGATTGACAGGATTTTTCTCAGGATTAACAGTTCGAACTTGTCAATCCTGAAAAATCTTGTAAATCCTGTCTAATATGCTTTCAGTTCCGCAATCGCTTTGGCAACATCTGACGCCTGCGGGAGGATTGCGTCCTCGAGTTGGGGCGCGTACGCGACGAACGTGTCGAGCGCGCAAACACGCTTCACGGGCGCATCGAGATACTCGAACAACTCATCACCGATACGCGCGGCGATCTCAGCACCGAACCCGAACGACAGCGAATCTTCATGCGCGACGATCACGCGGCTGGTCTTTTTCACCGTTTCCGCGATGGCGTTCCAGTCGTAAGGAAGAAGACTGCGCAGATCGACGATTTCGACACTCACGCCCTCCTGCTCCATCTGCTTTGCGGCGACGATTGATCGTTGGACCAACGCGCCATACGTGATGATCGAAATGTCCGTACCTTCGCGAACCTTCTTCGCTTTGCCGAGCGGGATCTTGAAATCCTCGCCCGGATACTGCGACTTGTTGTAGGCCTGCCGGTAAAGATGTTTGTGTTCGAGAAACAGCACCGGATCGTCACATCGAATAGACGTGCGCAGCAGCCCGTTTGCGTCGAGCGCATTCGAAGGATAAACAACGCGCAAACCAGGAATCTGCGTGAACGTCGATACGCCTGACTGCGAGTGATAGACCGCACCGCCTTTCAGATAACCACCGATCGGCACGCGAAGAACCACGGGCGCTTTCCACTCGTTACCTGAGCGCCAGCGTAGCAACGCGAGCTCATTTCGAATCTGGTGCATCGCCGGCCAGATGTAGTCGAAGAACTGGATCTCGACCACTGGTTTCAACCCTCGCGTGGCCATCCCGATCGCGCGGCCGACAATATTTGCTTCAGCAAGCGGCGAATTAAAAACACGAGCGCTGCCATACTTTCGCTGGAGATTTGCGGTGACTTTGAAAACGCCGCCTTTGCCTTTCACCGTCTCGAGGTACTGTTCGCGCGAACAGTCAGCCACGTCCTCGCCGAAGACGACGATCCGCGGATCGCGCGCCATCTCCGTGTCGAGGCAACGATTGATGAGATCGACCACGGTGCCCGCGTTACCTGAAAGCTGCACCGCGTCTTCCGTGTCGAACTGTTTGGCAGTCGGATCGATATCGGGTGAAAAGACGAAATCAGTCGCGGTCTCTTTCGCCGGCTGCGGGCTCGCCAGCGCCTTGTCGGCAGCGTCGGTCACCAACGCGTCGACTTCGTCCTTGATCCTTTGCAAGCCATTCTGATCGATCACTCCTTCGTCAATCAGCAGGGCGCCAAAACGTTTCACCGGATCGCGCTCCGCGTCGCTCGCGCGTTCCTCGTCAGGCCGGTAGAGCTTTTCGTCGTCCGAAAGCGAGTGTGAATAAGGACGAATGACTTTCGCATGGACCAGCGCGGGACCTTTGCGCTGCCGGCAATAATCGACTGCGCGGCGCATGGTTTCGAGCGACGCGATCGGATCGGTGCCGTCGCATCGTTGGAGATAAAGCGAGGGAAAATTCTTCACCAGCTTCGACACGTCGCCGCCCGCGGTTTGCACTTCAACGGGAACGCTGATCGCATAGCCGTTGTCTTCCAGGAGGAATACAACGGGCAGTTTCAGGTTCGACGCCGTGTTGAGCGCTTCCCAAAATTCGCCTTCACTGCTCGTCCCATCGCCGAGCGAGACGTACGTGACTTCGTCGTCGTGAAAACTGACGATGAGCTTCTGGAGTTCCTTGATAAGTGTGCTGCGATAAGTCGCTTCGGCACACCCGACGGCCTGGAGTAGTTGCGTTCCGGTCGGTGACGACTGCGAAACGATGTTCAGTTTTTTGTGACCCCAGTGCGAAGGCATCTGGCGCCCGTGTGAGTTTGGATCGGCCTCAGCGCCGACGGCCGAGAGGAACATCTCGAGAGGCGTCATACCGAGCTGCAAACAAAGCGCGCGATCGCGATAGTACGGATAAAACCAATCATAACCAGGCTTCAAGACCACGCCGGCCGCAACCAGCACCGCCTCGTGACCTGCACCGCTGATCTGAAAGAAGATTTTGTTTTGTCCCTTGAGCTGAATCTCTTTATCGTCGATACGCCGCGAGAGATACATCGTGCGATACATCTCGATCAGCAACTTCCGATCTGGCAAATCCTGAGTACGTGGTTCGGCAGCACGTTGCGGTGCAGTCGCGGCAACTGGTTTTGGTGTCGATCTCTGCGGCTCTGGCGCGGCTGCCGGTTTCATCGGCACGGAGGTTGGACCAGGCGCCATGCCCATCTCGGCTTCCTGTTCCGGCGTCTCGGGTTCAGTTGAGTCAGTTTTGCGGACCAGTTTCAGTACTTTAGTGTCATTCATAATTGCCAGCCAGAATCATTCGATACTCTTCGGCCATGCCCGGATGCCCATGGCGCTGTGCTGTTTCGATGCCGCGCTCGTAAGCTTCGCGTGCTTTGTCTCTCTGGCCAGTGCGCTCGTAAGCACCGGCCAACATGCCGAACGCATTGCCTTCATCTTCGGAGGCGTCCAGGTAACGATTGAGCGTTTCGATCAACCTGTCGTCGCGGCCAGCCTTCTCGTATTCCTTTGCCAGCCCGAAAAGCACCGCCGTGTTTCCGGGATCGCTCGCGAGCATCTGCTCGAATATGTCGATGCGAGTATTCATTTTCCGATAATCAGCTTCGCGATCGTTTGCAGTTGCATGTTCGAGGTGCCTTCGTAGATCGCACCGATCTTCGAATCGCGCCAGTATTTTTCAACCGGATAGTCTTTCACGTATCCGTAACCGCCGTACAACTCGATCGCTTTCGAACTCACGCGCTCGGCGACACGCGACGAGTAGAGTTTCGCCATCGCCGCTTCCTTCACGAAATTCACGCCTGCGTCTTTCATGCGCGCGGCGTTGTAAACCATCAGGCGCGCGGCTTCCAGCTCGGTCGCCATCTCCGCCAATTGAAATTGAACTCCCTGAAACTGGTTGATCGACTTTCCGAACTGTTGGCGTTCCGCCGTGTAGCGCAGTGCACTCTCGAGCGCGCCCGCCGCGATACCGATCATTTGCGCGCCAATGCCGATGCGTCCCTCATTCAACGTTTCGATCGAGATCTTGTAGCCCTTGCCCGGCTCGCCGAGCACGTTCTCCTTCGGCACCTTGCAGTCTTCAAGTATCAACTCGACCGTCGACGACGCGCGGATACCGAGCTTGTTTTCCTTCTTTCCGATCGAAAAACCCGGGAAGCTCTTTTCGACGACGAACGCAGTGATGCCTCGATATCCGGCCTCCGGATTCGCATTCGCAAACAAGACGAAGATCTCGGCTTCGATTCCGTTTGTGATCCAGAGCTTCCGGCCGTTGAGCACGTAATGATCGCCGTTCTCGACCGCGCGCGTCTGCATCGCAAACGCGTCGGAGCCTGAACCCGGTTCGCTCAGCGCGTAAGCGCCGACGGTGCCGGCTGCGAGTTTGGTCAGGTACTTCTGTTTCTGTTCCGGCGTGCCCCAGCGAATGAAAGCGTTGTTGACGAGCGTGTTTTGCACGTCGACAAAAACTCCGACCGAAGCATCAACACGCGACAACTCTTCCACCGCGAGAATCGCAGTGAAAAAATTCGCGCCGGCGCCGCCAAACTCCTCCGGCGTCTCGATGCCCATCAATCCGAGCTCAAAACACTGCTTGATGATGGCGGGATCGAGTTTCGCGGCCTCGTCCATGTGCTCGACGCGCGGCCGCAATTCGCCCTCGGCAAATTCGCGAACGCTAGAACGAAACATCGTCTCGTCTTCAGTAAGCGTGGTGAGTGGACTCGGCGCTGGTGGTGCGATTGCTGATTGGGATTGACTCATGTGTTGATGCTCGTTTACCGGTATCGAAATGGAACATTGCATCATAAACTAATCTTGTGAATCCTGAAAATCTGGCAATCCTGTCT
>DATNCH010000011.1:0-6090 GCA_035571655.1 Pyrinomonadaceae bacterium
CACGCAGATGGCCGGCCTTGCGTATCACAACTTTGTATCCGCAGCGACAGGCATCGCGCTCGCGATCGCGTTCATTCGCGGCATCGCACGGCGCGAGATGCAGGCGATTGGAAACTTCTGGGTGGATCTCACGCGCGCGACACTTTGGGTTTTGTTGCCTTTTTGTTTGGTGGGCGCGCTGGTGCTTGTCTCACAAGGAGTGATTCAAAACCTCAGACCTTACGACACGGTGAAGCTCGTGGATGCAACGACTGAACACGCAGAGCAGGTGATTGCACAGGGACCCGTTGCTTCGCAGGAATTCATCAAGCAGTTGGGAACAAATGGTGGTGGATTTTTTAATACGAACAGCGCTCATCCGTTCGAGAACCCCACGCCGCTCACAAATCTGATCGCGCTCTTTTCGATATTCGCAATCTCGGCAGGTCTGACGTACACGCTCGGGCGCATGACCGGATCGCAGAAGCATGGCTGGGCAGTTTGGTCTGCGATGGCTGTGCTCTTCCTCGCAGGCGTGTTCGTTGCTTTTTGGACCGAGGCACGCGGGAATCCGCTACTCGCGGGTACTGACCAGACAGTGAACGCGCTGCAATCCGGTGGAAACATGGAAGGCAAGGAGGTCCGCTTCGGCATCGCCAACAGCGCGCTCTTTGCCACCGTTACGACCGATGCTTCGTGCGGCGCAGTTAACTCGATGCACGACTCGTTTACGCCGCTCGGTGGAATGGTCCCGTTGGCAAACATCATGTTGAGCGAAGTGGTTTTTGGCGGAGTGGGCGCGGGATTGTACGGCATCTTGATCTTCATCATTCTGTCGGTATTCATCGCGGGATTGATGGTGGGTCGCACTCCGGAATACCTCGGAAAGAAGATCGAATCGTACGACGTGAAGATGGCGATGCTCGTAGTGCTTGTCTTCCCGCTTGTGATTCTTGTGTTCACCGCGATCTCAGCGGTGTCGCCCACGTTCGGCACTTCGCAATTGAACAACGGTGGACCACATGGTCTCACCGAGATGCTTTACGCGTTCACCTCGGGTACTGGCAACAACGGATCGGCGTTCGCCGGAATCTCCGCCAACACGCTCTGGTACAACACGACGATGGGGATCGCGATGCTTGTGGGTCGCTTCATGATGATCATTCCGATGCTGGCGATCGCAGGAAATCTAGCGCGAAAGAAGATCGTGCCACCGTCACTGGGCACGTTTCCTGTTACGACGCCGCTGTTCACGACGCTGTTGGTGAGCGTGATCGTGATCGTCGGTGCGCTGACATTTTTCCCGGTGCTTAGTTTGGGGCCGATCGTTGAGGAGTTATTGATGCGGGGAGCAACTTTGTGACCACGCACTCTAAAAAAGCTATCTGGAATGCGCAGATCGTCAAGCGAGCGATCGTCGATTCGTTTATCAAACTTAGTCCGCGCAGGATGATGGGAAATCCCGTCATGTTTGTCGTCGAGGTTGGCAGCGTCTTAACCACGCTACAACTGATTCGCGGCATCGTTGCACCAATCCCCGGCGTGACCAATACCGGCTTCGAATTACAGATCACGCTGTGGCTCTGGTTCACCGTGCTCTTCGCAAACTTCGCAGAGGCGATGGCTGAAGGACGCGGCAAAGCACAGGCAGATAATCTTCGGAAATCAAAGACCGAAACAATTGCTCATCGAGTGGTCTCGCGCGGGCTCACGGAAGACGTGCCGGCGCCACAACTCCGCAAAGACGATCTCGTGATCGTTTCCGCGGGAGAGTTCATTCCCGGAGACGGAGAGGTCGTGGAAGGCGTCGCGTCAGTCGACGAATCTGCGATCACGGGTGAGAGTGCGCCGGTGATTCGCGAGGCGGGCGGTGATCGTTCTGCTGTCACTGGCGGAACGCGCGTTCTTTCAGATCAAATAAAAGTCCGCATCACCTCAAACCCAGGCGAGACGTTTATCGATCGCATGATCGCGCTGGTCGAAGGCGCTGAGCGTCAGAAGACGCCAAACGAGATCGCTCTAAACATTCTCCTCGCTGGACTCACGATCATTTTCCTGCTGGCGGTCGTCACGCTCCAGCCATTCGCAGTCTATTCCAACGCGTCGCAGACGATCTTCGTCCTCGTTTCCCTACTCGTCTGCCTGATTCCAACGACGATCGGCGGATTGCTCTCCGCGATCGGCATCGCAGGCATGGACCGGCTGATTCAACACAACGTGCTGGCGATGTCAGGCCGTGCGGTCGAAGCAGCCGGTGACGTGAACACATTGCTGCTCGATAAAACCGGAACGATCACGTTGGGCAATCGACAAGCGACGCAGTTTATTCCTCTGCCCGGAGTTGATGAAACAGAACTAGCTGAAGCCGCGCAGTTGTCATCACTCGCAGACGAAACTCCCGAAGGTCGTTCGATCGTCGTGCTCGCGAAAGAACAATATGGACTTCGCGCGCATGAACTGGCTGCTCATGAGGCTCGCTTCATTCCGTTCACTGCTCAAACACGAATGTCGGGAGTTGATTACGACGGTCGTGAGGTGCGCAAAGGCGCTGCCGATGCGATTGAAAAATATCTCAATGGAATGGGCAGAGCGACGCCGCGCGATTTGGAACGGATCGTGGCAGACATATCGAAAGCCGGTGGCACGCCGCTCGTCGTCGCCGAGGATCGCGTCGCGCTTGGAGTTATTTACCTGAAAGACGTGATTAAAGGCGGGATGTCGGAACGCTTTAGTCAAATGCGTCAGATGGGAATACGCACTGTAATGATTACGGGTGACAACCCTCTAACTGCCGCCACTATCGCTCGCGAAGCCGGAGTCGATGACTTTCTCGCGCAAGCGACGCCTGAAGACAAGATGGCGCTGATCAAACGCGAGCAGGAAGGCGGCAAGCTCGTCGCAATGACCGGCGACGGCACCAACGATGCGCCCGCGTTGGCCCAGGCCGACGTCGGCGTAGCCATGAATAGCGGCACGCAGGCGGCGAAAGAAGCCGGCAATATGGTGGATCTGGATAGTAATCCGACGAAGTTGATCGAGGTCGTCGAGATCGGTAAGCAACTGCTGATGACGCGAGGCGCTTTAACAACCTTTTCAATCGCCAACGACGTCGCGAAGTATTTCGCGATCATTCCGGCGATGTTTGCTGCTGCATTTCCGGTCCTCAACGCTCTCAACATCATGGGTCTGCGGACGCCGCAGTCTGCAATTCTGTCGGCAGTAATTTTCAATGCGCTGATCATCGTCGCGTTGATACCGCTCGCGCTGAGAGGCGTGAAGTATCGCCCGATGAGTGCGGCGGCACTGTTGCGACGCAATCTGCTGATTTATGGGCTCGGTGGAATCGTCGCGCCGTTTGTTGGGATCAAGATTATCGACGTGGTGATACACGCGCTCGGTCTGGCTTAAGAAATGAAAAACTTTGTGACAGCAATTCTAATGACGATCGTAACCACCGTGTTGCTCGGTCTGGTCTATCCGCTCATGGTTACAGGCCTGGCCCAGGTCATCTTTCCTGACCAGGCGAATGGACAGTTGATTAGGCGAGCGGACGGAACCGTCATCGGTTCTCGTTTGATTGGTCAGCCGTTTTCTTCGCCAGGGTATTTCCGCTCTCGACCTTCAGCCGCTAATTACGATGCCGCGGCGTCTTCAGGCTCGAACCTCGGTCCAACAAATCAGAAGTTAATCGATCGTGTGAAGGCGGACGTCGAGAAGTTACAGGCAGAGAACCCAGGCAAGCCTGTTCCGATCGATCTCGTAACGACTTCCGGCTCCGGACTCGATCCGCACATCTCACCTGGCGCAGCGGAGTTTCAGATTCCGCGTGTGGCGAGCGAGCGCGGGATGAGTGAAACCGACGTGCGCGAGGTTGTGGCTGCACACACGGAAAGCCGGCAATTCGGATTTCTTGGCGAGGCGAGAGTCAACGTACTGGAGCTCAATCTGGATTTAGACAACAGAAAACCGATGAAACCTTAGATGGCTGTCGAGCTGAAAAGACCATCACCGGAAGCGCTGCTCGCCAAACTCAAAACCGGCGATAAGCCAAATCTGCGTGTCTACATCGGCGCGGCGCCCGGTGTCGGTAAGACGTGGCAGATGCTCGAAGACGCTCAGGCGCTGAAGCGGCAGGGCGTTGACATCGTGATCGCCGTGCTCGAGACGCATGGTCGAAGCGAGACCGCGGCACTCGCTGAACGGTTGGAACAAATTCCGCTGCGCAAAATTGATTATCGCGGCGTTACGTTGGAAGAGATGGATCTCGATGCGGTGATCGCACGCGATCCACAGGTCGCGATCGTCGACGAGCTGGCCCACAGCGACGTGCCGGGGTCGAAGAATCGCAAGCGGTACGAAGATGTTCTCGAGCTGCTCCAGCACGGTATCTCCGTCATCACGGCCGTAAACATACAGCACATCGAATCGTTGAACGACGTCGTGGCTCGCACCACGGGCGTGCGTGTGCGGGAGACCGTGCCGGACCACTTCTTTCGTCGCGCAGACGAAGTCGTGAACGTCGACGTCTCAGTCGACACGCTGCGCACGAGACTGCGACAGGGAAAGATCTACGGCGTCGAGAAGATCGAACAGTCGCTGAACAACTTCTTTCGCAAAGGAAATTTATCGGCGCTGAGAGAACTGGCGTTGCGCCAGGTGGCGCAGGACCAGGCGGCGAAATCGCACGTCTATCGCGCACGCGAGGGTCTGGTCCAGGCGGTCATTCCGGAAAAGGTGATGGTCGCGTTTGCTTCACGCGGCAGCGCGAAGAAGTTGCTGCGTACCGGTTCGAGGATCGCGGGGCGTCTCGCGTCCGACTGGTATGCGGTGTACGTCGAGACGCCGCGCGAGGAAATGGGACGAATCAAGCCTGAAGACTACGCGGCGCTACAGGAGAACATCCAGTTTGCGCAACAACTCGGTGCGCGGGTGGTGAGATTAAAGGCGAGAAACATCGCTGATGCGTTGATCGATTTTGCGCGTCGCGAAGGCATCACGCACGTGATCTTCGGACAAACGTCGCGTTCGCGTTGGGACATTTTGTTTCACGGCTCGGTGATTAATCGTTTCCTTGACGAAGTCCGCGATGCGACCGTGCAGGTTGTTCCAATTGACTTTTCGAATGATGGTCATGGCGAGGTGAACGAATGAAAACGTCGAAGGCGTTGGGCCTGTGCGAGGGTAACCCTTTCAGGGTTTAAAGAATCGGGGTTGCACTTACCCCAGGGTTGTCGCTGCGCTCCAACCCTGGGCTGACATTAGCGAACGCCTTCGGCGTTAACGACAACAGCGAACGCCACGGTGCAGGTTGTGCCGGTTATTTTCAAACGATGGTCATGGTGAGGCGAGCGAATGAAAACGCCGAAGGCGTTGGCTAATGCCAGCCCAGGGTTGGAGCGCAAGCGACAACCCTGGGATCTAAAACAGAGGTTAGAACCAACGCTGAAAGCGTTAGGCCTGTGCGAGGGTAACCCTTTCAGGGTTCAAAGAATCGGGGTTGCACTTACCCCAGGGTTGTCGCTGCGCTCCAACCCTGGGATCTAAAACAGAGGTTAGAACCAACGCTGAAAGCGTTAGGCCTGTGCGAGGGTAACCCTTTCAGGGTTTAAAGAATCGGGGTTGCACTTACCCCAGGGTTGTCGCTGCGCTCCAACCCTGGGCTGACATTAGCGAACGCCTTCGGCGTTAAGACAATAGGGAACGCCTTTGGCGTTAAGACAATAGGGAACGCCTTTGGCGTTAAGACAATAGGGAACGCCTTTGGCGTTAAGACAATAGCGAACGCCTTTGGCGTTAAGACAATAGGGAACGCCTTTGGCGTTAAGACAATAGGGAACGCCTTTGGCGTTAAGGAATATGAATCTCAGAGCAAAGCTGCTCACCGGTTATGGGGTGTTTATCGTAGCGCTCGTGGCGTTGGGGGCATGGAGTGCCTGGCGTCTGCACGACATGAGTAAGGTCTCGCGGCGGATCATCTCCGAAAACTATGACTCGGTTGTCGCCGCGCAGGAGATGAAGGAAAGCCTGGAACGACAGGATTCGGCGGCCCTCTTTGCACTTCTCGGCGCGCGTGAAAGAGCCTTGTCTCAACTGCGCGAACATCGCGTACGA
>DATNCH010000012.1:0-21579 GCA_035571655.1 Pyrinomonadaceae bacterium
TGAAGACGGTGGTGTTCGGCGGTGAAGCACTGAAGCCGGGTAATTTGAGTGGTTGGGCCGAGCGACGTGGACTCGAGAAGCCGCGGCTGATCAACATGTACGGCATCACGGAGACGACGGTGCACGTGACCTATCACTGCATGACTGAAGGTGACGTCGCACACGCAGCCAGCAGCGTGGTGGGCCGGCCGATACCTGATCTTCAGGTCCACATTCTCGACGAGCGTCTGCAACCGATGCCGGTGGGCTTGGCGGGACAGATGTACGTCGCGGGCACGGGACTGGCGCGCGGTTACTTGAACCGGCCGAGTCTGACGGCAGAGAGATTCATCCCGAATCCGTTCAGCACGAGCGGCGACCGGCTGTATCAGACAGGTGACAAGGCGCGTTACCGCGAAGACGGGACGATCGAGTATCTGGGCCGTGTGGACCAGCAGGTGAAGATCCGCGGCTTCCGTGTGGAGTTGGGCGAGATCGAAGCAGCGTTGCGTGAGCATGCGGCAGTGGCCCAGTGCGCAGTGATCGTGCGTGAAGACAACGCGGATGAGAAGCGGATTGTAGCGTACGTGGTGCCGCAGGGTACTGACTCGGTTCCGGTTGACGAGTTGCGCGAGTGCCTGAAGCAGAAGCTGCCTGACTACATGTTGCCAACAGCGTTCATCACGATTCCGGAAATCCCGCTGACGCAAAACGGCAAGCTCGACGTTAAGGCACTCCCCGAACCCGGTAGCGAGCGGCCCGAGATGGAAAGAGAATACGTCGCTCCGCGCACGGCGGTCGAAGAGCAGCTCGCGCAGATCTGGTCGCGCATGCTCAAGATCGATCAGGTCGGCATACACGACAACTTCTTCGAGCTTGGCGGACACTCACTGCTCGCCACTCAAGTCATATCTCAGGTGCGTGAGGCGTTCATGGTCGAGCTGTCACCACGTCGCCTGTTCGAAGAGCCGACGATTGAACGTCTCGCAGTACTGATCACGCAGTTGCAGGCGAGCGAACAGGATGCCGACGAAATCAACGAATGGTTGAACCGCATCGAAAACCTCACCGAAGCAGAAGCAAGAGCGCTGTTGGAAGCAACTGTCTAACCATTGTTGGAGGAGGTCAGTACCGTAACGCGGTAGCGTCGGGTCGCACGTAATCAAGTACCCTAAAATATCGTATGCGCTGACTGGCCCGACGCTACCGCGTTACGGTACTGACCTCCTCCAAGTAACACAAAAGGCACAAGATGAGCGACATTCTCGAACGCATTGCCCATCTCTCCAGTGAAAAGCGCGCGCTGCTTGAAGCGATGCTCGCCAGGGAGAGCAAGCCTCGCGAAGTGACGACGATCCAGCCGCGTAACAACTCGCACGCGCCGCTGTCGTACGCACAGCAGCGAATCTGGTTTCTCGATCAGATGGATCCGGGAAACTCCGCCTACAACGTACCCGCGGGCATGCGTCTCTTCGGTGAATTGGACCACGCGGCGTTGCTCAGGAGTCTCGAACAGATCGTTGCGCGTCACGAATCGCTGCGCACGGTCTTCGCCGTGATCGACGGTAAGGCTGTGCAGGTGGTCCAGGAACCGAAAAGCTGGACGTTGAACCTGACCGATCTGAGCCAGTTGGACCACAACGAACGCGAAGCAGAAGCTCTGAAGCTCGCGAAAGAAGATGCAGCTCTCCCGTTCGACCTCGCCAATGGACCAATGCTTCGCACGCGCCTGATCCGCCTGGCGCCGCAAGAGCACATTCTGATGCTGACGATGCACCACATCGTGAGTGACGGTTGGTCGCTCGGCGTATTCATTCGCGAGTTGAGCGCGCTTTACGAAGCTTTCTCTGCCGGCCAGGAATCGCCACTCGAAGAACTGCCGATCCAGTATGGTGATTACGCGCAGTGGCAACGCGAACAACTCAGCGAAGGCCGGCTCGAACAACATCTCTCTTACTGGAAAGACGAGCTCAAAGGCGCGCCATTCGTGCTCGAGCTGCCCACCGATCGGCCGCGTCCAAACGTGCAGCGCACTCACGGACGGAGCCTGCCCTTCGCCCTGTCGAAAAAACTCTCGCACGAGCTGGAGACTTTGAGTCGTCGCGAGTCGACTACGCTCTACATGACGATGCTCGCCGCGTATCAGACGTTGTTGTATCGCTACACCGGTCAAGCAGACTTCCTCGTCGGCTCGGCGATCGCCAATCGCAACCGTGTGGAGACGGAAGGTCTCATCGGATTGTTTGTGAATACACTGCCGCAGCGCGCGCGACTGGCAGATCATCCGACGTTCCACGAGTTATTGAAACGCGTGAGCGATTCAGCGCTCGACGCCAATCAGCACCAGGATCTGCCGTTTTCAATGCTCGTCGAGGAGTTGCAGCCGCAGCGCGACTTGAGCCACACGCCGCTGTTTCAGGTGATGTTTGTTTTCCAAAACATGCCGATCGATCCGCTGGTGCTGTCTGGACTGACGATCACGCCGGTAGAGATCGAGGACGAGGCGGCGAAGTACGACCTTTCACTCTCCGTGACAACCAGCGCTGAAGGAATATCCGGCCAACTCGTCTACAACACCGATTTGTTTGATGAGTCGACAATCCTGCGAATGCAGGATCATCTGCGAAACCTGCTCGAAGCGATCGTTTCTGATCCAAACCAGGACATCTCCGCGCTTCCGCTCACGAACGAACAAGAGCACCGGCAGTTGGTTTACGGATTCAACCAATCGGATCGTGAATTCGCCGGCAGTAGTCTCATTCACGAGACGATCGAACACCAGGCACAGATTCGGCCGCGCGCCACAGCCGTCGATTGTGAAGGCGAGACTCTGACTTACGCGGAACTGGACCGGCGCGCGAATCAGTTGGCCCACTACCTGATTCGGTTGGGTGTTGGTCCAGAGACGCCAGTCGCAGTCTATCTGCAACCGTCGCTGGACATGGTGATTAGCTTGTTGGCGATTCTGAAAGCTGGTGGCGGTTACGTGCCGTTGAGTCCTGCGTGTCCGCCGGACCGTCTGTCGTTCATGCTCGAAGATACGCAAGCGGCACTGTTGCTGACGCAGGAATCATCACTACCACAATTGCCCGAAAAGCGCCCGGAAGTAATCTGTCTCGACACAGAATTTGACAGCATTGCGAGTGAGAGCCAGGAGAATCCGGCTGTTGCGATGGCGCCCGATAATCTCGCTTACGTGATCTACACCTCAGGCTCGACCGGCGTTCCGAAAGGCGTGATGGTCACGCACCGCAACGTCGCACGACTCTTTGAAGCCACGGAGCCCTGGTTCAGTTTCGACGAGAGCGACGTCTGGACGTTCTTCCATTCTTACGCATTCGATTTCTCGGTGTGGGAGCTGTGGGGCGCGCTGCGTTACGGCGGCTGCGTGGTCGTGATCCCGTTCTGGATGAGCCGTTCACCTGAGACGTTCTTTGAACACATCGTGGAGAAGAAAGTAACAGTGCTGAGCCAAACACCCTCGGCGTTCAATCAGGTGATGAGCGTGGACGAGAGCGAAGGCGGCGGCAGCGATCTGGCATTGAAGACGGTGGTGTTCGGCGGTGAAGCACTGAAGCCGGGGAATTTGAGTGGTTGGGCCGAGCGACGTGGACTGGAGAAGCCGCGGCTGATCAACATGTACGGCATCACGGAGACGACGGTGCACGTGACCTATCACTGCATGACTGAAACCGACGTCGCACACGCAGCCAGCAGCGTAGTGGGCCGGCCGATACCTGATCTTCAGGTCCACATTCTCGACGAGCGTCTGCAACCGATGCCGGTGGGCTTGGCGGGACAGATGTACGTCGCGGGCACGGGACTGGCGCGTGGTTATTTGAACCGGCCGAGTCTGACGGCAGAGAGATTCATCCCGAATCCGTTCAGCACGAGCGGCGACAGGTTGTACCAGACGGGCGACAAGGCGCGTTACCACGAAGACGGGACGATCGAGTACCTGGGCCGTGTGGACCAGCAGGTGAAGATCCGCGGCTTCCGTGTGGAGTTGGGCGAGATCGAAGCGGCGTTGCGGGACCATGCGGCTGTGGCGCAGTGCGCAGTGATTGTTCGTGAAGATAACGCGGATGAGAAGCGGATTGTAGCGTACGTGGTGCCGCAGGGTACTGACTCGGTTCCGGTTGACGAGTTGCGCGAGTGCTTGAAGCAGAAGCTGCCTGATTATATGTTGCCGTCAGCGTTCATCACGATCTCTGAAATTCCGCTAACACAAAACGGCAAGCTCGACGTCGGCGCGCTTCCCGAGCGCGACAGCGAACGTCCGAAACTCGCGAGCACATTCGCGTCGCCGGCGACGGAAGCTGAAAAGATTCTGGCTGACATCTGGTCGTCTCTGCTCGGAATAGATGAAATCGGCGTCAACGATAACTTCTTCGAACTCGGCGGCGATTCCATTCTGGTGATTCAAGTCGTCTCGCGCGCGAGACAGGCTGGAATTCGCCTCACTCCGAAAGATCTGTTCCAACACCAGACCGTCGCCGAATTAGCCGCCGTCGCAGGCGAGGGCATGATTGTCATGTCTGAGCAGGACCTCGTGACTGGTACAGTGCTGCTCACTCCCATTCAGCATCGCTTCTTCGAGTTGGGTCTCAAGAAGATCAATCACTTCAACCAGGCGTTCCTGCTCGAAGCGGGTAAAGAGTTAAACGCGGAGTTTGTTGAGCAAGCCGTTACTCAGTTGGTGCAACATCACGATGCACTCAGGATGCGTTACCACCAGGAAGCAGGCTCGTGGCAGCAAACAAACACAGCCGACGGCGGAGTTGACGTGTTCTCGGTGATCGATCTGTCGGCGGTCAACAAGAGTCAGCAAGCGAAAGTCATGGAGAAAGCGTCAGAACAGTTGCAGCGCAGCCTGGATCTCGAGAATGGTCCAATCCTGCGCGCGACGCTGTTTGACAAAGGCAGAAAGCAGCCGCCGTGCTTGCTTCTCGTGATCCATCATCTCGTGATCGACGGCGTAAGCTGGCGGATACTTTTGGAAGATTTGCAAAAGGGGTATCGACAACTCGAGGGCGGGGAAGAGCTCGACTTCGGAATCAAATCGACTTCGTTCAAGCAGTGGGCAGGTGCGTTGAAGGATTACGCGCAGTCACAGGAGATCAAGTCGGAATTCGATTACTGGATCCAGCAGCAACCAGACTCGCGCATACAGCCGGAGTTCACGCGCGGCGACGCGCCAATCAACTCATCGCGCGCTGTGACCGTCGGCCTTACGAAGCCCGAGACGCAGGGACTGCTACAGAACGCCGCGAAAAATCACAAGGATCAGACAATGGCGGCGTTGCTGGTCGCGCTGGGACAGTCGTTCTCGCGCTGGTCAGATGGACGTTCACTCGTGATTGACCTCGAGCGACACGGTCGCGAGGCGGTGTTGGACCAGGTGGATCTGAGCAGCACTGTCGGTTGGTTCACGTCGATCTTCCCGTTCAAAGTGGAAGTCGAAGAGAACGAAGGCGCGGCGCTGCGCAAGGTGCAAAAACAGCTCGAAGCAATTCCGCGCAACGGGTTGAGCTACGGAATACTTCGCTACCTGACCGATGACGATGAAATCGCCGCGCGACTGAGGCAGATGCCGCGGCCGGAAGTCAGTTTTAATTACATGGGCCAGTTGGACCAGGCAGTGTCTGCCGACTCGCTTTTCGTTGCGGCGCGTGGCCGGAGCGGTGCTCAGCAGGATCCGAGAGAAACGCGACCGTACATGCTGGACGTGACGGCGAGTGTGGCTGGCGGGCGTCTGCGCGTGAGCTTTGAATACAGTCATAACCTGTTCGGCCGCGCGCGGATCGAGCAGCTTGCAGGGTTCTATCTTGAAGCCTTGAAATCGATCGTTACGTACTACGAGACCTCGACTACAGACACCATCGCCGAACAAGTCGATCTCACCGACGACGACTTAATCAACATCCTCGAAGAAATCGCCTGAGGCAAAGCGCTGCGCTTGGATGAGGTCAGTACCGTAACGCGGTAGCGTCGGGTCGCTGGCCTCAGTACTGCTACCAGTATTGGATGCGCGAGCGACCCGACGCTACCGCGTTACGGTACTGACCTCGTCCAACAATGATCGTGAACCGGACGGTAAAAGCCACACAATCCATGTCGAAAGAAAACATCGAAGCCATCTATGAACTATCTCCGATGCAGGAGGGGATGTTCTTTCATAGTCAGTTTGCTCCTCAATCCGGAGTCTACTTCCAGCAACTGAGTTGCATGCTGGAGGGGCAACTGCACACTGATGCTTTCAAGCGCGCGTGGCAGCGCGTCGTCGACAGGCACGCCATCCTCCGCACCGCCTTCGTCTCGAAGCGACTCGACAAACCCCTGCAAATCGTCAGCAAGCACGTAGACCTCGAAATCGAAACACACGACTGGCGCGACGTTCCTCGAAACGCGCAGCAGCAACAACTCGAAGACTTTCTACGCGAAGACAAACAACGCGGCTTCGACCTCACCCGCGCGCCGCTCATGCGACTCTTCCTGATCCGGCTCACCGACGAGCGTTACCAGTTCGTGTGGAGCCACTCAAACATGCTGCTCGACGGTTGGTCTCTCTTCCTCGTCATCAAAGAAGTGTTCGAGTTTTACGACGCGTTCCGCAAAGGCGGCACGCATACGTTGCCGGCGCCTGCCCCGTTCAAGGCATACATCGAGTGGTTGAAAGAACAGGACCAGGAGGACGCCAGGAAGTTCTGGGCCAGGACACTCTCCGGCTTCACCGAGCCAAACACGATCGACATCAAGAGCGAAACAAACACCGAAGCGCCTTACGGCGAACTGCAAATCGAGCTGCCGGAGTCGCTCACTTCCGGTCTGCAAGCCTTCGGTCGCAAGAACAAGGTGACGCTCAACACGATCATCCAGGGCGCGTGGGCCATGTTGCAGCATCTCTACACGGGCGACGATGACATCGTATTTGGTACGACCGTTTCCGGCCGCCCGCCGGCGCTGGAAAACGTCGAGTCGATGGTCGGACTATTCATCAACACTTTGCCTGTGCGGATCGCGATCTCCAGCGACGATCAGGTCGTCCCCTGGCTACAGCGCATTCAACGCAGCAACGTCGAACTGCGCGACTACGAGTACAGCCAGCTCGTCGATGCGCAGCGCAACAGCGATGTGCCTGCAGGAACGCCTTTATTCAACAGCATCATCGTCTTTGAGAACTTTCCCGTCGACAGCGCTGTCAATCAGTTGGACATGGGGCTGAAGATCCGCGGCTTCAGCTTTACCGAACAAACAAACTACAGGCTCACATTGATCGCCATTCCGGGAAAACGGATGGTGTTGAAGATCGCGTTCGCGCCGCGCGAGTATCACCCCGAAGTGGTCGAGAGAATGTTGTCGCATCTCCAGAGCATTCTCGTGTCGATGATTGCCGCGCCAGAGCGAAAGCTCGTTTCGTTCGTCGCGCCGGCAGAGCAGGAATTACAAACGATTCGCGCCAAGCTGGTCGGTGGCGAGGCTGAGTATCCTCTCGATTACTGCATTCAAGAGCTGTTTGAACAACAGGCAGCCCGCACGCCTGACAACGTCGCCCTTACATTCGAAGGTCAGTCTCTGACTTACGCCCAGTTGAACCGCAAGGCGAATCAGCTCGCCCACTACCTGCGAAGTCTGGGCGCGCAGCCCGAAACAAAAATCGGAATCTGCCTCGACCGTTCGCTGGAAATGATCGTCGCCGTCTGGGCCATACTGAAATCCGGCGCAGCGTACGTTCCACTCGATCCTAAGTATCCGCAGGATCGTCTCGACTACATGAGTGATGATTCGGGCGTCGCATTGTTGGTCACGAAAGAAGCCTTTGCCGATCGTGCTCAGGGTAACGATGTGCGTGTGATCAGAGTTGACGCCGATCGAGATCTCATCGCGCGCGAGCCCGAAACAGATCCCACCGCCGTGGCTTCGCCTGAGAACCTTGCGTACATCATCTACACGTCCGGCTCGACGGGTCTGCCGAAGGGCGTGATGGTGGCCCATCGATCGCTGGTCAACTACGTTCTCTCGATGATTCCGATCATCGGGCTCGGTTCTGAAGAACGTTTCCTGCAATTTGCTTCGCTCAGTTTTGACGCCTCAGCCGTTCAGATCTATCCGACACTACTGAGTGGCGCCACGCTCGTGTTGCATCCCTCACCGGCGGAATTGTCGAACCTCGAGCTGAAAGAGTTTTGTGTGCGTGAGCAGGTGACAGTGCTCGACATACCGGCTGGTTTCTGGCAGCAGTGGGTGGAAGATCTCTCTTCGCGAGGCGATGTCCTCAAGCGTTCGATCCGTTTTTATATGACTGGGGGCGAGAGTGTTTCAGCGGACCGCGTGCGTTTGTGGTCGAAGATGCTGGAGAAGCCGGCCCGCTTCCTGAGCTCTTATGGACCAACCGAGACGACGATCGGCGCGATGATCTCGATCACCGAGAGCGACGATGCCGGCGAATTGAAGCGGCCTCATCTGCCGCTGGGTTTCACACTTCCGAATGTTGAGATCCATCTGCTCGATCGCCATCTGCGTCCGGTGCCGCTCGGTGTGACTGGTGAGATCTACATCGGTGGAACGGGCCTCGCGCGCGGATACCTGGGCCGTGCGGCACAGACAGCGGAGAAGTTTGTTCCGGACGCAATGACGGGCGCGAGTGGGCGCAGGCTTTATCGGACGGGCGACCTGGCGCGCATCGTCGACGGTGAGTTGGAGTACGTCGGCCGCGTCGACGAGCAGGTGAAGGTGCGCGGTTTCCGTGTTGAGTTAGGCGAGATCGAAGCCGAGTTGAACCGCCAGCCGGAAGTGAAAGCCAGCGCAGTGCTGTTGCAGGATGAAAATCGACTGGTGGCCTACGTGGAGTTGCGCGAGTCAGTATCGGCAGCAGAGTTGATGAAGCGCTTGCGCGAACGTTTGCCGGAGTGGATGGTGCCGGGTGTGTTTGAACGCGTGGCGAAGCTGCCGGTGAGCGCGAATGGAAAGGTCGATCGGAAGCGGCTGCGCGAAGCAACGAGCGAGCGTTTGGCGACCGGTGGAGCGTACGAGCAAGCGCGCAGTGGTGTGGAAGAAGTGCTCTGCGGCATCTGGAGTGATGTGCTGAAAGTCGAACGAGTCGGCATTCACGACAACTTCTTCGAGCTCGGCGGTCACTCGCTGATGGCGACGCAGCTCATGTCGCGTGTGCGCGATGTGCTCAAGATCGACGTGCCGATGAAGGCGCTCTTCGATTCGCCGACCGTAGCGGGTTTGGGCGCGGTGATCGAGCCGCAATTGCGTGCAGATCGTGATTTTGAAATGCCTCCGTTGATGCCGTTCGAACGCAACGGTTCTGGATCAGAGCTTTCGTTCGCACAGCAACGCTTGTGGATTCTGGATCAGCTCGATCCGGGTACCCCGGCGTTCAACCTGCCTGCCGCAGCACGTCTCAAAGGCCCACTCGATACAGCGGCGCTCGCGAGAACTCTGAACGAGATCGTTGCGCGTCACGAGTCTCTGCGCACGACGTTCGCCATGAGCGCGGGAAAACCGGTGCAGGTAATCACCCCGTCGCTCGAAGTCGATCTGCCGCTCGTCGATCTGTCCCACGTTGAACCGGAACAGCGCCAGGCCGACATTGAACGGCGAGCGAATGAAGAGTTGGCGCGGCCTTTCGACCTGAGTCGCGGACCACTGTTGCGAGCGTTGTTGATTCGGCTCGACCCCGAAGAGCATGTCTTTCTCATGACGATGCACCACATCGTTTCTGACGGCTGGTCCATGATCGTGTTCCTGCGAGAGCTCGCGCAGATCTACGCGTCTTTCAGTTTAGACAAACCTTCGCCGCTCGCGCCGCTTGCGATCCAGTATGCGGATTTTGCGAACTGGCAGCGCGAATGGCTCAAAGAAGAGGTGTTGGACGCACAGCTCGGTTACTGGAAAGAAAGACTGGGCGGTGACATCCCTGTGCTCAACCTGCCCACGGATCATCCACGGCCGGCGATTCAAACGTTCAATGGCGGCACGCATACGTTGCTGCTGACGCCGGCGTTGCAGGAAGCGTTGAATGCGTTAAGCCGCAGGGAAGGCACCACGTTGTTCATGACTGTGCTCGCGGCGTTCAAGACTCTGCTTTATCGCTATTGCGGAGAGTCTGATGTCACGATAGGAACGCCGATCGCGAACCGGAACAGATCTGAAGTCGAGCCGCTGATCGGGTTCTTTCTCAACACGCTCGTGTTGCGGACGGACCTGTCAGGTAATCCGACTTTTCGCGAGTTGCTGGGGCGCGTTCGCGACGTTGCGCTCGGCGCATACGCGCACCAGGACATTCCGTTCGAACTGCTGCTCGAGCAGTTACAACCTGAGCGCGACCTGAGTCGCACGCCGTTCTTTCAGGTCATGTTCAATATGCTGAACTTCTTCTCGAGCAGCACGATCAACTTGCCGAACCTTGTAGTTGAAGGTTTCTCGCCGTTCGAAGCGTCTGCGAAGTTCGATCTGAATGTGTATGCGGCGAAACAGGAGAACGGTCTGCGGCTCGATTTCATTTACAACCGCGACCTCTTCGAACGCGAGACGATCGAGCAGATGGCGAACCACTTTCGCAATCTGCTCCAGTCCGTGGCTTCAAATCCGCGACAGAAGCTTTCTGAAATACCGCTGCTGACTGAGGCGAATCGAAAAGAGATTGCTGCGCGGTCGACTCAATCGCGTCCGGCGAATGCGTTCAAAGAGTTTCCGAAGCACGAGATCGAGCAGACGATCGGTGCTCGTTTTGAAAAGCAGGTCGAGCAGTACGCGGATAATGTCGCCGTGCAGACGCGTGAGTGCAGTCTGACCTACCGAGAATTGAACACGTGGGCCAACAACGTGGCGGCTGCGATCTCGAGTGAACCGAACAACGTCGCGCTCGTGTTTGAACCTGGCGCAACGACGATCGTCGCGATCATGGCAGCGTTGAAAGCGGGCCGGACGTACGTTCCGGCGGATCCGCAGAATCCGATCGACCGGCTACACGTGATTCTCGAAGACTCTGAAGCAACGGCGATCGTTACCGACACGAAGAACCTGTCGCTTTCAGAGAAGCTCTCGAATGGCAGGTTACCGATCATCAACGTCGATGAAGTGGACCGTACAGTCGATGTGGGCCAACGACCTGCGGCGGCGTCGCCTGATTCACACGCCTACATCCTCTACACGTCAGGTTCGACCGGTCAGCCGAAAGGTGTCATACAGAATCATCGGAATGTGTTGTTCCATATTAGGAATTACACGAACAATCTTCACATCTCGGCCAACGATAAGTTGACGCTGCTCTCATCGTACGGATTTGACGCGGCGGTGATGGATATTTTCGGCGCGCTGCTCAACGGCGCGACCCTTTGTCCGTTCGACATCAAAGCCGAAGGACTCGCCGGGTTTTCTCAGTGGTTAGTCGACAACCGGATCACGATTTATCACTCGACGCCAACCGTCTATCGCTACTTCCTGGATGCGTTGACGGGTAGCAAGCAGTTTCCGAACATTCGCCTGGTCGTGCTCGGCGGAGAAGAGGTTTACAAGCGTGACGTCGAGCTCTTCAAAGAGCACTTCGCGCCGGATTGCATCTTCGTCAACGGACTTGGACCAACCGAATCCACCGTCACGCTGCAATACTTCATCACCAAGGACACGCCTGTCGAGCGCGCGACTGTTCCCGTTGGCTATCCCGTGGAAGGCACAGAGATCCTCCTGCTCGGTCCGGCGCCGGATCGCACAGAGGTCTACGGCATCGGCGAGATTGCGATCCGCAGTCCGCACGTCGCGCTGGGTTACTGGCGCAGGCCGGAACTGACAAGCACTGCTTTCACCGAGAACCGCGATCGACGCACGTACAGCGCCGGCGATCTCGGCCGGCTACTCCCGGACGGCACGATCGCATTCATGGGCCGGCGAGATCAGCAGTTGAAGATCCGCGGCTACAGGATCGAACCCGGCGAGGTCGAGTCCGCGTTGCAAGGCCATCCGCTGATTAACAAAGCGGCCGTGATTGCGCGCGACAACGGTAATGGTGAGAAGCAGTTAGCGGCGTATCTCGTCCCGCGAGAACCCGCACAGGTTTCCGCCGAACAGATTCGCTCCTATTTAAAGGACAAGCTGCCGGCGTACATGGTCCCATCGCAGTTCGCGATCTTGCAGTCGCTGCCGCTGACGACGACCGGAAAAATAGACCGCCAGGCGCTGAGCCAGATCGAACCGGAAAACTTTAGCGCATCGGAATCCAGCGTCGCCCCGAGAAGTCCGGTCGAGGAAGTGATGGCTTCCGTTTGGTCCGACGTACTGCGTCGAGAAAAGGTCGGAACACAAGACAACTTCTTCGAACTCGGCGGTCACTCGTTGCTCGCGACCCAGGTTTTGTCGCGCGTGCGAGATGCTTTCAATGTCGAGTTACCGCTGCGGGCGATATTTGAGAACCCGACGATCGCGAAGCTTTCTCGCGCTGTCGAGGATGCGCGTGTGACGCACGGCCATCGGATTCCCATGCTCGAAAAGGTCGAGCGCAACGGCGAGAGCCCGTTGTCGTTCTCACAGCAGCGACTCTGGTTTATCGAACAACTCGAACCCGGCAATCCGGCTTACAACATACACGCTGCTGTGCGTCTGCTGGGCGATCTCGACACGCAAGTGTTGCAGCAGAGCCTTGAAGCGGTGATCGAGCGACATGAGGTGTTGCGGACGACGTTCCCCGAAGTTGATGACCAACCAGTCCAGCGCATCGGAGCGCCGATGAGTCTGAATCTTCCTCTCCTGGACCTGGAAGATTTTGCAACGGATGAGCGTGAGTCGCAGGCGTTGAGTTTCATCATCGACGAATCGCAACGGCCGTTCGATCTCGCTGCTGGTCCGATGTTGCGGACCAAACTGCTTCGCATGAGCGAGCGCGATCACATCCTGATCTTGACGATGCATCACATCGTTTCAGATGCGTGGTCCATGGGCGTTCTCGTTCGCGATGCGGCTGCGTTCTACAAGTCGTTTGCCGAAGACAGCGCCGTTTCGTTGCCCGAGCTTCAGATTCAGTACGCGGATTATGCGAGTTGGCAGCGAGCGTGGTTGCAGCCTGAGCGTTTGGCGGAAAGTCTTGGTTATTGGAAGCGACAACTCGGCGACAAGCCGCTCAGCATGCAACTGCCCACAGATAAGCCTCGTCCGACTGCGCAGACTTCGAACGGCGCGCTCTACCAGGTTGAACTCTCCGACGAGTTGTCGAGTGAAGTCGACGATCTCAGCAGGCGTGAAAGTGTCTCGGTGTTCATGACGTTACTCAGTGCTTTCAAAGTGGCATTGAGTCGTTACACCGCAAGCGACGATATCGTGGTGGGAACCGACGTGGCGAACCGTTCGCGTTCGGAGGTCGAAGGACTGATCGGCATGTTTGTCAATCAGTTGGTGCTGCGCACCGATCTTTCCGGAAATCCGACGTTCACGGAATTGCTCGGGCGCGTTCGCGAGGTTGCGTTGGAAGCTTACGCGCACCAGGACACGCCGTTTGACAAGATCGTGGAAGCGATCAAACCCGATCGCGAACTGGATCGGAATCCGCTGTTTCAAGTGATGTTCGGGTTTCAGAATACGCCGACTCAGCCGATCGAATTGCCCGGTCTCAGCATCGGCAGGATGGGCATTGACAACAAGACGTCGGTCTTTGATTTGAGTCTTTACATGTCGCGGCAGGGCAGCAAGCTCGTGGGCGCGATGCGTTACAACACCGACCTGTTCGAGGCGTCTACTGTCGGCCGAATACTCGACGAGTTCAAGTTAGTGCTGCAAACGGTAGTGAAGGCGGCTGACGTCCGTCTCGATGCTCTGTTTGAGTTTATTGAGAGCGAAGAGCGCGCACAGGCGCTCGCGCGAGAGCAGGAACTCGAGGAAGCGCGGATGCAGGCGTTTACGAAAGTCCGTCGCCGAACCACCCAGCACCGCATAACCGAGCCCGCACTCATCTAAAAAATCCCTTTGTGCAACCTCTGTGTTCTTTGTGTACACAGATTGCAAATAAGAACACAAAGCAGAAGAGTCAATGCTAGAGCAGATTGTAGAAGGATACGAACTGTCGCCGCAGCAGAAGGAGTTGTGGCGAGTGATGCAGCGCACGGTGGACCATGAGTTCGCGGTGACGTGCGAAGTGCGCATCGAGGGCTTTGTGGACCATGAACAGTTGGCCCAGGCTGTGGACCAGGTGCTGGCGCGACACGAGATCCTGCGCACTAATTACGAGCAGGTCGCGGGCCTGAGTTATCCGTTGCAGGTTATTGGCGAGCGTGTTTCGAATAGTGTCGCTGTCAGTTGGAGTGAGAGTGGCGAAGCGACTGTGTTGACGATCAAGCTCGGCGCCATGAGCGCAGACCGCCAGAGTTTGCACAATCTGGTCCAGGAGATCGCCGTTACGTACGCAGCTCGTGAAGAGACGCGGGCGCCGTATCTTCAGTATGCCGACGCGTCAGAGATTTTCAACGAGTTGGTCGCGTCAGAAAGTGGGCGCGAGCACTGGGAAAGCGTGAAAGCGGCGGAGGTGCAGGAGCCGGAGTTGCCGTTTGCGCGCGGGACTATGGCAAGCGGTGAGTTGGCCCAGTGGAGTTTCCGGTTTGCGCCGGCGACGCAGACGAAGGTAATTGAGTTTTGCGACGCGCGCGGCGTGACGCCGAAAGTGGTGTTGCTGACTGCATGGGCGGCGTTGCTGTCGCGGCTCAGTGCGCAGCCCCAGTTGCGCATGTTTTTAACGAGCGAAGGACGGCGGCATGAAGAGCTGATGTCGGCAGTGGGACTGTTTTCGCGACGTCTGCCGTTGGTGCTGAACGTTGAAGGAAACTTCACGACGGCGATGACGGCCACGAGCGAACAGGTGGAGTGGGCTGAGAAGTGGCAGGAGTACTACGAGGCTGAGCGAGAGAGCGGCGACGGTGGATACGGTTTTGAGTTCTATCAGCGGCCGGCAGCAGTTGAGACAGAAGGTTTGCGGTTTGAGATCACGCGAGAGCAGGTGCAGGTTCACCCCGCGTGGTTGAGTTTGGGTGTCGGCTGGGGGAGCACCGGAGCGCGGCTGGAGTTGGAGTACGACCAGTCAATGTATAGCGCTGCGGATGTCGAGCGCCTGAGTGAGGAGTACGAGACCCTCGTGATCGCAGCGCTGACGGCGAGTCTGACACCCATCACAGATTTGGAGATCGTTGGTGCGCGCGAGAGGAAGCAGTTGATGGCGGTGATGCGCGGCCGGCGGCGAGCACAGAGTGGCGAGCCCGTGCATGAGACGTTTCTGCGACAGGTTCAGGCGCGGCCCGATGCCGTCGCGGTGATCGGAGAAGACGAGCAGTTAACGTACGCGGAACTGAACCGCCGCGCGAATCAGTTGGCTTCATACCTGGTGAAGCGTGGCGTGCATGCCGAACAGATCGTGGGTATCAGTCTCGAGCGTGGAATTTCGTTGGTCGTGGGACTGCTTGGGATACTGAAATCAGGCGGTGCTTATTTGCCGCTTGATCCAGCTTATCCAACAGCGCGTTTGCAGCAGATGATCACGGATTCAGGCGCAGCGTTGATTCTCAGTGAGAGTCAGCACACGGATTCGATCACCGATGACGGCGCGACGGTGATCTATTTGGATAAAGCGCGCGCGGAGATCGATCGGGAGCCGGAGACGGATGTCGAGACGCGAGTCGGACCTGAGAACCTCGCTTACGTGCTGTACACGTCGGGCAGTACAGGCCGGCCCAAGGCCGTGATGATCGAGCACGGGGCGCTGAGCAATCACATGGAGTGGATCATCGAAACGGCGGAATTGAGTGTTAGCGACACAGTGTTGCAGAAGACCGGGATCAGTTTCGACGCGTCCGTGTGGGAGTTCTGGGGCGCCTTGCAGACGGGCGGAACATTGGCAGTCGGCGGCACGGGCGTGATGGGCGGCGACGAGATCGTATCGCTGGTACAAAAACATCACGCGACAGTGCTCCAGGTGGTGCCGACGCAATTGCGTTTGTTGCTGGAGACCGACGGGTTTCGCGAATGCCATAGTTTGCGACGCGTGTTCAGCGGCGGCGAAGCGCTTGGCGAAGAGTTGGTCGAGAAGTACTACCAACAACAGAACGCAGTCCTGACGAACCTCTATGGACCAACGGAGTCGACGATCGACGCGACCTGGAAAGAAGTGCAACCTGGCGAGCGAGTGAAGTTGGGACGCGCAGTCGACAACGTCGATGTGTGGATACTCGGCGCGAGCCAGCGGCTAAAGGCGAGTGGGGAAGTAGGCGAGATATACATCAGTGGGGCAGGACTGGCCCGCGGATATCTGCGGCGCGCAGCGCAGACTGCGGAGAAGTTTGTGCCCGACGGTTTTAGTGGCGCCAACGGCGGCCGGCTGTACCGGACCGGTGACCTCGGCCGAATCGTCGATGGCGAATTGCAGTACGTGGGACGTGTCGATGCGCAGGTGAAGGTGCGTGGTTTCCGCGTCGAGCTAGGCGAGATCGAAGCCGAATTGAACCGGCAGCCGGAAGTAAAAGCCAGTGCTGTGGTGTTGCAGGAAGATCGATTAATCGCTTACGTCGAGTTGCGCGAGACGGTACCGGCCGCGGAGTTGATGAAGCGCTTGCGCGAGCGTTTGCCCGAGTGGATGGTGCCGGGCGTGTATGAACGCGTGGCGAAGCTCCCGCTGAGTGCGAATGGCAAGGTCGACCGGAAGCGATTAAGCGAAGTCGCGAGCGAGAGGCTAACGACCGGCGGAGAGTACGCGCAGGCGCGCAGCGGAGTCGAAGAGGTGCTGGCGGGAATCTGGAGTGAAGTGCTGAAGGTCGAACGTGTCGGCATTCACGACAATTTCTTCGAACTCGGCGGTGATTCGATCCTCAGTATCAAAGTAATCGCGAGAGCCAATCGCGCCGGTTTGAAACTCACTCCCCGGCAACTATTTCAAAATCAAACCGTGGCTGAGCTGGCGGCTGTCGCAACGGTGGGCACCGAGGTGAAGGGCGAGCAGGGCACCGTGATCGGCAACGTACCGTTGACGCCGATCCAGCGCAGATTCTTCGACGAGAATGTAGATCTGCATCACTACAATCAGTCTGTCATATTCGAAACTCGCGAGCAGCTTGATGAAACTTTGCTGCGACGCGCTATCACCGCACTGATCGCTCACCACGATGCGTTGCGGTTGCGTTTCCACCAGGACGCAAACGGTTGGCAGCAAACAAACGCGCCTGTCGAACAGGATTGCTTCACAAGGATCGACCTCTCGGCAGTCGCGGAACAAGATCGAGGCTCGATGCTCGAGCGCGCGGCACGAGATCTCCAAACGAGTCTCAATCTAACTGATGGTCCACTAATCCGCGCCGCCTTGTTCACCTGGCCCGATGGCATGCCTGACCGTTTCATGATGGTGATTCACCATCTCGCCATCGACGGCGTCTCGTGGAGAATCCTGCTCGAGGATCTGCAAAGGGCTTACGGACAACTCAAAGACGGCGCGGCCATTGATCTCAGTTTCAAGACCACTTCATTCCAGCAGTGGGCGAACAAGATGGTCGAGTACGCACAGTCGTCCGACGTGATGAACGAGTTGCCATTCTGGCTGGACATGCTTGGACCAGTTCAGAATTCGATACCCGTCGACCATCCCAACGGCCGCAACGATCGCAGCACAGCCGAACGCGTTTCTTTGAGCCTCGACCAGGACGAGACACGCGCACTGCTGCAAGACGCGCCCAAAAAGTATCGCACCCAAATCAACGATCTGCTGCTCACCGGCCTTGTTGAAGCGTTCCACCACTCCGCCGGCCTCAACAGCGTGGCAGTGAACCTCGAAGGCCACGGCCGTGAGGATCTCTTCGACGATTTAGATCTCACGCGGACGGCCGGCTGGTTCACGACGATCTTTCCAGTCCGCTTCCAGAAAGCGAAGGGCGAGAGCGTCACGACGACCCTGAAGCGGGTCAAAGAAGTCTTACGTTCATTGCCAAACAAGGGAATCGGCTACGGTCTGCTCAGGTACTTAAGCCAGGACAATGACGTGCTCAAGAAACTTCGCGAGCCACAGATCAGTCTCAACTATCTCGGCCAGCTCGATCAGGCGGTCCCTCAAGAGATGGGTTTCGCTGGAGCACGCGAGAGCATGGGACCGATGCAGAGCGAACGGGGTCAACGGTCCAACCTGCTCGATTTTTCTGCCGGCGTACTCGGCGGCAAACTGTGGATCGGCTGCACGTACAGCACGAACCTCTACAACCGCGAAACGATCGAGACGATTACCTCGGCATTCGTCGAGGCGCTGAGATCGCTCGCAACCATGCAGGTCGACTCACCCGCAAAAGCGTTCGCGCCTTCAGACTTCCCGCTCGCGCGTCTCGACGAGAAGAGTCTGACGAAACTCACTGTCGATTATCCGAACCTTGAAGACGTCTACCCGCTGTCGCACATGCAACAGGGAATGATGTTTCACAACCTGTACGCACCGACCTCGACCACTTACTTCCTCCAACTCGGCTGCTCACTCAACGGCACTCTCAATATCGACGCGTTCCGCAATGCCTGGCGCGGCGTGATGTCGCGACATGCGATCCTGCGAACCGCGTTTGTGTGGCAGGGACTCGAGCAACCGCTTCAAGTGGTCGTTACCGACGCCGAGTTCATCCTGGAACAGTTAGACTGGCGCGACGTCCACTCGTCACAACAGGAAGAGAAGTTTGACGCGCTCTTGAAGGAAGATCGACTCAAGGGGTTTGATCTGTCGAAAGCCCCGCTCATGCGCTTCAAGCTGATTCGTCGCAGCGAAGACTCTTATTACTTTGTCTGGAGCCGCCATCATCTGCTGATGGACGGTTGGTCGCTGCCTTTGATCCTCCGAGAGGTATTCACGCTTTACGCCGCCGACGTGCAACACATGGACGTGCAAATGGAGCCCACCCGCTCCTTTGGCGATTACATCTCGTGGCTTCACGAGCAAGACATGTCGGCGGCTGAAAGTTTCTGGCGCGAGAGTCTGCAAGACTTCACGACGCCGAACCTGATTGGAAAGAGTGTTTCGCACAATGGTCAACCCGCATCGGCGGAGACTTACAGCGAGTTGCGCCGGCCGATCTCGGAAGAGATGACGCAGGAGCTCCAGTCGTACGCGCGCCGGCATCAGTTGACACTCAACACGCTGTTGCTCGGTGTTTGGGGAATTTTGTTGGGCCGTTATAGCAGCTCGAGCGACGTCGTGTTCGGCACCGCCGTCTCCGGCCGACCACCGTCATTATCCGGAGTTGAGTCGATCGTCGGTGTGTTCATAAACATGCTGCCGTTGCGTGTGGTGCTGGGCGCAGGCGCCTCGCTAACGGATTGGTTGAAACAAATTCAGCAGCGGCAGATCGAAATGCAGCAATACGAATTCACGCCGCTGGTCGATATTCAGAACTGGAGTGACGTTCCACGCGGCGGGACTCTGTTCGAAAGCATCCTCGTGTTCGAAAACTACCCGATGGACGAGGTGATGGGCTCTCGTGAAGGTGAAGGCGCGCTCGCCATCTCGAACCTGCGCTCGTTCGACCGCAACAACTACCCGCTCATGTGGCTGATCATGCCGGGACGCGAGCTGCTGTTGCGACTCATCTACAGCCAGGGGCGATTTGATTCGAGCTTCGTCGCGACGGCACTCGAACAGTTCGAAACTGTACTCAGCTTAATGTTGGAGAATTCCGATCTCACGCTCGACGAGTTCTCGACGCTCGTCAACGACACTTTCAGGCAACACGAAGTCACCCGCGAACGAATGATCGCAGACGCCGGCATAGCGAAGCTGAGAAATATTACGCGACGGACTGTTGCCGAAGTACACGTCAGTTAATCCGGAAAGCCATGGCACTACCACAGATCAAACGACGCGCTGTTACTGTTTCGCAGGAGAGTCAGGTCAGGTCACGCTATCTCAATCCTGATGACGAGTTCATCTACGTGGTTGAGCCGGCGATGAAAGACGTGGATTTGACTACGTGGGCCAGTGTCAACAAGCGCCTGATCGAAACGAAACTCTACCGCCACGGCGCGGTGCTGTTCCGCGGGTTCGACATAAACAGCAGCAAGCAGTTCGAGACGTTGGTCGCGGCACTGTCTGACGAACCGATGGAGTATCGCGAGCGCTCGTCGCCGCGGAGTCAGGTGGGCGAGAAGATCTACACGTCGACCGATTATCCGCCGGACCAGAAGATTTTCCCGCATAACGAACACTCTTACTCGCTGACGTTTCCGTTGAAGCTTTTCTTCTATTGCGAGCAGCCTGCGGCAGAGGGCGGAGAGACGCCGCTGGCGGACACGCGCAGAGTGTTGCGCAGCATCAGTCCGCAGATACGCGCGCGGTTCGCGGCGAAGAAGTGGATGTACGTGCGGAATTTCGGCGATGGCTTCGGGCTGTCGTGGCAGACGGTTTATCAGACGAGCGATAAGTCGGTTGTCGAAGGATATTGTGAGAAGTCGGTGATCGAGTTTGAGTGGAAAGATGGCGATCGTCTCAGGACGCGCCAGGTCCGCGAGCCTATGCTGCGACATCCGCACACGAAAGAGTTGACCTGGTTTAATCACATCACCTTCTTTCACATTTCCACGCTTGAACCGAACCTGCGAGACGCGATCGTGGCTGACTTCGATGAAGCGGACTATCCGAATAACACTTACTACGGCGACGGCTCGCGCATTGAACCGGAAGTTATCGAGGAGTTGCGCGAAGCGTACCGCCACCATCTGACTTCGTTCGCCTGGCAGAAGGGCGATATCGTGCTCATCGACAACATGCTCACTTCACACGCGCGATCAACTTACAGCGGCGAGCGCCGCATCCTCTTCGCGATGTCCGAACCCTTCACGCGCAGGTAAAACTGCCACAAAAAAGCACAAAAGGCGCAAAAAGATTTGCGAACCCCCTTTTGTGATTTTTGTGCCTTTTCGTGGCCAATAAACGGTTATTTCACATGGAACAACAGATATTAGAAGGATTCGAGCTGTCGCCACAGCAGAAGGAACAGTGGCGCGTAATCCAGGGCGCGGCGGGCAATGAGTTCGCGGTGTCGTGCGAGGTGCGCGTCGAGGGTGTGGTGGACCATGCGCGGTTGGACCAGGCTGTGGCCGAGGTTGTGGCGCGACACGAGATCCTGCGAACCACCTACGCGCCGGTAGCGGATTCTCCGGTGCAGGTGATTGGCGAGAGTGTCGCGAATGATGTGAAGGTTAGTTGGGATGACAGAGTACTGAGAATCAAGCTGGGTGCGATGAGCGGCGATCGGCAGAGTTTGCGCAATTTGGTCCAGGAGATCGCAAGCCTGTATACAACGCCCGAGCAACCGCTTCCGTCGGTGTTTCAATACGCGGACGTGGCTCAGTGGCAGAACGAATTATTAACTTCGGAAGAGACACGCGGGGGACGCGAGCACTGGCAGCGAATAAAAGCCGCTGACACGCAGGAGCCCGTGTTGCCATTTGCAAACACGACTATGGCGAGCGGCGAGTTGGCACAATGGATTTTCCAGTTTGCGCCGTCGACGCAGATGAAGCTCGTCGAGTTCTGTGATGCGCGCGGCGTGACGCCGAAAGTGGTGTTGCTGACTGCATGGGCCGCGTTGTTGTCCCGGCTCAATG
>DATNCH010000013.1:0-21267 GCA_035571655.1 Pyrinomonadaceae bacterium
AGTTCATTGATGTTGACAGCCATTAACGTACAAAGAAAGGAGGAAGACTGCGATGAACAACTATGAAGCATCGGAAGTAGCCGAAATCGGCAGAGCGCAGGATGTCATTCTTGGAACCTCGAAGCTGATCCAGGAATACGACGACGGTATCGGCCAACCAAAACGCGAATTCGAAATGCAAGACGACGACTAAACATTTCCCTGACGACATGCGAGTAATTCTAAAGAAAGGAGAACGGAACGATGAACAACTATGAAGTAGCTCAAATCGTTGAGATCGGCAGAGCTCAGGACGTGATTCTGGGTTCGTCGAAGCTCGTCCCCCTCGTACCCGATGGCACGGGTCAGCCCGAACGACAAACCGAAGAACAAGAAGATGAGTAATGCGGAAAACTCTGAGGACTTGACTTCAGACGATCCATACTGGTTCGCAGAGGCATATTCGGTACGAATGACAATACGAGTTGAGAGTGACGTCTCACCGCACGCGATCCGAGATCACATCCGTCGAATATGTCACTGCGGACCTTAATACGCGTCCTAAGTGCTGGAGAGATCTACGATGAGTACTAATGATTATGCAGCCGCGGAGGTTTTCGCCCTGGGGAGTGCACATCAAATTGTGCGGGGTTCCACGAAATGCGACCTTTTATTCGACGATGGTCCTGGGATGCCACGAAGAGATGATGAGGTCCAGGATGACGAATAAGCTGAGGTTCAAATGAGCTCTATGAAAGAATACAGCAGCGCGCAGTTCATGAGTACCACAAGAATGTCAGGAATAGCGTTTTCTGCGGATGAAGAGAAAATACTCTTTAGCAGTGATGCGTCAGGCATTCTCAATGCTTACGAAGTGCGACTCAGCGATCAACGGCAACGGCAGCTCACCTTTTCCTGCAGTGAAAACATTCAAAGCATTTCCTATTTTCCAAATGACGGCCGCATGCTTTTCAGTAGAGATCGAGGAAACCTGGAGAATTCCATACTGTGCGTGATGGACCCAACCGGAAGTGAGACTGTCTTAACGCGTGGTAAAGAAGTGCAGGCGTGCGTTCACGGTTGGAGTTCGGACCAGCAGTCGTTTTACGTCTCGACGAACGAGCGCGACCAACGTGTTCACGATCTCTACAAATTCGATGCACGCACGCTGGCGCGAACTCTCATCTACAAGGCCACAGAAAAGGGTTACTTCTGTTCGATATCGGCAGATGAGAACTACATCCTGTTTATAAAGTCTGAACGAAAAACGGATTCAGATCTGTTCCTGTACGATGTCAGTAAAGAAAAGATGACATGCCTGACAGCACACGAAGGTGACGTGCTCAATTGTTTGGCGATTTTCAATCATGACGCCACCGCGATCTATTACGTCACAAATAAAGACAGCGATTTCCGATACGTACAGCGGCTGGATCTGGCGAGTGGTAAATCTCTGTGCGTCGAAAAAGCAGACCGAGACGTGGCCTGGACGTTCTTCTCACCGGATGGCCGGCGGCGGATCACTCTTTGGGACGATCATTCCACTCCTCACAGGGTCATGAGTATTCACGATGAGAAAACCGGATCAGTTTTTACATTACCCGGTTTCGCTGAAAAGAACATTACCTCGGCAGTTGTCTCGAGGAGTGGACGTCGCCTGGCATTTTATGCCGAAGGGGACCGCTCACCGAGCAACCTGTACGTTCACGATTTTGAAACAGGTTTGACTACTCAACTCACCGAGAGTCTAAATCCTGAAGTCGATCCCGAAGATCTCGTTGAGTCGCAGATTGTAAGCTTTCGTTCGTTCGACGGTTTAGAGATTCCCTGTCTGTTATGGCGCCCGCATGGCTCCAGTGAAACTAGCAAGGTGCCGGCACTTGTGTGGGTGCATGGCGGTCCAGGCGGGCGCCTGACGAAAGGGTATAAAGGCCGAATCCAGTATTTTGTAAATCATGGCTATGTTGTCCTCGGGGTGAACTATCGCGGCAGTTATGGCTTCGGGAAGACTTTTTACAGCGCAGACCATAGAAAACACGGGCGGGAACCCCTTTGGGATTGTGTTGCCGCAAAGAATTATCTTGCGCGCGTGCCTTATGTTGACACATCCAGGATCGGAATCATCGGAGCGAGTTTTGGCGGTTACATGTCGCTTGCAGCAGTAACGTTCCACGAGGACGAATTTGCTGCCGCCGTCAGCATTTGCGGGCTGTCGAATCTCGTTTCGTTCGCGACCTCGATTCCAAAGTACTGGGACAAGCAACGGTTCTACGACAAGATCGGCGACCCGCAACAGGACGAAGAACTGCTGCGCGCCATTTCACCGTTGTTCCATGCGGAAAAAATTAAACGTCCCGTGATGATTCTCCAGGGTGCGACCGATCCGCGTTGCCCGAGGGAGCAGTCGGATGAAATGGTTGCGGCAATCACGCGACACGGTGGGAAAGTGGAGTATCTGGTTTATGAAGACGAAGCGCATGGATTCAGGAAGCGGAAAAATGCGATACACGCCTACGAAGCTATTCTGAAGTTTCTTGACTCTAATCTGAAATCCAGGGTGGTATCGCGTGTCGAATCGCAGTCGATGGGAGCGACAGCGGGAAGTTAGCTTTTCAGCCATAAATCAAACCATGCTATGACGCGATTAAGGTAGTCCACTTGATTAGCAAAGGACCAATCAACGACACCATGTGACTCACCAACATACCTCGCGTACTCAACTTCCTTACCAAGGAGTCTCAAGCTTACAAAGACTTCGTCGCTGCGGCCGGCCATGTTTTGTGTGTCGGCGGTGCCCTGAATTATCAGCAGTGGAGTCTGAACCCGATCGAAATAAAAAATGGGCGAGTTCTCAATGAATTTTTCTCGCTTGTCCCAAAGCGATCCACCAGTGCGCCCGATCATCTCCGCTGTATAACCGCTCACGCCATTCTCCGTCATTTGCGTGTAAGTCGAAATGAGGTTTCCCGGTCCCATACGATCGACCGCAGCTTTGAAACGATTCGTTTGTACGATCAAACTGAGCACGCCGTAGCCGCCATTGCTTTGTCCGGTCACTGCGATACGTTCGGGATCGGCAATACCCAAGTCGATTACTTTATCGACCGCGGGTAAAACCGCAGCCGCAATGTCCTTCATATACGTTTCAGGGCGAGCTGGAACATCCGGCATGAGCACCGCATAGCCTCGGGTCGCAAACAGTTGCCAATTCTCGACTGCACCCGCAAATTGGTTGAAGCCGAACAGGTTTCCGTTTCTGGACCAGTTGGAGCCGGGATACTGATAGACGATCAGAGGGTAACGTTTACCAGGCGTGTACCCGGCGGGTAACAACAGCGCACCGCGCGCCGTTTGCCCGTTCAGCGTTTGCCATTCGATTGTTCGGCCTTCACCCATGACGTAACGATCAAAGATCGGATTGATGTGCGTTATTCTGCGGGGGCGAAATTGGTCTGTGCTGATGGTCCAAATCTCTTCTGGTTCGGCTGCGCTTTGGGAAGTGAAGACTATTTGATGTCGGTCAGATGATATTGCGGTTCTGAGCTGCGGGAACGATCCGTACGACTTATTTTCTTCAAACAGCTTTTCGGACGTTCCAGTACCGAGATCGATCTTGTAAAACCCCTCCTGTTTGGTCTTTTCGTTACGCGTAACCACAACGATTGCGTTGCCGGCTCCTGTAGTCCAAATAGTGCTACCGTCGTGAGTAATGATGTGCCTGAGCGTGCGTCCTGATATGTTGGCGACCAGTGCCGAGCCTCCATCACGGACCTGCGCGCGCCAAAGAGAATTTCTGGAAAGCAAATAAATATTCTCGCCCGTCGCATCCCACAGCGGCCCGCGGTAAGCGATCGTTGCGTCGAAGGGCGAATGCTCTCCCTGTGTCACTCTTTTTGGCTCACCGCCCGACACTGCGACGATCCAACAGTCGTTCTTGATTGCTGGACCTACAGTTATATAAGCCACAAATTTTCCATCGGGTGACCAACTGATTGGTGTGAGGACGTCACTAGCGAAGTCGGCAATCAGCGTTTTCGACTCACCGGTGACGAGTGAGACTACGACCAGGTCGAACAGCGACTGAAGGCTCTCATGAGACTGGCGGCCCTTATAAACCAGTACGGCCAGGTTTGTTCCGTCAGGGGAAAGCCAATACGCGTCGGTAACGATCCGGCTGGCAATATATTTTGTCTGTCTGGTTTCAAGATCGACGAGGGCAATATCCCACGCGTAGGCTGTCAGATTAGTGTTTGGCCTCGGTTTCTCTTTTTCACGGGAATTAGCAGCCTTTGAACTAAAGAGAACTACCGTTGATCCGGGTTCTTTGCTGGTACTTGGGGTGTTGGTTTCCGTGATTGGCTGGTCCATCAAGGCTTCGGCTTCGCTAAGCTTCATACCTTTCGGAAGCACCCTGACGACGAGCCTTTTGCTGTCCGGCGTCCAGCGAGGAACAGTCGTGTCCAGCCGCGTGCGCACAGTAGCTTCTGAGCCCTTGCGCAGTGCGCCGGACGCTTTCTCCCAAATCCACAGAGCCGGCGTGCCATCTCGGTCCGAGTAGAACGCCAGGTATTTTCCATTAGGGGACCACACGGGTGACCAGCTTGTGCCGCGGCCCTGCGTTAGATTCTTCGCGATTCCGGTGGCTGTATCGCTGATCCAGATATCGCAAAAATCGACAGTGCGAGGAATGCCCTTGCGCTCGAGATCTGCTGGTGAGTGTGAGGTCGTCGCCTGCACCTTGCGACCGATATCGCGCAACGTGTATGCCACCAGTCTTCCATCCGGCGACAGGTCGATCGGGGTCAGGTTGGGAAGACTCAGAGTCTTAAGCGCTTCTTTTATGGGTATCGGTGCGAGTTGTTTTTGCCCGAAGGCGGAGCGGTCAGTAACAAACAGCAGGAAACACGCGAAAATGAAAACACTATTCGCGGAGGTCAGTACCACCTGCAGTAGCCGGTTGGTCCACCATGGAGACAAAAACCAATGGCAATATTGATCACCGCAGGTAATACCGACCTCCTCTAGTGCAACTCGCAAATTTCTGATCTAAAGAGTTAGAACCCGAGTTTCAATGAAAACTGAATCGAACGCGGGCCGCCGATTTGGTACAACGGGTTGAACCCTCCAGCAGCTCCACCGCTACCCAGGCTTCTGCCCATCATCGCCGTTGAAACGCCGAATGTACTCGAGGTGAGTGACGGATCCGGATCTCCGAAATTCGGATGGTTGAAAATGTTAAAGAACTCCGTCCTGAACTGTAGGTTTACTCGTTCACTAAGATTGAACTGTCTGCGCAGGGCGAAATCCAGTTGATGAACTGGAAAGCCACGCAACGCGTTGCGACCGAGTGAGCCTTGCCTTGGCGTGGCTGGTCTAAAGAAAGGTCCAATTTGAGCGTTGGGATTGCCGGGTATGATTACGCGCGCATTGTTGAAACGCCGTCCTCCTCCGGCGGATGGGTCGTCAACATAAATCGGGATGCCTTCTACCAGGTCAGGACGCACATTAGCTCTGACGCCGAGTGAGGGAATGGTGACGCCGTAAAAGACATTCACCGGCGTCGCCGTACGGGTGGTAAAAATTCCGTCGACCGACCAATGGCGAAATATCGCGTTTCCTACGCCGTTCTCCAGCAGGGGAGCAATGTCATAGCTGACACCGCCGTTGAACGCGTGTCGAACGTCGAAGTCAGAAGGACCGCGATCATTGTGTGGGTCGGTTCGATCGGAAGGCAGGTTGAGATTGGCCGAATCAGTAGAGGCTATATCTATCGAATGTCCCCACGTATACGATGCCAACGCTTGCAGGCCTTTCGCGAGACGCCGTTGGAACTGCACCTGGAGAGCATGGTAATCGGACGTGGCGGTGTTTCGCGCCACGATAACTTGAGCATCTGCGGGGAACACTGCACGATTGAGAGTTCCTCCACGAAGCGTGCCCCAAACGGTATCCAGACGAAGCAGGTCACGTCCGACGGCAGCCACATAAGAGGCCGTTAGAGTTTGATTCATACCGAGAGATTGCTCGATAGAAAAGTTCCACTGGTAAGTTCGTGGGAGTTTGATGTCTGGGTCATACACATATAACGGAGTAACTGTAGGGACCGGCGACGGCGCCGCGTCAGCGGGACTCAGAGGATATGCCACGTTCAAAACGGTCCTCAGCGAAACGTAAGGATAGGCGTTTGAGAATGCGTTCATGATCGAACCGTATCCGAGATCGTAGAAAATGCCACCGCCTCCGCGCAGTACCGTTTCACGGCCCGGTGTCTGGAAAAGTTGATAAGACACTCCAACACGCGGTGCGAAGTTGGTATAGCTGGTGTTCCACAAGGAAGTACCGGGGGGAGCAATAGTAGCCGTGGCGGGATTTTGCAGCCCGATCACAGTAGCCGCAGGGTTGTCGCTGTTTTCGGTGGGGGGCAGGTTTAGTTCCCAACGTAACCCATAGTTCAATGTTAACCGGCGGCTCACCCGCCAGTCATCCTGACCATACAGGGAGACGTTGTTGAATACAGGGAAAACCGTACCTGACCACGTTCGAATCGATGCACCTCCGGCTCTTCCGGCCAATAACGTACCTGCAGGCTGCGTGACCGCTCCAGGCGTTCCGACACCGTTGAATTGAACTGTGTAAAAATGATCCTGGGGTCGGACTATAGGGCTGAGACGCCGATAGTCGATACCGAACTTAAATTGATGAGTATCCGCGATGACGGAAAGGTTGCCGATGCTATTGAATTGGCGCTGAATATTTGCGGCAGTCGTCCCAACCTGGAGAGACGTGTTCGAAGAGCCAAGCAAAAAGATAAAGATGACGTCTTTCTCTCGCGAGGTTCCAGATGGAAACAGGACGGAATCGGGTGGAGCGACAGCTCCGCCGAAATCATCGAGCTCATAAAAGAGCCGGCCCGAGTTCTTGCTGTAGTTCAGCCGGAGCTCCCCATTAACGTTCGGAGTAAACAGGATCGTCGCCCCGCCTGTAAGCGTCTGGGTAGATAAATCGTAATGCGCAAGACTATTGACGGGAAGATTTGGCGCTTGTCCTCTTTCAACTACAAATGACGGTGAGTAATTGTAACGTCCAAAGAATGTCACGCGGCTGTTGGCCGCATGATCGACGCGGACACTGGTGGCGTCCAGATTCGACGGGTTCGAAAAGCTCGCATTGAACACTGCAAGTCCATTGGGCAGACCATTCGCTGCGATTCGGTTTGGACCATTTGGTAACGGATAAGCGTTCACGAGAGGTTGGGTTCCCGCAGGAGCTGCTTGCCGGGCCGCCAATGAAGGTACATCGACGCCTCTACTCTGAGGTAGACGCAGACGCAGACCTTCGTAGGATAAAAAAAAGAACGTGGAGTTCTTCCCATTGAACCATGGCTGGTGACCGCCCTCCCCGAATCGCGGCAAGAGAATTGGACCCCCAAGCACAAAACCAAAATCACTCTGCCGCGTAGCTGGTTTCGCCAGCTTGCGTTGGTTATTGAACCAGTCGTTAGCGTCAAAAGCTTCATTGCGAAAATATTCAAACGCACTCCCGTGAAAATCGTTTGTGCCTGCGCGGGTGAGTAATTGCACTTGTGCGCCGGGTGTTCGGCCAAACTCCGCCGCATAACTGGAAGTTTGCATCTTGAACTCTTGCAGCGCGTCCACAGAGACGAGATTGTTCGTACCGCCCGAAGCAGAGAAACCCGGCAACGCTCCCGTAGCGGCCTGATACGGGTCAAGACCAACACTCACTCCGATGTTCGCGCTTACGCCATCGATGGTGAAGTAATTCGCATTTGCTCGTTGACCGTTGACGCTAAATTGTCCCGCTTCGACGTTTGTGGCTTTCGTCAAAACAACGCCCGGCGAGAGATTTATCAATGGCTGAACGCTTCTGCCATTGAGTGGCAAATTCTCAACGAACCGCCGGTCGACGATCGTTCCCACCGCTGCTGATTCATCGATCAGCGGTGGACTATCAACCACGTCCACCGTTGTGCTCTTCAATTGTCCGACCTTCAACGAGATTTTGATCATGCGCTGATCGTTTACGTTCAAAATCACGTCTCGAAGTTCAGTGGGATTGAAGCCTTCGTGTTCGGCTTTGACGGTATAGTTTCCGGGCAGCAGGAGTGGAACTACAAAAATGCCTTCGTTGTTCGTCGTCGTCGCTCTCTCAAATCCTTGCCCGACGCTGATCACGGCGACGTGCACGCCGGGAATTACAGCGCCATCGTCATCCATGACTGTGCCACTGAGCGTCGCGGTGGCGCTTTGAGCTGAAACATCGATTACGAATGATTGGCAAAACGTGAATAAGAGCAGCATATAAAACGCAGCAGGGAGGAAACGCAAAAGAAGGGGAACTCGCGCTTGTAGATCGCTTCCGATCTCTGGGACTTCAGGTGGAGGACAGACAACACACGTGCACTCGTACGGGTTTCTGGGCATGAGAGTTCTCCTGTGAGCAGAGGACAGTCTTCCGGGCGATGAGAAGGTCCTGTCGAATTTATTGTCGCGCTCATCGTCGTCTGCCCTGGACCGCACGCGAGGATGAGCATGGTTCAACCCTGACTTCCGGTAAACAGATCTCACCGTCAGATCAAAGACTTACAATAGAGTCGTGCTTTTTCTGGGCTAACAGGCTTGCAGTTGCCGAGTACAACTCAAAAATTGAAGCTGCCGATGAAGGCAGCTTCGCGAGCAATTTCAATTGCTCGAAGTTTGATACTCCATAACTCGTTCAGCCAAATTTTCTGCGCGTTGCAGCGACAGCCAGAACGCGGCCGATTTGACCGCAGCAGCGGAGCTGTGCGACGAGATCAGAAATGCGGAGCGGATTGCGTCGTTGTTCGAGAGTGCCACTCGGTGCAGCCGTTCGACAGCTCGAGCGAGATCGCCGTCACTCTGAATCGAAAACTCTTCCGCTACCTGCAAACCCGATCCGGGAAAAAAGATCGGCTGAATCTCCTGGCGCAATAACTCATTCTCACGAGCGAACGCAGACGCATGTTGCCGCAACATGCTGAGCCACTTGGCCCGCGCATCTGGAGCCACCGTGCGCATATCAACATTCGCAAATCGACTTATCAGCTTCTTTAGCTCAATCGCATGAAACAGCGCGCTGTAGGCGCGATTCACCACTCGCGACGAATAAGATCGGATCGTCTCATCAGTTGGACCACCGGGATCCTTTTTGGTGAAATATGCGCGCAGCTCTTCATCCGCAGCCACAGTGTTGGCAGTCTCTTCCGTCTCCTGAACTGTTAACGGACCAGCCGCAGTGCGACCCGCCGTTGCGTCGGCAACAGTGCGAATATCGATGACCACCGCAGGGTTATTACTGACCGGCGCCAGCGTTCGCAGGAATTCTTCTTTGCGCTGCTGAGTGTCCACCACTCCCTCGACGCGCAGTGACCCACCTGCGCTGCGCGTGAGGGCAACTTGCTCATTCCGGTCGGCCTTGGCCAGATTGAGCAAGTATGCTACGTCGACTTCCAGCTCTGCCGAAGCTGCGGGTGGTGTCGACGTGCTGAGCGTCGGAGGGACACGGCTAGTGGTGAGGTCCCGGAGCGCCCAGTCTCCGGTCCTGCCAGGTTCCCTTGCCCCTCCTATCAGTTCCGGTTCTATCTCAAAGGCCGCTGCCTTCGCGGGCAGCAGTTCATCATTCGCCTCGCCAAACCGGTATTCGCGTGATTCGTCGCCTCGTTGTACGAGCAAAGTCTGTTCGATTGGATGAAGGTCTGACTTGGTCAGGGTGAGAGTGGCCTTCAAAAGACGGCTGGCGCCAATCGTCCGGACTCTTTCATAAGTGATAACGTAAGTTGTTGACCTCTCCTCGACGTCTGCAAGACCTGGTTCACCAATCAGCGCACGGAAAGTTTGCGGTGAAGGATCCAGTTGCCAAACGTCTTCGAGGTTGAACAGGAGATTGTCAGGTGTCGCGAGCTTTGGCTGCGACTGCGGCTTTGAACCGTGCTGATAAACAATGCGAGAGCCATCGGATTTTTCCCATGCGCCGGCAATGAGCCGGTTCGAATCATCGTAAAGTCTCTGGGCCCGATTGCCCGAGGCACGATTTTCCCAGATCTCGATCCGTCGTTGCGCGACCATCGCTCCTTCGGCACTCCGCCGCTCCTCGAGACGAATCGAGCGATGTCTGACTTTATCGGGGATCTGCTGCTTCACCTGTTCTGCGACGGTGGCACTCTCGAGCAGGGTAGTCGCAGTCAACGGCGGTGGCAGGCTCGCTTTGAAGAACAGGAAACCACCAATCAAAGCCGCTGAAGCCAATGCGACAAACAGACTGAACCGTCCCCACTGATTGCGATTCGTCGATTGGCCCATCAACGTGAGGAAAGAACTCTCCCTGAAACCATCGTCGATCGATCGAACAAATGCGTCATTCGACGGCGTTGTGTTTTCCTCAGCAACTACACGTCTTCGAACTAGACCGGCTAACCAGGTGGTCCAGGACTGAAGACTGAAGTTCCCACGCTGAAGCGACGCGCGCGCCGGTTCAGGGACGATAAAAAGGGGTGAGGACAAAGCGTTTGCATTAGACATTTCGCCGGTATTGAAAGCCTCTTCCGGCAGCGGATCTTTATAGATGACGCGCAGGCTCGGACCATTCTCATTGTAAAAGGAAGCTTCGAGGAACCGTCCTTCGCTGAGCTCGATCCAGGCCCACTGCTCGGAATCAGGTCCAACCGGATCGACGGTAAAGAAGAGCAGTGGCACTCCCTGTTCACTGCAAACTTCGACGAACTCAATCGGATCATCCTGGGTGAGGTTGAGATTCACTTCGTTCAAGTCTGAGCTCACGGTCAACGAGCTCACGAGAAAACTATTAACTGAAATCCGAAGCTCCTGGGGCTTATGCTCGTGGATCTCGCGCAGTCGCTTTCCAAACTTTGTCGGCAGATTCCCCGATCCTCCACCAGAAGCGCCGCCGCCATTCGCGTCTCCCGGAGGCTCTCTGAAATCGGAACGGCCAGTCTCGTAGCGGTCAGATAGAAGAGGCAGTCCGAGCAAACTATTCACAGCGTCGAGACAGTATGGACAACTTACGATGTGCGCGAGTTTCGGAGTGGTGAGCGCATCGCCATCGTCTTTTGAATAAGCTTGTTCGAGCTCCTGCCTCGATATGCACTCGCCTTTACAAGAATCAAAGATCATTTGCCGAAGCCCGAGCATCAAATCGCCTTCTGATTTTAGATACTTGAACTGCTGCCGCTCAGATCCCATCTTGTTTACAAAGCGCAGCCGGCCGGGTTCATCCATGAACAGCTTTGCTTCACGGCGAGCGAATCGTTGTAACTCGTCAACGGAATGTCTGGAACTGTTCAAAACCGCTGCGATCTCGGTAGGAAAATATTCGTGAAAGAAGCGCAGGATAAGGACGCTGCCTGCTCGCGATGATTCCTTTCGCGAACATGCGTAAGCGCAGATTTGATGAAGCTCTTCAGAGGCCTGCACGCGGCGCGGGGTTTCAATGGCCGACCAGCCGAGGCGACAAGAGTCGTAGTCGGCAACTGAGAGCGCCGATTCGTGCAGATGTTGCGCCGAGCGATTGATTCTTGACACATGCATATAGCGCAACATTCGTCTTAGATATCCGTCGATGTTTTCAATCTCTTCAAGCTTGGTCCGGCCGAGCACGAACTGCACAAAGGCATCCTGTACGAGATCTTCAGCAGCATCTCGTTGGTAATTCGTCAGGCGCAAGGCCCACGCGAGCAGACTTTCATACCGCTCGGTGAATAACCGTTCGCGCTTCTCATCTGGTTGTGTTGCCACTCGGCGCTGATCCAGCATTTCGTTCTCTGGGCTTTCTGGATTAGTCCCGTCGGGGCTTCAGACCGGACAGTTATGTCTATATGTGTATTTACATGAGGACGATCTCAGATGAAAAAGTGAGTTAAGGTGAAGAAAATAAAAAGGTTACCGCGACGGTACTAAGACACACCTCAACCCTCGCGCCACTCTCAGTTGTGAGAAGAAGCACCGGAGAAATCAGTCTGGGAGCAAACTACTTCAACTTATGTCATTAGAAACCGAAAGCTGCGGCGGATGTTATGTCTGGTTCAGAGGCGTGTCAATGATTTTTTCGAAAAATGCAGGAGAACCCTTAGGGAAATGTATGAGTGTCGTATGGGGGAAAAGCGAATGGCGGGAACGTCACTTTATCGATAACGTATCCGTCAACCCGTCAACCTAATATTATGGACAAGCGAGAACTCACCACCTTACTTCAGGATCCGAGGAGCGCAATACGTCACATCCTCGAGGTCTGGTCAGACGTTCCCTTGATGCTGATGCTCGACGTCGACTGGGAACGCGGACCGCTGGTGCTGATCGGTACGTCGGATCGAATGATGTGGCCTCTCCTCCCACCTGGCAGCGTGCTTCAGTTGTATCCGAAGATTAAAACCGTTGCGGATGGTTCGTGGTCAGAGTTCGAACGTCCGATTTACTTGATCGAGACCAGGGGCAAGTTCGTTTGTTGCCACGCACAGCGACGCGGTGACACGCTGCGTTTGATATCGCACGGCGAGTCACCGTCGCCACCGTCCATTTCGGTTCCTTTTAAAGAGGCGAAAGTACGTGGGCAGTTAAAGCCCGTCTTCAGACCTCTCGCCACACGAGGCAGCCCCGCGGGCCGCCCACAACGAGTAAAGAACATTCTTATGCGATAAGGAGCCGATGCTGGTCTGTCGTTAATGCCAGTGCATGCTGCTCCCTCGCAGTGGCGGTTGCGCCGGCGCGCTGTAAAGCGCCTCGAGCCGCCGCCACGTTTTGATTGTCGTTAACGAATGTGACGGCGCGAACCCGAGTCGTTCAGCTTTAATTGCGAGCCCTGCGTAACTGAGCGTCGTTCCTGTCTTTCGTTTCAGACTGATGAGCGTCCTGGGCAGACACTGATCTCTGCGGATTCCCATCGCATTCATGTGCGCGACAAAATCGCGGTCCGGAAAGAGCAGCTCCGCTGCGAAAATCTCCGCTCCCACTTCCAGGCTCTTGTTCAAATTCGATTGATCGCAGTAGGAAATACCCAGATCGCGATCGCGAAAGAAATGTTTCAGCTCATGAGCCATGGTGAAAACCATCGGATCCTGAGGCAGACCCTTCGCAATCATGATCGTCGTGCCGAGATGATCGTTGATGAACGCTCCTCGCAAATGTCGAAAGCGATACGGCCATTCGTCGAGAACGATTCCGTATTGTGCGTAGATCCGCATGAGGTCACCTGGGAGGACACGTGGTGACGAGAGTCCGTGTTCCGAGCGCACTTGCCTTGCGAGCGCTCGAAGATCTTCGTAGTAATGTTGTACGTTCACTTGTGTTTACCTGCTTTCCGACCCGGTTGAGGACGAGTCTTTCCCTGATAGATCCCGCGCGCCCTGCGAAATTCAGCGTATTTTCTCAACTCTTCGATATCCGAAGGATGTAACTGTCTGGCAGTACGTAAGAGCGCTTTGAGGTTTTCGTCTTCGGCTTCGTTCGCCATCTCGGATGGAAAGAACGAAATGATAGAGACGCCGAAGAAGCGTGCGATTTTTTCGAGGTCCTTGACACTGGGCCGATATGTTCCGGTCTCCCAGCGGGAGATCGTATTTGGAGCGACTTTCAAACGATTTGCGAGTGATTCCTGCGAGAGTCCTTCGCCACTGTTGTAGCTGACGCGCAGATCTCTAAGCCTCGCCGCGATGTGGTCGAGCAGATCCATACTATTCCTCTTTTCTCATCCTATATGAGGACGACGTTTAACTAATATCGTTGACAAGAGAGGTGAGCCCGCGTATTATACGCGAGCGGCAAATTAATTCAATGACAAAGAGCGTTACCTCACATGAATAATCCATTTTTCCGAAAACGCGTTTTTCTCGCATCAGTTTCCAGTGGGACCACTTCTTACATTTTGGCGGAAGTTGAGTCGAGTCGTGGTGGTGAATACAAGTGGGGCCACTACATGCTGACGATTGCTGACTGTCGTCGCCGGATTCAGCTCGAGTTTTTTCTCGGCACGGTGCGCGCGCGACGCGAGAGTCTGCGAAAACTCGATCTGCTGCTGAAGGTGCTTGGATCGTTCCGGAATGCGCTGCTCAAGGAGGCGCAGGCGATCACTGAGTACGAACGTGCCGGCAACAGAGCAAAAACGAAGCAGCCACAAAAAGGCACAAAAGACGCATAAACAAAAGACATAAAGAAAAGGGGCGGCAAGTGAATGCCGCCCCGCCCCCTCGATGCGCCCGCGAAATCAGGCGGTAACGGGAACTGTCTTGGGAGTTTCCTCCGTCTTTTCCCATTTCACCAATTTCAGATCGAGCACGAAGATCGAGTAGATCACCGGCACGAGCAACAGCGTGATGAACGTCGCCACGCTGAGTCCGCCGATTTGTGCGTAACACATCGGCTCCCACAGTGGCCCACCATGCGATGCCAACGGAAACAACGCGATGACCGTAGCCCCAACTGTAATCAGCACCGGTCGTAGACGCATGATGCCGGCGTCGAGCAAGGCCTCGATCAACGGCGCACCCTCTGCATGTTTCTCTTCGATGAAGTCAAACAACACAATGATGTGGCTGACGATCACGCCGACGAGACTCACGATTCCCAGAAACGCCATAAACCCGAACGGCTGGCCCATGATCCACAGTGCTGCCACCGCGCCAACCATACCGAACGGCACCGCGGCAAACACGATGAACGGCTTGATGGCGTTTTTGAACTGAAACACCAGCGCCACAAATATCGCCGCCACTGAAACCATGAGCACAATCACGAGTTCCTTGAAGCTCTTGATCTGATCCTCTTCTTCACCTCCGATTTCCATCCGAAATCCAGCCGGCATCTCCTTCGACAGCGCTTCCAGTTTCGGACGCGCAGCCTTCATCACCTCGGAAGGCAGCTTGCCCTCTCCCGGCATCGCCGAAACCGTGATGGTCCGAAACTGATTGCGCGAACGCATCTTCTCGGTTCGCATTCCATACTCCATCGAAGACACCTGGCGCAGATGGATCTTTTGCGATCCCTGACTTGAATAGACATAGAGATTCTTGAGATCACCCAACTGCGCGCGCTCTTCCATTCGCAACTTCGCAACGACGGGAATCTGTTTGTCGCCTTCGCGCAGAGTAGTCACCTGGTGCCCCGACATCGCCGACTGCGACGCCATCGCCACATCGTAGTTCGTTACACCCGCCGTATTCGCTCGTTCGGAATCGGTTTTGAGTCCGACGGCAAAGCTCTCCTCGCCCCAATCGTCACGAACGCGATCCGCAATCGAGGTCTCTTCCATGATCATCTTCACACGATCCGCATAACCTCGAAGCGTCGTCGTGTCTTCACCAGTCAACCGTATCGCCACCGGCAGACCAACGGCCTTTCCGGATTCAAGTTGTCGCACGTCGATACGCGCACCAGGCACTCGCTCAGAAAGCGCCTTCTGCAACGGTCCAACCAGGTGTGCCGTGTCGTGCTTGTCTTTCACCTGAATGATGATCTGCGCGTAGTTCAACTGCTGCAACTCCGGCGAGAGCGAGAACCAGAACCTTGGTCCACCACCGCCGACGAAAGTTGTCAGAGACTTCAGCACCTCGCGCGGATTACCGTCGTCGTCCACGTGATGATGGCCGTATTCGTCGATCACTTCGCGAATGATCTCTTCCGACTTCGCCGCCGCTTCGCTGGTTGCAGACAACGGCGCATCAGCGGGCAGCCAAACGTCGACGTACGAAAGGTACGAAAGATCCTTCGGGAAGAACTGCGTCTTCAGTTGGGCCATGATTACGCCACCGCCGAACAGCAACAGAACCGCGCCCGCCATCACCTTCCAGCGGTGCTCGATGGCCCATGTACCCAGGCTGTAATAGCGAGCAGCAAAACCCTTCTTGCGTCGCTCGGTAATCGGCATTTCAAACTTCGGTTTCAGCAAGTAATAACCAAGAAACGGAATAAACGACATCGATACCACCCGCGATGCCACGAGCGAACATGCAATCACGATTGGCAGCGTATAAATGAACTCACCCGTCGAACCCTTGATCATCAGGAACGGAAGATAAGCAACGATATTTGTGATCGTCGCGTAGAGAATCGCCGTCGCGAGTTTCGTGGGTCCAAGCCACGAAGCAATGACGGGCGGATGGCCCGCTGCGAGATCGCGCTTGATGGCATCTCCAGCCACGACCGGATCATCCACCAGCAATCCCAACGCGATGATCAACGTCGCGATCGAAACCTGCTGAAGGTCGATTCCGAGTATGTGCATCATGCCGAACGTCATCGCCAGAGTTACCGGAATCGAGATCGCCATCAGCAACGCCGAGCGCCATTCCCAGAAACCGATCAGCGCGATGACGACCACGAGAGCGATCGCTTCATAAAGGCTTGTCATAAAAAGGTCGATGCTCTCTTCGACCTGCAACGGCTGATCGGAAGTACGCGCATAGATCAGGTCTTCCGGCATCTGCTGCCTCAACCCGTGAAGCGCCGCATCGACCTGCTTGCCAAACTCCGCAATCTGTTCACCCGATCTCATCTGAACGGACAGCGTGATCGCGCGACTGCGTTGCCAATTCCCATGACTGTCGCGCCAGTTGAAGAAATTCTGAAACCGCGCGGGACTCTCGTACGCACGCACCACGTCAACCAGGTCGCGCAGATACACTGAGCTTCCCTTGGTGGTCGGCACGAGGACGTTTCCGATCTCGTCTTCGCTCTTGAATTCGCCGGCAGGATCGAGCGTCACGTTTTTACCCTCGACGTTGACCTGCCCACCGGAAGTCGTGATGTTCCGGCCTTTCATCGCGTTCTCGAGCGTGCCCGGTTGAATGTTGTAGGAAGCGAGACGCTCCTGGGAATAAAGTAAGAATACGTTTTCGTTAAGGATGCCGGAGCGACTCACTTTCGACACTTGTGGCACGCTCTTGAGCGTCTTCTCGATCAAGTCTGTGAACTGGTCCATCTGTCGATAGCTGTACTTATCACCCGCGACCGTTTTCAGTTTTGCGGGAACTTCGCTCGGGTCGCGGACGACCATCGGCGCCCACGCGTCTGGATGAAACTCCGCGGCCTGAAGCCTTTCGGTGATGAACTGCTGGACGAAGGCAAGGATTTCCTGTTCGTTCCTGCTCGACACGCCGTCGAAACCGACAAAGCGATCGCCGTGAATCACGCGCACATCTGTCGCGAAGTTCTGCTCCTTTATATATGCGAGAAACAACTCGATCGGCGTGTGTAAGAGTTGTGGCTGCAACGCGAGCGGCGAGTTAAGAACCAGCGTGAACCGATCGCCACCGACTCCCGCACGTTCGTGCTCGATGGCGGTCTGTATCGCACGCGCCCGCAAGTCGAGCTCGGCGTCGTCTGTCTTCGGACTCGCAACCGTCAGCATCAAAGCGGCCGTGTCGCCGAAGTCTTTGATGAAATTGATTGGACCAGCGCCGTTCGGAAGATCTCGAATGCCGTCGAGCCTGAGCTTGATGTCGTCAAACTCTTTTCCAGTCTCTTTCAGATTCTCGTCCAGCTCGACGTAGATGATCGCGAGGCCGGTGCGCGAGATCGATTCGATTTTCGTGACCTTGGAGTTGCCGGCCATCTGCTCTTCGACCTTGCGGGTCACGAGCTGCTCGACCTTTTCAGCGTTCGTTCCGGCCCAGGGCACGAGCGCCACCGCCGTGCGCACCTGCACTTCCGGATCTTTTCGCTGGGGCATGCTGATATAGCCGTAGATGCCCCACGCGCATGTAAGTATTAGCAGCACCCACGAGACCTGGCGCGTTTGCACGAAGAAACGTGCCGTGTTGTGCTTGCCGTTGATGAGTTCCTGATCTGATTTTCCGTGGGACATGATTGCAGCTCCTCTAAGTATATTTAGGTTCGTATCTCCGAGGTGACCCGACGCTACCGCGTTACGGTACTGACCTCATCCAAGTGCAACGCTTATGGCGTTACCCGGACTTCTTCGCCGTCCGCGACTTGCGTGACGCCGATCGTGACGACGATCTCTCCGGCCTTTACGCCGCTATTCACAGCGACTGAGTTGCCGTATGACTCACCAAGCGTGACGTTGCGTAATCGCGCGACGTGCTTGCCACCCGCGTCTTCAACAACCATGACTGCGTAGGCATTCGGATCAGCTTTCGATCTCGTGATCGCGGTCAAGGGAACGACCGGAAGTACCGCTGATGCGGACGTTTCGGTAACCGCGATCGACGCGATCATTCCGGGCTTAAGCAACGCTTCTGAATTCTCAATCGTTACTTCAACGTCAAACACGCGGCTGCTCTGATCGGCCGCGGGCGAGATTCGCGAGATGTGACCCGTGAACTCCGTTCCCGGCACCGCATCAGTCGTCATCGTGAGCGTGTCGCCGAGTTTGAAATTCTGTAACGCGAGATCCGGCACACCGAACGCGGCCTTGACTGAACTCAGATCCGCCAACACAAACGCCGGCGTTCCGGTGGAAACAAGTTGACCAACCTCAATCTTTCTTTCGATAACCACCGCGCTGAGCGGTGCTCGCAACTGTGCATCGCCGAGCGGAATGCTCGCCGTGTAGACAGTGGCTTCAGTCGTCCTGACGCGTGACTCAGCCGCGCCGATCTGGAATTTCGCGGTATTCACTTTTGCTTCGGCGACTGCGAGTTGCGCCTTCGCCGCGTCGAATTTCGCTTTGTTGACTTCAAACCGTTCTTTGGCAGCATCGAAGTCAGGCTTCGTGATGCTCTGCGTCGCAAACAGCGCTTCGGCTCGTTGAAAATCCAACTTCGCCCGTTCGAGCGCAGCTTCCGAATCTCTTAACTGCGCGCGGCTCGTTTCAACCGCCGTGATCGCTTCTTTCAACTGCGCACTGCTCGTGTCGAGCGAAGAACGTGCTTCACCTTGCTGCGACCGCGCTTCATTGACTTTTGCGGCGTAATCACTCTGCCGCAGTTGGGCCAAGACTGCTCCTTTACCCACCGTGTCGCCGGCCTGTATGTAACGTCCTGACTCGTGCTTGATCGACTCGACATAACCGCCGACTTTGAATGCGACTTCGACCTGCGAACTCGGCCGGATACTCGCCGAATAGCGGACGCTGCTGGTTCCTGTATGAGTTTCGACTGTCTTTACTTTGACGGGCTTGATCGTCTTCTCCCGGGCCGTGGTCTTGCAGCCAATCGTCAGTGCCAGGAGCGTCAAGCTGGTGATGATTAGAATCGTGGTTCTCGTGTTCATTTGTTTTCTCCTATCGCTTTTTCGAAATCGGCCTTTGCTGTCCAGAAGGCGAGTAAGGCCTTCTCGTAGTCGTAATCTGAATTTGCCAGGCTTGTTTGCGCCTGGAGCACGTCCTTGAGAAGCGCCGCGTCCAAACGATATTTGTAAGTGACCAACTGCACGTTCGCGCGTGCCTGCGTCTGGGCCAACTTCGCGACCTTCAACATCTGCCGGCTCTCCTGCATCTGTCGAAAGCGAGCGTTAACCTCCAGCAACACCTCGCTCTGCACGTCGAGCAGCGAATTGTTGGCCTGGCTAACGCTCCTCTCTTTGTCAGCCACCTCGTGTTTCTTGCGCCCCCAATCAAAAACTTCCCATTCCACTGACACGCCGACGGCGCTCAAGCTGCGCGGGACAAAATTCGAATAGCTGAACGTCGTCGCGTAGTTGACGGTGAAACTCACGTCGGGAATGAACTCTGACTTCTTGATTCGCTTATCGAGTTTTGCTGATTCGACTTTCAACTTCGCTTCACGTATCTCAGGCCGGTTCGCTAGTGCCCGCTCGCGCGCCTGAATGAGATCCGTTTCGCGCATGACCGCCGAGACTGTTTCATCACCACTGCTCACGGCGAATTCGGTCCGTACGTCGCGCCCGAGTAAGTGGTTGAGTTGCTCTTTCTGATCGAGTAACTGATTGTTGATGGTCATCACGTCGTACTCGGCTTTGGCGAGTCGCGTCTGGACGTCCATGTGCTCAGTTTTGAGCGCCACCTGTTGAATCACGTATTCACCAGTGATGCGGTCGAGCTCGTGATAGAGCTTGATGTTTGCCTCGGCAGCCTGCGCGGCGCCTTGCGATTGCAGGATCGCGTAGTAGGCGCGCTTGATTTCGTTGACCAGCGTTTGTTCCGCGGTGCTCAGTTGTGCACGGGAGATCTCACCGGCGGTTTCCTGCTGTTTGATCTGAAGTTTTATGCGATGGAGCTGCGACAACGGCTGGGTCAGTTGGGCCACGACAGCGGCGTTCGGGTTCGTCGAAGACGTGATCACGGTGTCTTCATTCGGAACCGGCCCAGTGCCCGGGAATGTTCCGAAGACACCTTTCTCGAACGTGGTGTCAAAGGTGGTCAGCGGTTTGGAAACACCGCCCGTTAGTTTGAAACCCGGATAAAGGCGTGTGCGGGTCGCTGCCAGACGGTCGTCGGATTTTTCCGCTTCGAGCCGCGCGTTTTTGGTTGAGCGATTATTCTCGAGGCCGATTTCGATGGCCTTATCGAGGGTCAGGATGTCGACGCCGGCCGGAATCAGCAGCGGTTCCTGCGCTAACGTTGTTGATCCGGCGGCTGCGACCAGAATCGGGGCGATTAAGAGTGTGATTTTTGAACGAATAAGGCCAGGCATTGCGGCGGTCCTTTCTATCTGACTTTTTGAACCCGTTGTGGGCAGCGTCAAGATAGAAAATGGACGGGTGTAGTCGCATATGCCGAAAGATACATTTGTGAGGTGTATTTGTTTGCGCCACAAAAAGGCACAAAACCCCAAAATAATTGTTTTGTGCTTTTTTGTGGCTTAAACTGCGTTCTCCCTATGCGACTCGCCACCAAGCTGTACCTGCCCGCGGCCAGGCAGACGCTGGTTGACCGCCCCGTTTTACTCGATCAACTAAAGGAAGGACTGCGCGGCAAGCTGACGCTGGTGTCTGCGCCCGCAGGGTTCGGGAAAACCTCGCTGGTGGCCGCCTGGCGGAAGGAAACTGACACACCGCTGGCCTGGTTTTCACTCGACGAAGAAGACAACGAACCGGCACGCTTTCTCGACTATTTAATCGGAGCGCTCCAGACGGTCGACCAGGATCTGGGCGACGAGAGTGCGAGGCTGCTCGAGAGCCGGGCAAACACGCCACCGCTGAAAGTTGTTCTCACGTCTCTTCTGAATGAGATAAATGCTTACGATAAAGAGTTTGTGCTCGCATTTGACGATTATCACGTCATCACAGAACACGGTATTCACGAGGCCCTCAGCTTCCTGATCGAACGACTCGCACCACACGCTCATGCGCTGATTGCGACGCGCAGCGATCCACCGTTTCC
>DATNCH010000014.1:0-12934 GCA_035571655.1 Pyrinomonadaceae bacterium
GCGTTGCGGATCGTGTTTGACGAGTGCGCTCCATTCCGAAGGTATCGCAACCCTGGCGCCCGGCTCCGAATCAATCGTGCCCGAAGCGCCGGCAGCGAGCGCACGCACACGCGCCGAGTCCAGGTTCCACGTCGCCGACATCCGATCGCTCGGCAAACCTAAATCCTGTTCGGCGCCATAGTCGATTCCGTAAAAGTTGTCGGCGTATGTATCGACGATCGCGCCCAGCCGGTTCAGATTGAAATGGGCGTTACGTGCGAGCATCGGATCCCATGTCCACTTGATGAGCTTTCTATTTTCTGCCAGCGCTCGCTCTCGCTGCGCCCACTTCAAACGCGCACCCACGCCTTTGTTCTGATAGTCCTTCGCGACCGCCATCACGTGCGAGTATCCGAAGATCTCATCGTTTGCGCGCACCGCCGCGAGATGGTGCACAAAACCAACCATCCGATCTCCTGCAAACGCGCCCAGCGTCCAGCCACCTGCCTGGCGCGAAACGATCAGATGTCGTCGTGGTGAAATTTCTAAATCAGGAAGGGCGAACGCTTCGCGTTGCAGGTAAACACAGCCATCGAACTCTTCGATCGTGGTGCACTCCCGCACTATGATCTCTTCCATCCGTCACCATCATCCCTTCAATGGACGTGCCGGTATTTGAATCGTGGCGGCGAGCCCGCGCGGTTCGCTGTTTTCCAGACTTACTCTTCCGCCGATCAGCTCGAGCAGTTTACGACCGATAATGATGCCGAGCTCGTTTATGTTTGGCTCGTGGCCGGGCGAAGCGTGTTCCGGATCGAAAATGTTTGCCGTGTCGGCGCGCGCTTCACCATTGTCAACGATCTTGATCGACAACAAACCTTGCTCGTCGATGTCGACGTTAACTTTAACCGATTCACCAGCAGGACTGCGACTAACGGCCCACGCGATAAAGTTGAAAAGCGTTTGCCGTAGCTTTCCCTGATCGGTAACGATCGTCGTGATCTGTGGCGCGAGTTCGTAGTCGATCTTGACCTGCTGTTTCTGCGCCATCCGCGCCGCTGCCGCACACGACTCGCGCAGCGTTTCGCGCAACGAAAATTCCTGTAGAAAAACCTCGGTTTGTCCCGCTTCGATCCGCGACAGGTCGACGAGCTGATTCAAGCTGGCCTGGAGTTGCAGGCCGGAGTCCTGCACTTTCTGACAAAACCTGCGCTGCGTGTCGGTCAGCTCTTCCTGGTCGAGCAGGATCTCGCTGAAACCCAGGATCGACGTGAGCGGAGTGCGCAGCTCGTGCGACATCCGTGCGAGAAACAACGAGCGATAGTGAGAGACGCGTCTGAGTTCGCGATTTGCTTCCTCGAGTTCGGCGGTGCGCTTTCTTAACTCATCGATCAGGCGTTCTACGCGTTCGTGGGAGTTTTCTGCGGTCGCTGTCATAATAGATCTCACCCGTTTGAAAGTTTTCTGCTGCTGGGGGTCAATCAGGGGTTGCATCAATATAGCGCCTTTGCCCCTTTACGACAAAATTTGTTCAAATAGGCCGCGGATGGAAGGTCAAATCGGCGAGCAACCGCTCGCGGAACTCATTCGGGAAATCTCAGCGAAGTCTCTCGGTGGCAGGCTCCGCCTGGAAAACAATCGTGTGCAGGTAGTCGCTTACTTTGAAAACGGTGAGTTTCTGTACGCGGCATCGAATGTACGGACTCTCCGTTTACGAGAGTATCTGCTGAAAAGCAATCTCGTCACGGATCAGGCGCTGAAACAATTTAACGAGCGCGTTTCTGATAGCGACGTGATCAAGGTGCTGTGTGCACAAAAGTTGCTGGCTCCCGGCGCCGCGGAACAGATTCAAGCAAAACTGGTGTCGGACGTCCTGCATCTGGCATTGCTTTGGACCGAAGGCACGTGGCAATTCGATTCGCGATCTCGTCTCAACGACCCCTCCAACCTGAAAATCGATGTTCGCTCTTTGCTTCTCGATACGGGCCGGCGGTTACCTGCGAAATTTGCCGCGTCGCGGTTTCGTAATCCTGGTGAGGTGATCACGCCACTCGCGGATCCGATGGTCCATGACAGCTTGCTGCCGGCGGAGGGTTTTCTGCTTTCGCGTCTCGATCGACCGATGATTTTGCGAGATCTGACGTCCATCAGCGGAGCGAGTGAAGAAGAGACGCTGCACATCGTCTACTCGCTCGCACTCGGTGGATTGCTGAAACGAGAAAACTGGAAGAGTGCGTTTCGCGATCCCAAACCGACGCCCGCGCCGGAACCTGAAAAGGAGCCTGAAACACCGCGTCGCGACCAATCGGAAGTCGATCTCAAAGAGATCGAGAGCTTCCTTGCGCGCGTGAAGAATGCGGAAACGTTCTATCACGTGATGGATGTTAATTGGGATGTCTCAGCGGAGCATTTGAAGACTGTATATTACCAACTCGCGCGTCGTTATCATCCGGATCGATTTCGGAGATCATATCCCGCGCTCGTGTCGCGTTTGGAATCGGCGTTCGCGCGAATCACACAGGCCTACGATACGTTGCGTGACGACGGTCTTCGCGCAACTTACAACTCTAAGCTCGCGGCTCGAAGGAAGGCCGCACAGTTAACCGACTCCGCGCCAAAGACTGCTCAGGCGCCGCACGAATCAGTTGGCGAGGCAGAGCCGGCTGTTTCCAAAGCCGAACGTGCGGCGGAACAGTTCAAAGAGGCCATCGCAGCGCTTGAACTGGGCGAGCGGAAAATGGCGCTCGGTCTCCTGGCATCGGCGGCGCGAGCAGTTCCGAATGAGCCTCGTTACCGAGCGAATTACGGACGCCTGCTGGCGGACGACGAACGTACACGGCGTGCTGCGGAAGCCGAGCTAACCGCTGCCATAAAACTCGATCCGGGTAATGTTGACTATCGACTAATGCTGGCGGAGTTATATAGAGACCTTGGCTTGAAGCTGCGCGCGAAGGGCGAAGCCGAGCGCGCCGTGGCCGCCAATCCCAACCATCAAAGAGCCCGTGAGCTGTTGCGAGAGTTGAAATAGTTTGAGAATCTCTCTGGAGAATTTTTGATTGATCAATTCTTGATCATTTGTGTGCCTTATGTGCCTTTTTGTGGCTTAGATCGATCTCGTGCCTTTTTGTGGCTGATAAAACATGGTCGCAGTTCAAACAGACTTAATCGACCGCGCCGCAGCCGAAGCCTTTTTCCAGCTAGCGCGAACCACTGACAAGTTCGAACGTTACGAGAACCCGCACGCGCAACGCATTGCCGCCATCGCGGATGAGATCGCGACGTCGTTCCATCTCGCACGTCACGATCGCGGCTCGCTTTACGCCGCAGCGTTACTACACGACCTCGGCGAGGTCGCGATGGAACGCGACTACATCCAGGCCAGCGGCGCGCTATCGAGTGAAGAACGAATCGATCTCGCGCGCCATCCTGTTATCGGCGAACGCGAGGCGTCGAGAGTCGGCGCAGATCGCGCGGCGCAATTGCTCGTTCGCTGGCACCATGAATGGTGGAACGGCGCCGGATATCCTGATGCGTTACGACGCGAAGAGATTCCACTGACTGCGCGAATTCTGCGCGTCGCGGACTCGTACGCAGCCCTCACAGACGCCCGACCGTTCCGGCCCGCGCTGACCGAAGAAGCGGCGCGGCGCGAACTGATCGATCGCGCGGGGATTGAGTTTGATCCTGGCGTCGTGAGCGTTTTTCTTTCACTCGAACCGATTTCTGAAATGGCTTCGTTTGCGAAGAATGGCGACGACGTACCCGCTTCAGAGACTGTGGAGACGAAGAGTCGCTCCTGGGATCTGTTTTCGTTTTCGAAGTAACTAAGTATGCAATTTCCAAACGGCTGGTTGGCTTTCGAGTTGGGCGTACTCCGGCGACTGAAGTTCTCTTCGGTTGCACTTCCCTTTACCGGAGAGCCGGAGATGTGTGTTCAGTTGAAGACCTGGAATGTTCGCGTGGCGGCAAACGATCCGATGATCTGGTCGTACACGAAAGCCTTCGCGCTCGTTGAAAACAACACCGACCGGCTCGAGGAAGAGGACGTCGAAACGTTGCTCGACGACGCTTATGTGCCGCGAGACAAACTCGAAAATCGTGCGTTGCTCAAATGGTTCAACGAGACTGACGCATGGTGGTTCGACAATCTGCGCGTCAACGCCGAACATCTCGACCCGTACAAGCGCGCGCTCGCGTTGACGGCGGGAATGATGACGGGCGACTACGTCCTTTCTTTCGACGAGCGGACTCGCAATCTGCGCGAGCCTTTCGCACTGCCGCAGGTATTTCGTCGCCTGCTGGAATGTCTACCCGAACCGCACGACAACACGCTGCGAAATAAGAGTTCTAATCAGGACGTGCGAAACTTTGTTGCCGAACGCCATCACACCGATTTGCTCTTTTTAAGATTGCCTGTTCCCGTGACGCAGACGACGACGGCGCAGGATCCGATCGTGACGTGGCGCGAGGAGTGGTTGCGAGGCGGTGATGATTTCTGGTTGGAACTGGAGAGATCGCGGGATCAGCGACTCGGTTCGAGAGTACAGAGCAAACAGCAGTATCTTGGGTTTGTTGAAGATCTCCTCCGCACCTCCGCGCACATTCCCACCTGGGCCGTCGCACACACTGAGAATGGTTTTATCTCGAATGAAGAGTTGGTCGAGAAGATTGCGCGCGTGCGGAAAGTCTCGTCGATCTATTCGAAGGACTTTTCAGACATTCTGGGTGTGCGGGCATCGCTCATAGTTGCGACTAGTTGAGACAGGATTTACATGATTTTTTTCATGATTTGCAGGTAAATCCTATCTAATCATGTAAATCCTGGGCAATGAACTTGTATCCCACGCCTCGGACGGTCAGCAAGTGCCGTGGTCGCGAAGGTTCCTCTTCAATATATTTCCGCAAACGCACGATAAAGTTATCGATCGCCCTCGTATCCGTATCCTCTCGCAGTCCCCAAACATCCTCCAGGATCGCGCTGCGCGAGACGATCTTCCCCTCGTGATTGATCAAGTATCGCAGCAGGTCAGCTTCCATCAGCGTGAGATTCACGGTGTGTGACCCTGACCGCAGCTCGAGCGCTTCAAAGTCGATCGTCTTCCCACCAAACTCGAACGTCTTCGACCCGTCGCCGTCCTGCGCAACCCTGCTGCGATCTTTCCGAAACCATTCGCGACGTCGCAGCAACGCATTGATCCGCGCGATCAAAACCCCGAGGTCAAACGGCTTCGGAAGATAATCGTCGGCGCCCGCCTCGAATCCGCGCAGCACGTCCTGCGCCTGCCCGCGCGCCGTCAGCATCAGGATCGGAACGAAGTGTCCCTGCGAGCGCAACTTCGACGCCAGCGAAAAACCGTCAATCCCCGGCAACATCACATCGAGCACGACGACGTCGAAACTCCTCCGCGAATCAACCAAAAGCGAGAGCGCTTCTTCACCGGTTCCCGCGGTCTCGACGTCGTAACCTTCAGCGTTCAGGTTGTAGCGCAACCCGTCAGCGATGTGTTTCTCATCTTCAACGATTAGAACAGAACTCATGAATTACACCCTGGGCAGTTGAACGGTGAACGTACTTCCGTGGCCCAAGCCACGACTCTCGGCAAACACTCGACCGCCGTGCTTCTGTACAACTGAATGAACGATAAATAACCCCAAGCCAGTTCCCTTGACACGCGCCATGAACCGACCGGGCACGCGGTAAAAACGTTTGAAGATGCGTTTCAGTTGCGCGTTCGGAATTCCGATACCGCTGTCTGCAACGCGCACGACCACCCGCTTGTCGTCAAGCGTCGAAACCGACACGGAAACGCGCACTTCGTCGTCTGAATACTTCACTGCGTTATCCAGCAGATTCGAAAACGCAGCGCGTAGCTCGTCAACGTCGCCCGCCACCTTCACCGCTTTTGCCTCGGGAGACTCATTGTAGATCAGGTGCGTCTCGCCGAGTCCGTAACGCACGCGCGTCAGTTCAAGACATTCCTGGACCATCTCACCGAGATTGATCACAGACTTGGAGATCCGACGCCGTTTGAGCCCCGTGCGTCCGGCGCGCAGGACCTGTTCGACTGTCAATAACAGCCGATCGCTGTCGGCAAGCATGATGTTGTAAAACTCGCGACGCTGGTCTTCGTCGACTTCGCGTGTTTTCAAAGTCTCGAGGTAGAGGCGGATCGACGCGATGGGCGTCTTTAATTCGTGAGTGACGGCATTGATGAACGCGTCATGCTGTTCGTTGCGACGTATTTCGCGGATGAGGAACGTCGTGTTCAGGACCAGTCCAAAGATCAGGACGAGAAAAAATATGATCCCGAAAACAAGCAGCGCGACTTCGCGCCAGTTGAGCAGTATCCAACCGACATTCAGCGCGATCGCCAACGCGACCAGGCACGCTCCCAGCGTGATGAAGAAAGCGACTGACTTGCGACGACGTGGTCTAACGCGCATGGGCGACGATTGTATCTAATCCGTAGCGATCTGTGTTATCTGTGGTTGAGAAACTTTCTTTGGCAAACGAACTCTCCGCGTAACAAACAAAGCCAGCCAAACGATTCCCGCGACGCCCGAGAGCAATCCTGAGATAACCGTTAGCGTTCGCGGCGTGATCCAGTGGAGCGACCATCCGGCAACACCAGTCGATAAGCTCCAGATCAGCATCTCCCCTGCACGATCGGTCGTGGAGACTCTGCCTCTCAACTTGTCTGGAACCAGACGCATTAATAGCGTTTCCTGCACTGCAAACTCAGCTCCCAACAATATTCGTGAGATACACACCATCACGCACGACAAGACGAGCGTCGACATCGCACCTGATGCTGCGTAGAAGAGTCCCTGAATAAACAGGCTCCAACCGATAAAGCCAATCGTTCGTTGTCTCAACTCGAAGAACGCACCCACTCGGCGCGCGATCATCATTCCGATGAACAGTCCAAGGCCTCCCGCGAAGAAAAATGCGGCGACTGCTGCGTCGGCACTGATGCCATTCTCGCCGGCGAAAACCAGCGCCCCCATGCGCTCCGAGATGAGGTTGATCGCGCCACCACCGATGGCCCAGATAATATTGATGCCGAGAATCGTCGCTACCGGCGCGTGGGTGACGATGTACGACCAACCCTCGCGGATGTCAGACCAGTAACCGCGGTAAAGACTCTTTGGCTGCGCGGAGACCTCGGTCGACTGATGGCGCGTCTCTTCCTCCGGAACGAGCCAAACAGAATACGCCGACGCGATAAACGATACCGCGTTGATGATGAACGCAGCTTCGTAACCGACGTACGCGACGGTCCATCCACCGAGCGCCGAGCCAAGCGACATCAGCAAAAACCTGGACGAAAACATCAACGCGTTGCCTGGTAACAGATCGCGTTCGCCAGTGATATTCGGAACGGCGGCGTTTTTCGCCGCTTCGAAGAACGTTCCGACAAATGAGAGCAGTGCGGTACAGACGTAAGCAATCCAGAGATCCTGCGGCTGATGGACAAACAACAGGCCGAGTGCGATCACGACGCGCACGAGGTCGGTGACGATCATCACCGTTCGACGTGACCAGCGATCGACGAATGCGCCCGCAAGCGGTGCAAAGAGCGTGAAAGGCACCAGACGGAAGATCAGGATGAGCGTGGTCACTTCCGGATCGCGATTGGAAACCACACGCACCAATCCCAGCACGGCAATTAAGTTGAACCAATTGCCGAGTTCCGAGATGACCTGCCCGATCCACAGTCGCCGGAAAGAGCGATTGCGCTTCAGGAGCTGGTAGTAAGTGAGTGAGTCCATGATCGAAATAGGTCCTATAGGACTTAAGTTTTCGCACCAACTAAAAAGCCGCCGAATTCAATCCGGCGGCTCGCGATCTGCTTCGTTCTCTTCGAACGTCATCCTCCAACAAATCGCGGCGGCCGCTTTTCAAGAAATGCCGAGACGCCTTCTATAAAATCCTTCGTCTTGCCTGACTCAATCTGCGTCTCGCGCTCCAAATCCAGTTGACTTCCATAATCGTTTACCGCGCTGGCCTCCAACATCATCTTCGTCCGTGCGATCGCGGCTGTCGGTGCCTGGGCCAGCCTCTCCGCCATCCCCATTACCTTGTTCATCAATTCGTCGTCGGGCCAAACCGAATTGATCATTCCCATTTCCGCTGCCGCTTGAGCGCTAATCAAGTCGCCTGTAAACAACAACTCCGCAGCACGTTTCCAACCTACGAGTCGCGGCAGAATAAAAGTTCCACCACAATCAGGTGTTAGACCAATCTTGATAAACGCCTGATTGAACTTCGCACTCTCGGCCGCGATCACCAAATCGCATGCGAGTGCGAGATTGCATCCGCCTCCCGAAGCAACTCCGTTTACGGCAGCGATGAACGGCACCGGCGTCTTGCGAATCAAGAGAACCGCTTCATTCAAAAGTCTCAAAGGTTCGTCGAAAAACGCTTCCACACGCCCGTCACTCTGCCCGATCTCCTGCATCGCACGCAGGTCTCCGCCGGCGGAAAAGGCTCGCCCCGCGCCAGTAAGCACAATCACTCTCGCGCCGCGTTCCATTGCTTCGCTGACTGCGGCTTTGAAGTCATTTGCTACTTGCACGTTGAGCGCGTTCAGTCGATCCGGCCTGTTTAGAATCACAAGACCGATCGCACCGCGCATCTCCAATTGAATAGTTTCGTAACTCATCAAGCCTTTTTAGGGACAGTCTTCACCAGCAGTCGCGTAAACATCCACCGCGTCGGTAAAATATTCGGGTTTTACTATGGTCTATGCCCGAAGCTAGCTCTTCACAACCGCAACTGACTCTGGACTTTCAGACTCTCGGTTGCGCGCGGCTCGCGCTAAAGCAATCGCTGCATAAAACCGGCCTGCCTGTTGATGGCTTGAACGGCACTGAATCGTTCTTGCCACACTGATCGCATGTTATTTCAAATCTTTGGCGTTCGCCTCCCTGCGCTTTCGAGCCACCGAAATTTGCGCGCCGTGCGTCGCGGCATGGCTTGCATCGTTTCGGGTGAGTCAGGTTACGTTCACGATAATACTCTTGTTCACGTTCCGTAAACATGAACGGAGTGCTGCACTCCGAACATGTAATTTCAAGGTCTGGCATCGCGGTCTCTCTCCTAGAGAAGGAAATTGAGGATTTCGCTCTCTATGCTCTTCGGAGCGCTGGCGTTGCGTTTCTCTCAGCCACCGGGTTGTGGCACGAAAGCCCTGCTTTCATACGCACGCCGAAAACCTGCGTCCCGACGGTTTAATTGGGGTGAGTGTACTCCAGTGGTTCACTTTTTTCTACGTATTTCTACGTACGTTCACGCACAAAGTGTGGCGTATGATCTTCACAGACCCGCTTTCATGTTGCACCTGGGCAACACGCCCATCAGGAAAACTCTGACTTTCAATCGGTACGTTGCTTGCTCATGATTTCGCGCACGTATGAATCAAGTCTGCCATAAAGGTCCCGACACTTGATCAAACAGACCACTCTCAGAGGTGCTGTCGAAACTCACGGTATAGGACTGCACACTGCTGTTCCGGTTCACTTACGTCTGGTCCCCGCTCCACCTGACACTGGATACGTATTTCGTCGCACCGATCTCGGTGGGTTCGAGATTCCGGCGACTGTCGAGTCTGTCGCGCACTGCGGTTATGCGACGACATTGATGCGCACGGGCGTGATGCTGTCGACCGTCGAACATCTCCTGGCAGCACTGCGCGGGTTGGGTGTCGATAATGTTTTCATCGAAGTCGACAATCTCGAGATCCCGATCATGGACGGTTCGGCGGAGAATTTTGCGGAGATCATCGAGCGGGCGGGAATCGTCGAGCAGCCCCTTGCGCGACGGGCACTCCTTGTGCGGGAGAAAGTCTCGTTCGAGCAGGGCAACCGCCGCATCAGCGTGGAACCAGCGGACACTTACCAGATCGACTGCCTGATCGACTTCTCACATCCGATGATCGGCGTGCAGAGTTTGTTTGTGGAACTGAACAACGGCGCTTTCAGCCGCGACATCGCCGCGGCGCGCACGTTTGGTTTCACGAACGAGATCGAGGCATTACGCCGAGCAAACCTGATTCGCGGCGGATCGCTCGACAACGCAATCGTGCTCACGCAGGACGGGATGTTGAATGAAACGGGCCTGCGCTTTCGCGACGAGTTCGTGCGTCACAAAATTCTCGACATCATCGGCGATCTCGCACTCCTGGGAATGCCCATCCTCGGCAAGGTCGTCGCCGAGCGCAGCGGCCACATCATGCACGCGGGATTGATGTCAAAACTCCTGCGTGTACGCTCAGCCTGGGACATCGTCGATATGCGTTAATCCTGTTCAAAATCTTGTAAATCCTGTCTAAAGCCCACTCCTCACAATATCGTGCACTCTAATTAATCCCACACAGATCTGATCTCCATCGACCACCGGCAACACTGATATCTGCCTGGGCCGGTCTTCCATCAAACGCAGCGCATCGAACGCCAGCAGCTCCGGCGTCGCCACCACGGGTTTCCGGGTCATGAAATCGTCGCCCGTCAAAGCAGCGAGCGAATCGTGACTCGTGTGTTCAATCGCTCTTCTCAAATCACCTTCAGTGATGATCCCGACGAGACGGCTCTCACCATCCACCACACACACAGCGCCGAGACCGAACCGGCTCAACGCGGTCACGACCTCCATCCACGAAGCGCCTATGCGAATCCTTGGATTCTCGCCGTCGCGGTGCATCAGATCGCCGACACGTAACGTCAACCTCTTTCCCAACCGTCCCGCTGGATGATTCACTGCAAAGTCGTCCGGCGTCAGTCCTTTCACTTTCATGACCGTCATCGCGAGCGCATCTCCGATCGCCAGCGCAACGGTCGTGCTCGTCGTCGGTGCAAGATTTAAAGGACACGCTTCCTGGTCCACAGATGCGTCGAGCACAACATCCGAGCGACGCGCGAGTGTCGAGTTGAGGTTTCCGACGACGGCGACAATCGGCACACTGCGATTCTTCAAGTAAGGCAACATCGCGACGATCTCGTCAGTCTCACCGCTATTACTCAACACGATCACAACGTCATCGGCCTGAACGATCCCGAGGCCGCCATGCAAGGCGTCAGACGGGTGAAGGTAAAGCGCCGCAGTTCCCGCACTCGTCATCGTGGCCGCTATCTTCTGGCCGATAATCCCCGACTTTCCGACACCCAGGATCACGACCTTCCCTTTGCACTGCGCGAGCAACTCAACCACACGCTCGACCTGCTCCTGGTCAAGTCGCGTCGCCGTCTGTGCTATTGCCTCCGATTCGATGCGCAGTACTTCTTGAATTTCAGCAAGGTGGCGCTGGCTCATGTCGGCTTTGATATACGACGCACGTCACATTTGGCAAGTCGGCGACTGGTAAGTTATAGTCCGGCCATTCGTTCAGATTAAATTCAGGCAGGGTTTTGAAGCGCTATGGGTCTATTAAACCTCCTTCCAAAAGAAGATCAGTATTTTGATCTATTTACGCAGATGACGCTCTACATCTCCGCCGCCGCGCGTGAATTGAAGGAGATGCTGGCCGACAAAAACCACGATTACGGCGAGTATGCCCAGCGAATCAAGGGGCTCGAGCACGCCTGCGACGAACTGACACACAACATTTCAACCCGGCTGAACAAATCGTTCATAACACCTTTCGATCGCGAAGATATTTACATGATGTCGACGGCGCTGGACGATATCGTCGACCTGATCGACGACGCCGCGCGTGCGATCATCATTTTCGATGTCAAGGAGATTACGGATTACGCGCGCGATTTCTCTGATGTGATCGAACGAATGGCCGAACAATTGAAAGAGATTGTCTCCACGCTGCAGCGGCCGAAGAATGTGACGCAGCGTCTGGTGGAGATTCATCGTCTGGAAAACGAAGGCGACGACATCTATCACGCCGCCATCGCCGAACTCTTTCACGATCCGCCAGACGCTTTAACTGTTCTGAAGTGGAAAGAGGTGTATGAAAAATTAGAAGCCGCGGTCGATCGTTGCGAGAACGTGGCCAATATTATTGAGAGTGTGATCATTAAACATACTTGATATGACCGCGACCCTTGCCTTTATCATCTTTCTCGTTTTACTGGCACTTATTTTCGATTACATAAACGGATTTCACGATGCCGCGAACTCCATCGCCACCGTCGTCTCGACGCGTGTGCTCTCGCCGGGCATGGCCGTAGTCTGGGCGGCGTTTTTTAACTTCGTCGCGTTTGCGGTGTTCGGTACGCGCGTAGCGAAAGCGATTGGCGACGGTGTGAGGATGGACATCATCAGTCCGGATTTGCGTCTCTACGTGCTGCTCGCCGCATTGCTCGGAGCAATCATCTGGAACCTCATCACCTGGTATCTGGGATTACCGACGTCCAGTTCACACGCGTTGCTCGGTGGCTACGCCGGCGCGGGTATCGCTGCGCACGGCGGTATCAGTGGACTCCTGAAGACGGAAGTTTGGTTTCGCACGCTGAAGTTTATTGTGCTGTCGCCTATGATCGGAATGCTTTTGGGATTCACGCTGATGGTGATTGTCTACTGGATCTTTCGGCACTTCTCGGCAACGCGCGTAGACAAGATATTTCGACGTGGGCAGCTCTTCTCGGCGGCTGCGTTCTCGCTGGGCCATGGTGGTAACGATGCCCAGAAGACGATGGGAATCATCACGGCGGTACTTACAGCAGGCGGCGTTTGGGGTCTCAGCTATGGACCAAACGGAACGTTGCCGCCGATTCCGACGACAGTCGTGTTGGCCGCGCACGCCGCGATCGCTTTAGGAACGTTGTCGGGAGGCTGGCGCATCGTGAAAACGATGGGTACGCGAATTACAAAACTGAAGCCAGTCGGGGGTTTCTGCGCCGAAAGTGCCGCGGCTTTGACACTGGCGTACGTCACTCTCACGGGCACTCCTGTTTCAACCACTCACACCATCACGGGTTCGATAGTGGGCGTGGGCGCGACGCG
>DATNCH010000015.1:0-18920 GCA_035571655.1 Pyrinomonadaceae bacterium
AGACCGAATCCACACTCTCACTCATATGCCTCATGTGTGTGTGTTAGCAAATGAATGCTGCAAGTATACTTCCGCCGGCGGCCATCTCGGAGATGTTATGATTCCATCGGTGCAATTACTCATCCACATCCAGATCGAGCCTGGTGCTTGGTATCTTCTTTTCGATAGCGGAACATCAAGGATGAAATGGGATTGAAGCGTGATTGAAACCGAACTTGATGTTCTGCGTGATGTCTCCCACCGCCTCGAAAGTGCGGGGATATCGTTTATGTTGACCGGTTCAGTAGCAATGAACTACTACGCACAGCCACGAATGACACGCGATATTGACCTTGTGGTGTCGCTCAATGAAACTCAAGCCGAAGCATTCTCCCGCCTGTTCGAAAGTGAGTACTACCTTGATCGTCAAAGCGTTGCTCATGCGATTTCCCGTCGTGGAATGTTTAATCTCATTCACAATGACGCAGTAATCAAAGTGGACTGCGTAGTGCTAAAACCCGATACTTATCGCCAAGAAGAGTTTGCCCGCCGCCGGCAAATCAACTTAGGTGATTTTGAGACCTGGATTGTCAGCCGCGAAGATCTAGTTTTGTCCAAACTGGTTTGGGCAAAGGATTCAAAATCAGAAATGCAACTGAGCGATGTCCGCAATCTTTTAGGCGCAGATTGTGATATGGAGTATCTACGTAGCCGCGCGAAGACACTGAAGGTGGAGGAGTCGCTGGAGGAGCTTCTGGTTGATGAATGATACCCCACCGAACATTGCCGCGATTGTTCGCGAACGTTTGCTGTCGCGATCCGGCGCTGAACGAGTTGTAATGGGTAGCCGAATGTTCGATGTTGCGCGAACTATCGCCCTCGCCTCATTTCCGTCAGATCTTTCTGAGATTGAGACAAAGCGCAGACTATGCGAGCGGCTTTATGGCAACGAGGTTGATGTTGAGGCTTACATCGAACACCTCATTCGACTCAAAACTCACTGAACCCCATCGAATGGGATCTTTTAATCGACCCAAAATCAGTACGGTTCAAGCCCACCATCTTGCCCGTTTTACTTGAGCTTCGAACATTCCTGACAGACCCGTACCAGCGGCACGTCAAACTCCTTAATTACGAATTCAACCCCGGGAGGAAAATCGGACCTTTTGGGAAGTTGCGACCCTTTGCTCATTGGTAGGAGATATACCTGCTTATACCTGCTAAAAGATTTCGTTGTTGATGGGCGCTGAAACAAAAAGCTGTTTTCTCACATATAAGGCAGAAGCTAGTTTTTTAACCTCATAGTTTTCCTAAGGAGGATGGAATGTCAGCCACTACTCAAACCTTATCACAAACCATGGGATCAACAACGAATTGGGCACCCACCGCAAAAGTCAGTGTCGGAATCCTGGCAGCATCACTGACCACCTTGCTTTTGCCATTGTTAAGCAAAGCGAACGTTAATCCGGATCCCGCTCAGGCCGCAGCTCTTACGACGCTGATTACCTTCGCGATTCAATACATGGTTCCCGACCGAAGATAAGCTTTGCCTGGACTAAGGAAGCGCTCGTTAATTCATAGCCGATCCGCGAAACGTGAGGAGACGGTTGGCCTTGTCGACCGCGTACTCCGAGTTCGCCTGATGCCGGTCGCTCGCTTGGAGGAGGTCAGTACCGCAACGCCGTAGCGTCGGGTCGGTCTCAAACACGACAAGCATTTGATTCTTTATAACCATTGTCGCGCCTCATAACGCGCATGGTCCACATAGTCCAAGCTTCGGAGGAGAACATGTCATTCGAACTTCACCACACACTCGTAGGGCGACGGTTCACGCCAGAGGAGCGCAGATCGAACGCGCAGACCTTTTTCAGCATCAAGCTGCAAGGTAGGTTTACGGTGCTGTTTCCCGGATTGTTGGTCCGTCGCGCGTCGGCGAGCTTCAGTCGTAAGGTGCGTGTCGACAACCCCCAAGATCCAAGCGACGAAAATCCTCAACGTCCCGGTACGACGCCGCTTCATGGCGGTCTTGAGACGGTCACTCAACCCATCTCGCTGAAGCTGCGCATCTTCACGCCCGAGGGAAGCGAGTTCACTGCTTCCAAAATCACCCTGGCGGATCTCAGAAAATTTCGAGACTTGCGGGGCCGGCCGTCCGGAACCTGGTCCTATACCCTTACAGGCGAAAGCGTGCACATCGACGACGACGATGATCCAATTATTCTCGGGTCCGAGGGCAGCTTAGCCATTGCGCTTACTGAGAAGGTCGCGTCCGAAAGCGCGCCGCCGTTAGTCAACAATGTGCCGATCATACCTACTGGCCAGTCCCTCAAGTTCGATCTCTACAGGGTGGGTACCTTCGTCGCTGAAATCTCATCACTACAAGCTGCCGCGCCATGGCGGGGCTCGATGCGGTTGATCGATCCGGATGGTGTGGAGGTCGCGGACACGAGGGACAAGAAGCTGACCTTCAGTGTGAGCTTGCGGACCTTGAACAAGTCCCGCGATACGGAGGGCAAGGTGCGCCAATGGTCACTGGAAGTGTCGCCCCAGGGCGGCGTGGTCGCCGGCTCACCCCATCTCTCAGCAACCGTAATCGGAAAGGGACGGATCCGGATCGCAACCCTCCAGTCGCGGATCGACGCGCTACTCGGCCAGCACGGTGAGTTCATCAAGATCTTTGGCGAAAACAAGGACGGCGAGATACTTGCCCGTTTGATGATCACAGATCCGATCAGTGCCGAGACGATCGATATGCACGAACTGCTCTCCGGCGCACTGGCGGGTGTCAGGCAGGATGGCAATGCTAATCCCGCAAATATCCAGGCGAACACGGTCTATACGCTGGGCCGCAGATCAGAGATCTTCAATGTGACTATTTCTGACCCGGTGTTCGGCAAAGAACTTGTCGACGTCGATTTCACAATCAACTGCGATACGTTGAAGGTCAGCGCCATCGAGGTCGCCATCGGCCCAGGTGATATGCTCGGAGCCTCGGTACCGGCAATCAAGCTAACGTTAACGGTTGAGGGCTCCGTGAAGCTCAGACTAGCCGGCCATACGATAGCCACCGGAAAGATCCGAGGTGGAAAGGTCGCTATGGAGATGGGCTTCAAACTCTTGCCGAATGGTACGCCCGAGATCATCACGGCGGTGACACCGTCCCCGCTCGATTTCGATCTCAGCGATGGAGCCATCGCGGTTGTCACCCTCATCAATCCTATCCTGGCTGCAGTCGTTGACGGTTATGTTGAAGGACAGGAGCGTAGTATGAATACGGACATTGCTAAGGCGACTACAAGCATGTTCTCCGGTCCCACGCTCTTCTCCAAAATCCTGATGACGATCTTCGGCGCTCACCTAACCTACAAGCCGTTTCGCATCACTGACGATGAAATTGTGTTTGACCATATTGCTCCGATCGAGCCCGAGTCCAAGCCGACTGCCGGCTATCAGGGCGCAATCGGTCGTAGCTTTAGCGAACTCGAGCCTAACGTAGTCACCTTTATACCACCCGCGCTGGGCGACACGTGGCGGGCCGATAACCTCGCCAGCAAGATCAAACATATTGTAGTAGTGATGATGGAGAACCGGTCCTACGACCATGTGCTCGGCTATCGCTCACGGAAAGATATCAGGGACGGCGCCGACGGCCTGACGACCCAGATGGTAACGGCGATCGAGACGGCCCCGAATGGTCCTTTCGACGTCAGAAGTCTTCGCCGCGCCGGCTTTAAACCAAACTCTATTGGAAAGATGACGCGCCTGCCTAAGAAGGTCGGTCACGAATTAGATGACGTAACACAGCAGCTCAGCATCCGCGCTGCTGGTCCGGATGATAGGAAGATCAACAGTCCGAAGGGATTCGTCGATAATTTCAAACCGCGATTGGAGTCCGATCCGCAGGGGGTTGTAGCCGCGGACGTGCTTGGGATTTACGACGAACAAGACTTGCCCTTCTTCGCTTTTCTCGCAGAGAACTATGCGTATTGCGACCAGTATTATTCCTCACATCCAGGTCCCACTCTGCCCAACCGGATGTACTCACTGGCCGGCGACCTGCAACACGATCGCCTTGGGGTCCCGATCCCGGACAGTAATAACAGCGACAATTTCCTGCTGTCGCGAGCGCCAACCATTTATGACTTGCTGCTGCGCAAAGGCGTGAGCTTCCGTATCTATGAATCGGTCCCCTCAGTCACCATGCTGAGAATGTTTGCGCGCTATGCAACTGACAACACTCACATCGTGCCACGTGCTCAGCTCGAAGCGGATATCGCGCCGGGTGGGCGGGGCCTTCCTGCGTTCACGGTGATCGAGCCGCAGATGCACTCACAGCCGGAGGACGACGATCATCCGGCTGCCGACATGCATCGTGGGCAGATCTTTTTAAAAGGTGTCTATGACGCGCTGACATCCAACCGCGCCTTGTGGGAAAGCACGCTGCTAATTATCAGCTACGACGAACATGGCGGGTTCTATGACCATGTCGTTCCGCCGATTGCCGATGTCTACAATACGCTGAGCGGATCTCCGGTACTGGAAACAGGGGTGTTGCTAAAGGCGAGTTCAACCAAGCCATCACCACTGCTGACAACCTCCTACGGTGTGCGTGTACCGGCCTTCGTGGTTTCTCCATGGACCGGGCGCGGCAAGGGTCCGAGTGTAACGTTGGACCATTGCTCGATTTTGAAGACGGTACTCGCGCGGTTTCTGGGTGCGGAAAAACCATTCTTGAGCGATCGGGTAAGCGCCTCGCATTCGTTTGAAGCCTTCCTGACCGAAACGGCGCCGCGGATGAACGTGCCACCGTCGCCGCCACTGCGACCGCTGCCGTTCGACCCCCAACAACCACTGAGTCCGACGAGCCAGATCATGACAAGACCGCTCTCGCGCCAGGAGATGCGCGAGGGCCCGGTCGATTATCACGAGTTGACAGGACGTTGGGCGCGCCAACTTGGGCGATAGAAAATCAATTAGCAATGTATCGCGCAGATGGTAAGTGCTTTTTAGCTTTTCTGTCTGCGTATGATTTGTTACGCCCCGCGCACCGAGATACGGCCCCCTCCATCTCTTCTACCTTTCCCATCGTCAGCCTCTTCCAATGAGCGGCTAATAATACGAACTCAATGTCCATGAAATGTTTTCCGATCTTTTTCACAGTGGTCGGAGCGCGAATAAAACAGCCTGACGCAGCTTTGCGTCGAAAGTCGAAAGTCATTGTTGGATACGGTCAGTACCGTATCCAAGCCTGAATCCTGACTTTTGAGGCAAAGCCGCTTGACGCGGAGTCTTCCGCGGCCTGACAACCGACTGCGATTGCAGCATTTCGAAGGAGGAGAGTCTCGTGAAAAAACCAATTAGAGCGATGAAGAGCTTTGCCGTTGTCTTGATGCTTCTCGGATTTAGCTTGAGTTTTTCGACTATGACGTCTTCGAGAGGATCAACCGGAGCGACTATCGAACCGCCGACAATAGAAGTTGAGCCACAAGAATGCTCAGAGTGCGAAGGCAAATGCAAACCGTGGATTGACAAGTGCAAGGCAGGCGGACAGTACGGTTGCTACAAGGCCGCCGCGTGTTTGTGTAAATGCAATCTTGATGCTGGCGGGTGCGGCAGTTCCAAAGAAGCACTCCAGAAGTGCTACGAAGAGAATGAAAAGCTGGCGAAAGAATTGGAACCTGATTCGAATTGGAAGTAGCTCGATTACTGATTAAGAGGAGCCGGGATGCGCTTGTTTAAACGAAATGGAAAGCTATTGATGGCGAGTTTACTAGCGCTGTCGCTGCTCGTAAGCATCCAGCCTGGTGTCGCTCATGTGCAGGATCCTGCTCCTCCGCTTTCATGGCAAGACTGGCAAGCGATTGGATCTTGTGGCGGGGTCGAGTTTTTGGCGGCTGTCAGCGCGGATGATGGACGCAACGACTTCGAACTGAAGATCAAGATCAACAACACGAATAAGCACACGATTCAGACTCGAATAAATGCCGTGATTCATTCGGAGAATGGGGAGAAAAAGTACAGAGACAATGTTGGTGTCGGCCGGTTGAACGGGGGACGCGCAGCCGAAGCGTGCAGCACCATGCCGAGTCTGTGTTTTGGAGCTCTCTTCCCGTCGGCGGTTTATCAAAAACAACCGACTGGAATCGCAAAATTGGTCTTGACTAAAATTGATGTTGCGAATATAGATGCACCGCCCGGGAACGCTTCGCCCGCGATCTACCTCGATCCGTACCGTGATTATCCGCATACAACTTGTCGAGACCTTTCGACTACGTTCGCGCGCGGCAGTAATCCCAGGTTTATCAGCCTGACCGACACCTGCGTCAAGGGTTTGCCCAAATGGACCAAGCCTGATTGTGACGACGCTGTAGACGAGATTCTCAAGGCCTACGCTCGGGCCAATTCTCAAGCTGATCAGAGTTGCATTCAGGAATGGCGTGCATACCAGAAATGCTACGAGATCTACGCTTTTAATTCGAATCCGGTACCACGGCCCTCATGTGAACGACCGTCGTGTCGTTTGAAGGTTAAGTAAATTCGGAGATGCAATGGCAATAAGACTCGATCAAATCACATTCGACTTCAACCCGGAGCGCTCTGCAAAAGAACCGTTGAGTTTCATCAAAGACGGCGCGAGATCGACAGAAACCGGGACCAGCTTCAAACCGGAAGACTTTGTAGTCACCTATGCAAGAAGCGACCGTGCTGTTCCTGAAATCAAGATCAAGCTCAGTTGCTCTGATATGAATCTGTCAGGCGCAGAGATTCGGGGCGTACCTGAGACGGGAAACGTGCTTGGGGAGATTCCAGTGACGGGCGTTAACTTCAACGGTGGTAGAGCAGACGAAGTGACTCTGAGGTTTCCAAACTCGACGTTGGGAGAAGGAGTCCAACGCAACACTGTGGGTTGGGAATGGCAGTCCCGCAGAGATGAAAATGAAGAGTGGTTGCCGTTCGTCACTACGCGCCATCGAGTTTATTGCATCTTTGCAACGCCGACGGATCCCTGGACCAAGGAGCCTTTTTCGGAGAAGGTTTGTGAGATCGCCTGTAACTGGGCTCAAGGGGCTCAGAGTGAAGTTCCCGCTGCAACCAACATTACCAAAGCTGTTTTCAATCTTGGTGAACAGGGAAAGGTGAGCTACAACGAAGGCGCAACGTACGCGAAAATCTTGTTCGACTTAGAATCCGTCTTAGAGCTTCTTGTTAATGGAGTCGGAACCTCGCAAACCCTGAACTGTGATGATTGCGCCAGTATCGTCTCGACTTTCGGCAACATCCTCGGTTGCGATCTTCACCAGTCAGAGATGAGAGGTTTTTTCGACACAAACTTCGTTCGTCGAATCGGCGATCGAGGTTTTGTTCTAACGGGATTCGACAGGCATGCTGTCGCATGGAAAGATGAGTGTACAGCGAATGACCCGCTTTATGACTCCTGTCTCCAAATAGACGCTGATGGAGAACCGGACGCAGCATGCCATGTGACGCCGCTCCAACCAGCTAATCTCAGGTTCGGTTCAGGTAGCTCCGACCAGAATGAGTACAAGTTTTGTCTGGTAAGTGAGAGTACTGCCAATCCATGCAACCCGAGACCGGACTTCAGGACACGTCGAGGCTTTGGAAAGAGTTATGTTGGGCAGAATAGAGAAAAGGATGAACCATATTTAAGATTCCTGAAAGATCGTTACGGATTTGATTCCTTTTCTGATAATGAAAAAATCGGCTTAATCAGTCCGAAAATACCGGCTGAGGACTTTGTGGACAGCCATCCAGCTTACGCGGGCTGGAAACGTCTTCAGGTCAACAAATTCACGGATAACGATCTGGAAGCTATCGATCAGATTATTCTGTTGTTTCCGGATAATGACCCATCACAAATGGTCGAGCTGAACGTTTACACTTGTGCAGAAGCGGCAAGTCCAAAAGGATTTCTCTTACAACTATTAGCTCAGTTCAACTCATCACGGGAGATTCGCCGAGCTGAGTCCCCGCTGATCGGCGCAATCGTTTTCGAACTGCGTGATAAGACCATGCACATAGTGAAGTACCACCAACTAATCGGTTTAGTGCGAAGCGTTGGCAGGAAACGCGTTTCAACCACAAAAATGGCGAGGGCAGTCGAGGAATACTTCGTTCGCTTGCGATCTGATACCTCAACCGCCCTCAAAACTAAAGACAAATTCACAACAGGAGAATTCAACATGGCTCATAGATTTGGTGCGATCTGGACATATCATTTGCCAGACGATGACGGCGGACTTGAACGAAAGGGGACCATAGACATTACAACTATGGAGCCGAATGGAAGGCTCGACAATGGCAGGTACTCATTGCCAAATGGCAGCGTCCGAAGGTTAGAGGGGCAAGCGGTTGGTAACTCTCTAGTTCTCAGAGAGTTTGATGGCACCACCCATAGAGCCACTTATAATGGCCAGCTTGCTCATGAGAGCGTTGACATGAATGGGAATACCAGGCTGGTGATAGTCGGCATAAGGCACGCGGAAACCACTGGGACGGGCATTGTTGATGATGCTCTTTTTGCCCAGAACGATTCGCCATGGGTAATTACAAAACCATGACTGATCTGGTTTGCGCTGTTTCTTTGCTCAGTTAGAAATCACATAGGTCATGACATCGCTTCAGATTTCCGCGAAGCCGCACCCGAATACGTCCTCGGGTCGCAGTCATGTCGTGTGCAGATTAGCCCTGACGGTGATCGCTATTCTGAAACTACTGGCGATCGCCAACGCATTCGATCCCCAGGAAAGCAGCACGATCCGCACACTGAACCCTGGGCAATCGACTAACGGCGAACTCAGCGGTGGTAAAACCGCGGTATTGAATGTTCCGCTCATCGCGGGTCAGTTGGTGAAGTTTCGCGTGGAGCAACACGGAATTATGTTGCTGGCGACTCTAACAGATTCTAAGGGTAACCAGATTGTTCAAATGGATACGCCCGCCGGCGCGCATGGTCCGATCTACTTCTCTGTGATTGCAGCGAATTCCGACAACTACCGGCTTGAATTGAAATCAACTGAAACATGGGCAATAACTTACCCATACGACATTTTCATTGACGAACCTCGCAAGCCAGAACAACAGGATCAGATACAAATCGCAGCCGAGAAAGACTTCTCCGAGGGACGGAAGTACTCAAACGCAGGCGACCGTGTGGCGGCAATCCGATCATATAACCAGGCTAATGACCGCTGGAAGGACAGCGAAAACTATCACTGGTGGGCTGTAACTCAATACGCTCTCAGCGAGGCTTATCGTGGTTCCAGCAAAGAGAACGAGGAGTCGCACCTCAAAGAAACTCTGCGCATTCTCGACATCCAAATGGAGCCAAATGATTGGCGGCTTAAGGCCGCTGCTCTCAATGATCTTGGCGCCATCTATCTAGCCCTCGCTGGTCCAAATAAGGAAAAGGCAGCAGACCTTTTAGAACAGGCCCGAACGCTTTTCGTCGCTCACAATGATCGACGAGGCCAGGCGAGCGTCCTCACTCATCTCGCGGGAATCCAGTTTCGCGCCAGGAATCTATCATCCGCTCGTGAGCTGATTGAGAAAGCATTGGCTCTGCGGAGAAGTGAGAATGACAAACCCGGGATCAGCAATGCGATTAATGCGCTCGCTGTGGTTGCCGATGGCCTGGGGGAGCCTGAGGAAGCACTGAAGTACGCGAAGGAAGCTCTCCAAAACTGGGAAGCCGTCGGTGAGCTTCAGGTCTCAGACAAGAGGAGAATGGCCAGCGTTCTTGCAAGTGTCGCGGTTGCGAGTGACAAGCTGGGAAACTGGAACGAGGCGCTCGAGTTTTACGATAAGGCGCTCGCAAAATACAGCAAGGACGATCCACTTCAGGCAACGACACTCGACAACAAAGGCGAACTCTATGTGGTCCTGGGTGATCTCGTAAAGGCCAGGGAATGTTACGAGCAAGCTCTTAAACTGCTGGAGGCAGCCGGCAAGCCCGACGTGGATACGAAAGCCGGATTGCTGGTCCACCTCGGGCAGCTTTCGATCGCATCCGGAGATGTACCAACCGCGATCAAGATCTTTGAAGAGGCTCTGAACCTCGATCCTCCGGCCGCCAGACGCGCTAACGTCCTGACCAATCTCGCCACCGCTCTCTCGATGAACGGCAATTTCGAGAGAGCGATGTTGTTTTACAACAACACTCTTGACATACAAAAGGACCAACGTGGCCGGGCACTCACCCTGCAGAAGCGTGGTGAAGCGTACGCCTCGTTGGGCCGGAAAGAAGAAGCATTAAACGACTTTCGTGCTGCCCTGCCTCTGTGGCAGTCTGTCAAGGATCAACGTGGTGAAGCGTCGACTCTAAATGCGATGGCCAGACTCGAGCAGGCTCTTGGAAATCTTGCCGCCGCTCTCAACCACAATGCCGAAGCAATCCGGATCGTAGAATCCCAGCGAACCAATATTTCCAGTTATCAATTGCGCACCTCATACTTTGCTGCACAGGAAAATTACTACGCGCTTGACGTCGATCTCAAAATGCAGCTCAGCAAAACTGAAAAGCGCAACGAGTATCTTGCGGCAGCACTGGAAGCAAATGAGAAAGCTCGAGCAAGAGTCTTACTCGATTCATTGAATGAAGCAGGCGTTGAACGGACTGCAAGCTCCGAGAAATCCGATCCTCGCTTCTCCTCGTTGATTGAGGAGAGACTAAATCTCTTGAGCGTACTCGCCAACAAAGCGCAGGCTCGTACGCGTTTCCTGAACGGCCCCCATTCACCGCAACAGATTCAAACGCTCGATCGAGAGCTAAACGAGCTCAGCGCAAAGTACGATGAACTGGAAGTAAAAATAAGATCTCGGAATCCGAAGTTTGCGGCTCTTACAAAACCCATCCCCGCCAAACTCTCAGAAATTCAACAACAACTTGATCCCGACACACTCTTGATCGAGTACTTGCTCGGCGCACCTCGCAGCTACGCATGGGTTGTCTCGACCGAAACGATAGAAGGAGTTGAACTGCCTGCCGGTGATGACATTGACGCACTGGCTAAACGTGTGTCGAGAGCTTTATCTGAACGCGGCAGAATAGAGAACAATGAGAGTCCTTTGCGCAGGCAACAACGAATCAAAAATGCTGAAAGCGACCTTAAAGAGTCCTCATCATTATTGTCGAAAGCCGTGCTGGCGCCCATTAACCATCTACTCACAAAAAAACGACTGCTGGTTGTAGCGGATGCGTCACTGCAACTCGTACCTATCACGGCTTTGCCGGATCCGGATTCTTTGTCATCTCAGCAACCGACGGATCAAGGCGTACCCGTGGTCCAGTCGATGATTGAAAAGCATGAAATTATAAGCCTGCCTTCGGCATCCGTGCTTGTACTCCAGCGCCGAGAGCTTGCAGGTCGACGTCCTGCGCCCTATGCACTGGCCGTAATCGCGGACCCTGTCTTTGGAAAAGATGATCCTCGCCTGGCCACTGCTAAAAACTCAAAACCCGAGCGTGAAAAACGTCAACCGCCTCAATCCGCCTCTGCAACCAACGCCCTACTCGCTGAACGTGCTTCTCCGAGAGGCACAGCCTTGCTGACACGTGCGCTCGAAGGCGTTGGGATCAAGTCTGTCAACGAAATCCCACGACTGCCTTTCTCGCTTCAGGAGGCGAACGCAATACTCAAAACCGTTCCACCATCTCAGCGGTTCAGTGCCCTGAGTTTCACGGCAAACCGGAGTACCGTGTTGAATCCAGCATTGGCCCAGTACCGCCACATACATCTGGCTACGCACGGAGTCATGGATTTGAATCATCCGGAGCTTTCGGGTGTGCTGCTATCCATGGTCGATGAGAACGGCAAAGAACAGAATGGATATTTGGGGTTGAACGATATCTACACTCTTAAGTGGCCGGCGGAATTAGTCGTGCTGAGTGCTTGCGAAACCGGGATCGGCAAAGAGGTAAAGGGCGAAGGACTGATTGCTCTGACGCGTGGCTTCATGTACGCCGGCGCGGCGCGTGTTGTGGCCAGTCTTTGGAAGGTTGACGACTACGCAACCGCGGTTTTAATGGCGGAGTTTTACCACGAGATGTTAGTGAATAAAACGAATGCCGCAGCAGCGCTGAGAACTGCACAACTGAAACTATATCGCCACCCAACCTGGCGAAACCCTCACTACTGGGCCGGATTTGTGTTGCAGGGTGAATGGCGCTGATTTTTAACTTCGCGTCGGCTCTGCCTCAAAGTCAGGGTTCACACTTGGAGGCGCACGTACGACCCGACGCTACCGCGTTACGGTACTGACTGTATCCAATTATAATCGTGGGCCATGACTTTCGCCTTTGATTCCAGCCCCGGCAACGGCATTAGTGACGACGCTTCCGAGTCGAATCTGGAGAGTGTTCAGAAACAACGCTGGGTGCCAACGCAAAAAGCGTTTGACAAGCTGTTGCAGCAACTGGGAACTAATCGTGAAGACGCAGGTAAAGAATATGAAATCCTGCGAGTCAAACTGGTTCGATTTTTTGAGTGGAGGGGCTGTGACGCAGCAGATTTTCGCGCCGATCAGACGATCGATCGCGTCATGCGCAGAATCGATGAGGGTCAGGTAATTTCTAACTTAATGGGATACGTTTACGGAGTCGCAAAGCGGGTGTCGAAAGAAGTGATAAGAGAAAATGAACGCATCAAGTCGCTGGATATTGACCCGTTGTCACCTGCGAACGCCGCGGAATCCGCGTCTGAAGAAAATGATCGCCGGCTTGCCTGTTTTGATGAGTGCCTGGCGACGTTGTCATCAGACGTTCGTGAGTTAATTATTAATTACTATCAGGAGGAGAAGCACGCAAAAATCATTGGACGCCAGCAGTTGGCCGATCAGTTGGGCATTCCATTGAATGCATTAAGAATTCGAGTTCACAGAATCCGAAAGACGCTCGAAGAATGCATTCAGAATTGTCTTGCTCAGCATGCCTGATGCGATTGTTAGAGGTCGTACATTCGTGACAGAAGATCAAAACAAAGAGTCGGTGTCGAAAGAATATCTGTTAAGAACATTGACAGAGACCGAAATGACGCGCCTTGAAGAGAAGTACTTTGCCAACCATGAAGCCTTTGAGCAATTAGAGATCGCGGAAGATGAACTGGTGGACGCGTATGTGCGCAACAACCTTTCCAGTGAAGAACGAATGCGTTTCGAGAAGAATTTCCTCGCTTTACCGCGTGTGGCAAGAAGAGTTGCGTTTGCAAAAACCCTGGTGCACGCAACATCACGACCAAACGCCTCTATCCCACAAGTAATCGATCAACCCATTTCCGCTCGTGAACAGTCAATCTCTGCTGATCGAGTAGTTAAAACGTGGACCTGGAAGGCAGCGTTTTGGCGACTTCCTTTTCTGCAACGAGCCGCCTTCGCTTCAGTCGTGCTCGTGATATTCATCGGCGGCCCCCTCTTATTTGTTGATTGGCTTCGTTTGCGACAAGAGACACGACAACTAGCGGCAGCGCGCGACATGCTCCGACAGCAGAACCAGGAATTACTTGCGCAGAAAGATAGACAAACGTCTGAAAGTGATCGGCTGGCTGAAAGTTTGAAAACTCAGCAACAGGAAACCGCAAGACTAAACGAGCAGATCGAGCGAAACTTAACCAAGACGCCTCAAGCAGCTCTCGAGGTTCCGATTTTGCTCTTTGTCAGTGGTAGCAGAGGAGGAGGCGCCAATCCACGCGTGAAGATACCGGCCGCACCTTCCATATTCGTATTGCAGATTGTGCTCGAAGCAAACGAGTATCAGCGTTATGCAGTAACTATCAAAACAGCCGACGAACGTATCGTGAGTGGACCTCACGAACTGAAACCTCGCGCTACGCATGAGGGCAAGGTGCTGGTTTGGAAGCTATCGTCCACTCGGTTCACTCCTAACGATTACATCGTAACCGTCAGTGGAATAACACCGTCCGGCAAGCCGGAGGAAATCGCCGCATACACGTTCCAGGTGAGCGGCAATGCGAGTTCACCAAAGAATCATTCCCAACACAAACCGTAGAGCGCCCGCGCCGATGATGACCCAGAAGGCGTTCGGGCGAAAACGCACCAGCACAACACCCGCGGCAATCGCCAACACGAGTCCAATGACAGTGTGAATACCCGCCCTGCCAATGCTTATCGCTGCGGCGACAAGTAGTCCGGCTACGGCCGGCGTCACGCCGCGCAAAAACGACTGGACGATTTGGTTGTCACGAAAACGCTGTAGGCTCGAGCCGGCTGCGATGGTCATCAGAAACGAAGGTAAAAAGATACTGATGGTGGCAGCCAACGCTCCGAACGTGCCCGCTACCCGGTAACCAATAAACGTGGCAGTGATCAAAACAGGCCCAGGAGTCACCTGGCCCAGCGCCGTTGCGTCTGCGAACTCCTGATGCGTCAACCAATGATGGTTATCGACTATTTCCGATTCAATCAACGGAATCATCACAAAGCCGCCACCAAAAGTGATGGTACCGATCCGCAGAAAAATCGCGCTGAGAGTGAACAGCAATCCAAGCTTGAGCACCAGCGGCATCGCGAGTCCCATTGGAACCAGGCAATGGGTGCGATCTTTTGGACCTGAGGTTATCAGATCAGTTCCGTCTTTCTGTGGCTCACGCTCTGTAGCGATCCCACGAAGAACGTACTGGCGGGTAAAACTCTGTTGCCGATCACTGCGCTTGCGTCTTGAAGAGGTCAGACGCGACGCTACCCGGCGGCGGCGGCGTGAAGAAGCTGTGCGTACACGGCGCCAAACCTGTAACGGTTTTTGTGCAAACGAATCGATAAAGACACCGATCACTCCCGCTGCCAGCACTACTTCGACTACCGTTGCGCCAAATGCAACCACAGTCAAACACGCCAATACGCCAACAATCCATTGCCACCGATGTCGTAACGTGTTCTTGCCCATTCGCCACGCAGTCACGACGACAAGCGCAACCACTGCCGCATTCAATCCATGGAAAAGGCGATCGGTGTTGGGCAAATAGCGAAGGTGGCGATAGAGGATCGCCAAAATAATCATCAGCAGAGTCGACGGCAGAATGAAGGCGGTGATCGCCACACCAGCTCCGCGCCAGCCTCTGAGTTTTAGACCAATGTAGGTTGCAACGTTGCCGGCCGCCGTTCCCGGTAAACTCTGGGCCAGTGCAAAACCTTCCGTAAACTCGAATTCATTGAGCCAGTGGCGCTTTTGTACGGTGAGCGATCTGATCTGAGCAATAACAGCCAGTCCTCCGCCAAATCCGACCAGGCCTATTTTAAGAAAAGATAAGAAGAGTCCGCCGAGGGTGGCGGTGCGTGAGATGCGCTTTATCTCTCGTTGACCATAACGGATGCGTACACGCATCTTGCGCGCACGTAGCCGAATCCTGTCTCGCCTTTTCACCGACTGCGATGCCACTTTCTATCTGAGTTCACAAAAAGCACATAGAAGCACACAAAAGGCACAAAATGGTTTTTAATCAGATGTGGTTCTTGTGTGCCTTTTGCCTTTTTGTGGCTACAACGACAAAGGTTCCCACTCGTCACCCATTCCAAGCGTTTCGTCACAAAACGTTCGCTTCAGTTTGGGCGTGCTTCTACAAGGTTTGGAACTCTGTCCAAGATCTATCAACCAAGGAGATTATCATGACCCTTCACCTATTCACCCACACTATATTCACCCGTAGCTGGAAGACCCTGTCGGGAGTGTTTGCTCTCCTGGTTCTGATTTCTTCTTCAGCCTTAGGGCAGGTGCCTCCGGGCGTTACCGCTTTGAGAATCAACTCCGCTGTGCTTGGAGAAGAACGAACAATCCTCGTGCGAGTACCGGCTGGTTATGAAACGAACAAACTGCGCTATCCCGTGCTTTACATGACCGATGGTAATGCTCACATCGTTCACACGAGCAGCACGGTCGAGTTCCTGGCGCGAAACGGGCGAATGTCGGAGATGATCGTGGTCGGAATAAATAATACAGACCGTACGCGCGACCTGAGTCCCACACACGTGACGACAACGGTTGCCGGCGGCAACAGCGCGCTTCAGTTTCCAACCAGCGGCGGCGCCGACAAGTTTCTAAAGTTCATCGAAACGGAACTCATTCCCGAGATTGAAAAGCGTTACCGCGTGCAGCCGTATCGCATGCTTGCGGGACATTCGCTGGGCGGTCTCTTCGCGATCCACGCGATGGTCTCGCGGCCCGACTTGTTTCATTCTTACATCGCGGTCAGTCCCGCGTTGCAATGGGACAACCAGGTCGTAGTCAAGCGCGCCGAGGACTTCTTCAAGAACCGAAAAGAGTGGCAGGCGACGTTATTCATGTCTCTGGGCCATGAGCCGGGTCCCATCGAAGATGGGTTCTACCAGCTAAAACAAATACTCGAAAAAAATCCGGTCAAAGACTTCGAATGGGAAGCGCGGGTGCTGGATGATGAGGATCACGGATCGGTCGTTCTGCCTAGCCACTATCTGGCGCTGCGCAAAGTTTACGCTGGCTGGCAAATTCCCAGAGATCCCGACACAGGCCAGGTTGCCGGAGATTTCAAGAGCGTTGAGAATCACTATCAGAAGCTCTCACAGAAGTTCAAATACACCGTTCCCATTCCTGAACTTCTGATCAACCAGATGGGATATCAATCGCTGCTTGCGGATCGTTTTGACGACGCGATCGCGATTTTCAAAACCAACGTGGAACGTTATCCAGACTCAGCGAATGTTTACGATAGTCTCGCCGAAGCGTACGAACGAAGTGGACGGCTCGAGTTGGCGGCGCCACTCTATGAAAAAGCGCACACGTTGGGACAGCAAAACCAGGACCCCAATCTCGCAGTCTATAAAGCGAACTTCGACAGAGCCAGCGAGAAGTTGAAACAGGCTGCGACACCCAAGAAAAACCAGTAAACGGATTACACGGATAGAAATCCGGATTTTCATCCGTGTTAATCTGTGGCTAAATTTTTATTCAGGAGGCCCCTATGAAAGTCAGAATTCTTTTGATCCTCTGTTCCCTGTTCGTGTCTGCTGCATCGACGCTTGCCCAGACAACGCCGCCAAAGCCGCCCGACGTGGCCACTGAACTGCGCAACGGGTTCAACGAAGTTAACGATTGGGTGACGAAAGCCGCCGAGATGGTCCCGGCTGACAAGTACAACTACAAGCCGGTGGACACGGTCCGCACCTTCGGCCAAATAATCGCCCACGTCACTGATTCCTACAACTATTTCTGCGCGCACGGCGTCGGCAACAAAGTCGAATATACGGATGCAGTCGAGAAGGCAGGTACCGACAAAGAGACACTGCTTCCCAAACTGAAAGAAGCTGTCGCAAAATGTAACGCGGCCTACGGCTCAAGCAACGCGCAGTTTCGGCCGCTATTCTCAAACCTGGGCCACGCGAATCTGCATTACGGCAACATCATCACATACATGCGAATGATGGGTTTAAAACCGCCGTCAAGTTAATATACTTGACATGCGAATCGCGGTTTTTGGCGCCGGTGGTGTGGGCGGGTTCTTCGGCGGCCGGCTCGCACACGCCGGCGAAGACGTCACGTTTATTGCGCGCGGCGAGCACTTACGCGCGATCAAAGCCGGTGGACTGAAGGTTGAATCACCGAGCGGAGACTTCGTCGTCTTTCCGGCTAAGGCAACCGATGACGTTACCGAAGTAGGCGAAGTCGATCTGGTGATTCTTGGAGTCAAGGCGTGGCAAGTGCCCGAAGCCGCGCACGCAATGAAGCCGCTCGCCGGTTCACGCACCACCGTGCTGCCTTTGCAAAATGGCGTCGACGCCGTGTCGCAACTCGTCGCTGAGCTCGGCTCGGACAGAGTCATCGGCGGACTCTGCCGGATCGTTAGCTTCGTCGTCGGGCCTGGTCATATTCGACACGCCGGTTTCACACCGTCAATTATCATTGGAGAACTCGACAATCGACGAACAACTCGCACCGACACGATCGAGCAAGTATTCAAGAACGCCGGCTTGGAAATAAGCGTGGCGGCAGACATTCAAGTCGCGCTTTGGACGAAGTTTCTCTTCATCGCATCCTTTAGCGGTGTTGGCGCAATGGCAAACGCGCCAGCCGGAGTTGTCCGTTCGGATCCGAAATGGCGCAGCCATCTGCTGAACGCAATGGAGGAGATTTACGCGCTGGCCCACGCGCGTGGAATTAAGTTGCCGGCGAATTCAGTGGATACGGTGATGGCCAGTGTCGATGGCTTGCCTGAAGACGCAACCAGTTCTATGCAACGCGACATTGCGGCCGGCAAACCTTCGGAACTCGAGTCGCAGAACGGCGCCGTCGTACGCATGGCGCGCGAAGCCGGCATCGATGTACCGACCCACACCCTCATCTACCAAACCCTGAAACCTGCCTAAGAGCTTTTCAAGCTTTTTGTGTCTTCACTTGTGCCTTTTTGTGGCTTCACTTGGTTCGTTTAAGAATCCACTCGGAGATCGTACTCAGCACTTCCGGCGACATCGTCTCCTCAATCTTCCCGTATTCAGAAAGCGCACCGGTCTGGCTTGTCTGAAACAGGTGATTGAGTTTCGGAAAAGACTTTATCGTGACGTCTTTGTTGTTCGCGGCTTTGAGCGCCGCGGCGATCAGGTCGAGATTCTCTTTCCACGGCACCTGGAGGTCGTTTTCGCCGTTCAGTGCCAATACCGGAACCGTAACTTTCTTTAGCACTGGTGTGGGATCGAACATTATGAAATAGCGAAACCACGCCGTCTGATACATCGGCATCAACGCTTTCATCGTCGATTCGATAGGCACAAACGCTCTTCGCTGACTCTCGTTTAAACCCGCCACGAATCGAGTTATGTCTTCGTTGACGAGTTCTCCAATTCGCGTGCCGTCTTCCTGCGCCTTCACGATCGCATTAATCCTCTTCTGCAAGACGTTCGCTTGCGTAATAACCTCCGGATCCGTTCCCATTACCTTTTGAATCAAC
>DATNCH010000016.1:0-6870 GCA_035571655.1 Pyrinomonadaceae bacterium
ACCTACGTTCCCGGTCAAACGTATCCGATAACCGTCACGCACCAGAATATCGATTCGACACGACTGCGCTGGGGGTTTCAGCTCACGGTGTTAGACACCGCGTCAGATGAAAAAGCCGGCGAGCTGCAAAGCATCAATGGATTGACACAGGTTTTGAATAATGCTGGTCCAGGTTCTGCGCGACAATACATCGAGCACACTGCCGCCGGGACATTCGTGGGCCAACAAAACGGCGCGAGCTGGACGTTCAACTGGACCGCGCCTGCGACGGATGTTGGTCCAGTGAGTTTCTATGCAGCCGGGAATCAGGCTAACAACGACGGCAACACATCAGGCGACTACATCTATCGCACGTTCGTCGTTTCAGCGCCGGCGTCGAGCACGCCGGATTTTTCGATCGGCGTCAGTCCTGCTTCACGAAGCGTGGTGCCGGGCGGTAACGCGATTTACACCGTAACCGTCACACCGCTCGCCGGTTTCACGGGTCAGGTAAATCTAACCACCAGTCCACTTCCCGTTGGCGTCGTTTCAGATTTCAATCCGGCCATTGTCAACATCGACGACGCCACTTCCAAAACATCGACTCTTTCATTAGCAACGGGTTTGAGCACTCCCGTAAACAACCATTCTCTAACTATCAACGCGCAGTCGGGCTCGACGACGCACTCGATCCAGGCCGCATTGAACGTCGTAAGTCCAACAAGCGCTGACTTGTCTCTGACGAAAACTGCGTCGCCAAATCCCGGTCAGACCGGTGTGAGCCTTTCTTATCGCATCACTGCAACCAACAATGGACCAGCCGTCGCGACCAATGTGACTGTGACAGACACGCTGCCGGCAGGCGTCACGTTTGTGTCGGCAACGTCGACACAGGGCAATTGCAACGGCAGCGGGCCGGTGAATTGCAACCTTGGTAGTTTGGCGGTAGGCAGCAGCGCAATTATCACGATCGTCGTCACGCCTCAACAAACGGGTGAAATCGCCAACACGGCGACAGTCAGCGCAAGCGAAACCGACTTCGATTCTTCGAACAACACGGCGACAGCTACGATTCTGATTCAACCCGCAGCAGCGTCGCCGGCGATGTTGGACGACAACCTCACTGTCAGCACAGTCATTGCCGGACTCGATCAACCGACGAGCCTCGCGTTCATTGGACCAAACGATTTCCTCGTGCTCGAGAGAGCGACTGGCAAAGTCCAGCGAATCGTGAATGGCGCTTTGCATAGCACGCCGCTCGATCTCGCAGTCAATAACGCCTCCGAGCGCGGCTTGCTCGGGATCGCGTTACATCCAAAGTTTGCTCAAAACGGTTTTGTTTATCTTTATTGGACGGAAAGCAGCACCGGCACTGACACTGCAAACATCGACCAGGTACCGCTTCTCGGAAACCGTGTCGATCGCTACGTTTGGAATGGTTCCACGCTCACCTTCGATCGCAACTTGATTAAGCTGCGAGCCTTGCAGCAGGACGCGGGTCAGCCTTCGCGTGGCAATCACAACGGTGGTGTGTTGCGCGTCGGTCCGGACGGAAAGGTCTACATCGTCATTGGCGACAACGGCAGGCGCGGACTCTTGCAGAACATTACCAGCGGTGGTCCGGTTCCCGACGATCAGTTTGGTGGACCAGAACCCGATGACGCGCACCTGACCGGAGTCATCCTCCGATTGAACGACGACGGCTCAACGCCCACGGATAATCCCTTCGCCAATGTGACTACGACGCTGACGGGCGAAGCTGCCGCCAATGTGAAGAAAGTCTTCGCATACGGAGTACGCAACAGCTTCGGGATGGACTTCGATCCGTTGAGCGGCGCGCTATGGACACAGGAGAACGGCGACGACGCATTTGACGAGATCAACCGCGTCACTCCGGGTTTCAATGGTGGCTGGATACAAACGATGGGGCCTGTAAGTCGAATCGACGAGTTCAAGTCGATCGAGATGACGTACGGCGCCGGAAACCTTCAGCAGATCCGCTGGCCGCCGAGCAACATCGCTGCCACTCCACAGACGGCAGTCTCGAGGATGTTCATGCTGCCGGGCGCGCAGTACGTCGATCCGGAATTCAGTTGGAGGTACGCGCTCGCGCCGTCGCCGATTGGCTTTGTCAAAGGCCGCGGCCTTGGCCCACAGTTCGAGGGTGATCTAGTCGTCGGCGCTTCACGCACGACGCTGCTCAACGGCTTCCTGTTCCGGTTCAAATTAACCACGGATCGCCAACACTTCTCATTCACCGATCCGCGACTTGCGGATCGCGTGGCCGACAACGTCGACAAGTTCGATCAAACCGAGAGCGAGAGCCTGATCGCCGGCAAGGACTTCGGCATTACGACTGACATTCAAACTGGGCCGAATGGAAACCTGTTTGTTGTTTCGCTTTCGAATGGCGCGGTGTACGAGATCAAATCCAAACCGAGTCTGTTGTTTACGGCAATGTTGACCGGTGCGCAGGAAACCCCGCCAAACAACTCGACTGCCACCGGACGAGCGACACTTCTTCTGAGCCCGGACGAAAAAACCGCTCGCGTCTCGCTGACCTTTGAATCGCTTTCAACCGCACAAACCGACGCACACATCCATGGACCAGCAGCGCCCGGGGTCAGCGCGGCTCCGATTTTCCCGCTGCCATTGGGCCAGATCAGCGATTTCGCGATCACACTAACGCCTGCGCAGGTGCAGGATCTCAAGAATGGTTTGTTTTACGTGAATGTGCACAGTACGAATTTTCCGGCAGGAGAGATAAGAGGGCAGTTCGGATTGTCGCCATCGCTGAGCAGCATTCAGTTCAACGCCACCAGTTATGTCGTCAGCGAAGGCTCGGGGAGCGTCGCGGTGACCGTCACACGAACCGGCAATACGTCAAACGCGGTGACGATCAACTATGCGACAAACAATGGAACTGCGGAGAAGCCGAGCGATTACACCAACGCCTCCGGCTCACTCCAGTTCGCGGCGGGCGAGACTCAAAAATCCTTCGTCGTTCCGATAGTCGATGATGCCTTAGTCGAGCGCACTGAAACGATCAACGTAGTATTGAGTGGTCCAGGCGTCGGCGCGTTGGAAGGCAGCCCATTCACAAGCACGATTTCCATTCTCGACGACGACAAGCCGCTGATCGCCCTGGACGAAACGACCTCGAGAGCCGTCGCGTTGGATTCAGTCCTGCTGAAGCGCGATCCTTTCCCGCTCGCAAACATTCACAACTTCAGCCTGGACCAGCGCACACGGATCGCAGTCTTTGTGACGGGAATCGAATTGAGTTCCACTGAAACACCCTCCTCGGTCATGGTCCAACTCGAAGACAATCAGAACCACATCTACCCCCTCGTCGTCGAAGACCTCCGCAAAGTCCCGAACCTCGATTGGCTCTCACAGATCGTCGTCAAACTACCCGACTCCATCGCCACCGAAGGCGACTTCCGAATCAGCATCACCTTCCGCGGCACCACAGGGAACAAACCAGTAATTCGCATTGTTCGATAACCTCGCTGTGCTTTACAGCCCGCTTGTAGTATTGTTCAATATTCTGTACAGTAAACCTGTGACTGTAGGAGATACTGAACATTATGCAATCTGCCTCTTCCAAAACCTTGCCTCATCCGGTTAGACGTGCCTTAAAGAAGCTGGGTTCCGATTTAACCGATGCCCGGAAGCGTCGACGGATATCGACCACCACAATGGCTGAACGAGCGATGATCAGTCGAACAACTTTGGTAAAAGTTGAAAATGGTGATCCCGGTGTCTCGATCGGCATTTTTGCGACCGTCCTGTTCGTGGTCGGCATGGCGGACAGGCTTGCGGACATTGCCGACGCCTCTCACGATCGTGTTGGTCTTGACTTAGAGAGCGAAAAGCTTCCCAAGAGGATTTCTTCGCCACGGAAGCGAAGTGGAAGTTGAGGAATGGAGCGATTAACGGAAGTATTCGTTGAAGTCCACGCCAAACCTATTTTGGTCGGTCGGCTCTGGTCGCGTACAAATAAAGGACGTGAGAGTGCGTCATTTGAATATGACAAAAACTGGATCAGGTCCGAAGCGCGATTCCCACTTGAGCCCCTGCTTACAATGGACAGTGGAATCCACCATTCGCAACCCGGCAAACCACTATTCGGCGCAATCGGAGATTCGGCACCGGATCGGTGGGGACGGGCTCTGATGCGAAGAGCGGAACGCAAGACTGCGAAAAGAGAAAACAGAACTCCACGAACGCTTATGGATATCGATTACCTACTACGCGTAGATGATCGAATTCGGCAAGGAGCACTTCGATTTAGAGCTGCAGAGACCACAGAGTTTCTTGCGTATGACCAACGCGCTATACCCCCACTTGTTGAACTGCCAAAACTCCTTTCCGCTTCAGAACATGTGCTAAACGACACGGACACTGACGAAGATTTACGATTGCTGCTAGCACCCGGCTCGTCGCTCGGTGGCGGAAGACCAAAAGCTGCAGTTATAGATTCTGATGGCAGTTTGGCCATTGCGAAATTTCCAGCCAAAGGAGATGAATATCATGTTGAATTGTGGAGTTCTGTCACTCTCGACTTAGCAAGAGAAGCTGGCATTAGGGTGCCTCGGCACAGATTAATGAGCGTAGGCGATCGGCGAGTATTGCTGGTAACTCGGTTTGATCGTGACGGCGACCGACGAACCCCCTTCCTTTCAGCTATGAGCATGATCGGCGCAAGTGACAACCAGACGTATAGTTACCTCGAACTTGTGGATGTCATTCGGCAGCATGGTTCAGACGTTCGCGAGGATCTCAAAGAACTCTGGCGCCGAATATTGTTTTCGGTAGTCGTTTCTAACTTTGACGATCACTTAAGAAATCATGGATTCCTCTACCACACAGCAAAACGCGGCTGGCGACTTTCACCTGCCTATGATCTAAATCCCGTACCTGTCGACATAAAGCCGAGAGTGCTTTCCATGATGATAGACGATCACGACAACTCAGCGTCCTTCGATCTCATTGTCGAGGTTGGAGAGTACTTTGGACTGAGTAACCACGATATGCGGAGAATAACCAACGACGTCGTCGCCGCCGTTTCGAAATGGAGAAGCCAAGCTAAACAATTAGGAATCTCTGAGGCAGATATCGATAGAATGGCGACTGCTTTCGAGCATCATGAGATCAAGCAAGCACAAAAATATGCAGAAGTTTCGTAGCTTCAGCCGCTTTGCCTCCAAAGTCGAGAGTCATTGTTGGAGGAGGTCAGTACCGTAACGCGGTAGCGTCGGGTCCACGTAGAGCCTCTCAATTTTGCAAGAATTTCGTATGTTCGAGACTCACCCGACGCTACCGCGTTACGGTACTGACCTCGTCTAAGTCTGAATCCTGACTTTTGAGGCAAAGCCAGCTTCAGTCGCGTTTTGCGTTTGCGTTGCGGAACCTTACGCAAATCGTGTTAGCAGGGTAGACCAAGGGTCGCCATCTTCAGCATCTGTGCGGCTCCTTGTCCGGCGGCACTTCGTCTAACTTCGCCTGAATCCGAGAAAGCAGCGGCCAGAGTGGGCGAAGCACTGAACGAATTGGGGCCAGGTACCAGTAACGCTTCCTCAGAAACATTCGCATCAGTTTGTCGCTCCATTCATCTGCCACCTGCTCTTTGCGATCGCGAAATCCCGGCTCCTGCATCTGGTGAATGTGATGGCCAATTTCGTGATACAAGATCTCGCCTATAGCGTGCGTTTTGAAGATCGGGAACAGCAGGAACATCTCCGGATAAGGTTCGAATATTCGATCCATGATGAGGGTGATGTAACCACCGCCATACAGGCCGAGACACTCCGCTGGTCTAAAGCGTCGCTTCTCTGACGTGATCTTGCCTTTCCTCCGGCTTTGCAGTTGCTCGCTGTTCGTGAGAGTTATCTGGCGCAGGCCGCGAAGGTGCTCCTGCGGAACGTACCGCAGAAGCAGTTCCAGCGATCGATACACGCGTACTGGAGGAAAGTAGTTGTAGTAGTCCTCGACTATTTTGACTTTATTGAACAAGTCGATTTTTACGGGCGGCGATCGGGTAACCGCAGAGGTGTATCCGCGTTCGACCGGCACGGATCGTTACCTGCCGCAGACTTTCTGCGCGCGTCACGCATGGCAGGAGACAACGTCCTTTCATCCAATTTCGCGAGCGCGCAGTCGTAATCGGCGAGGCGCAGTTGCAGCGACTGAAGTTGCGTAGTCAAAAGAGCCAACTCCTGCTCGCTCAGGTTTCGTGGCGTCGTGCCTCCGAGTCGTGACTGCTGTTCGACGTTCCGCAGCGTCGTCTCCATTCCATAGAGGCGCTGCTCCAGTTGGTTGATTCGTTGTTCCAAACGAATCGCGTCCTGATTCGGCGTCAAACCCATACCCGCCACACACGCCAACAACACAACGCCCAAAATGTACCTGCTACCCTTTTCTCGCATGAATTCCACCCCTTATTTAATTACTTCGAGTTTCGCCGTCTCAAACTTCACCGAACTCGTTCCGACCATGATGTCGAACCAGCCCGGCTCCACTACATTCTTCATGTTCAAGTCGAGAAATGAAAGCTTATCCGGCGTGATCGTAAAGTCGACCGGTTTGCTTTCACCAGCCGCGAGCGAGATTCGCTTGAAATCCTTGAGCTCCATCACCGGCCGCGTAACCGAACTGACCAGATCGCGAATGTACAGTTGCACGATTTCATCACCCGCGCGCTTCCCCGTGTTCGTCACCGTGACGCTGACCTTCGTGTGTCCATTTACTCCGATCCTTGCGGGATTAAGTTTCAAATCGGAGTATGCGAACGTCGTGTAGCTCAGACCAAAGCCGAACGGAAACAGCGGCTCCTTGTTCGCGAAGAGATAACCTCGCCGTGCCGTCGGCTTGCGATTGTAGTAGAGC
>DATNCH010000017.1:0-3219 GCA_035571655.1 Pyrinomonadaceae bacterium
GCCAAAGCTTTCGTCAGCCTGGTCGAGGGTTCGTCAAACACGAGATCCTTTTTGCTGATGTCGGATGCATACGCCGAAACTGCTTCGGTCCAGATGTTGCGCTCGGACGCAGTCAATGCCGCCAAACCTTTTTCCTGATCCCCCGGTGCGCCAACGACGCCCTCGCGCGAAGCGTCGGCGGTTTTGTTTTGAGCGCGACCGAGGACGTATAAGAAGTGGTGCAGGTTCAACCAAAATTCATGGGTGTGAAAAACAAAGATCGGTTTTGATGGCTTGGCAGCAGGGACAACAGCACAGGTCAAAAGAAGCAGGAGAATTGCCTTTTTCATAGGTGCATGTTAAGCCACAAGAAAGCACAAAAAAAGCCGTTCAGACCAGCCAGTGTGAAATGAATTCGCACAGAACGACATATACAAGTGTCTTGCAGTTCATGGATTCATGCGCATTGAGGGAAAGCGGGCCAATCGGCGAGTTCATCTCGACGGCTTTCCTGCAGCGCGTTTAAGTCTGTGGGCTGAGGAGTAGCGTGTGGCCGCGTCACGCCAGGAACGGCGTGACGTGCCACGACGTCTACTGGTGACGCAGAACTGCGATTGGATCGACTCGCATCGCGCGTTGTGCCGGTATCAAACACGCCAGCAGCGCTACCAATCCAAGCAGACCTACAATCGCCGCAAACGTCAGCGGATCGGTTGCCGTGACGCCGAACAGCATATTCTCCATGAATCGCGTCAGGCCGAATGACGCTAAAACACCAATCCCCGCTCCGACGCTAACCAACAACAACCCACGGCCGACGATCAGTTTCAGAATCGTTCGTGGTTGCGCTCCCAGGGCCATTCGAATTCCGATCTCGCGTGTGTGTTGCGCCACGGTGTAGCTCATCACTCCGTAAACACCGATCAGTGCTAACAGAAGCGAAACACCGGCGAAGACGGTCAACAACGTAGTGTTCAAGCTCTTGTCTCGCACGGTGTTCTCGATGACGAGATTCATCGTCCGCTCGGCGTAAAGCGGTTGAGCGGGATCTACCTCCTGTACCTCGCGCCTAACCGCAGCGGCGATACTGCTGTCGTCGAGACTGGAACGCACAAGCAATCGCATGTTCCAACGCATATCGGGCCAGAAGTCCTTCGACGTGTACGGCGCATACATTTCGGGAACGGGTTTGACTAACAGGCCATAGTTTTTTACGTCGCCAACGACTCCGATCACAGTGGCCTTAATCTCCTCGCCGACTCGCTTTCCAAGTGGATCTTCACCAGGCCAGATCTGTTTGGCCATCGCCTCATTGATCACAACCACCGGCTGTTTGTCGTCGCCCTGCGCTTTGCTAAACAGGCGCCCACGCAGCAAAGGAATGGAAGTCGTGTGAAAATAGTCTTCGTTGATCGCGCGATACTCGACGATCGGAGACTCGTTTGGTGGATACGTCTTTCCTTCGACCGTGACGTTGCCGTTGTAGCCCTGCTCCTCGACCGGCAGGTGTGAAGTCAGTCCGACTGACTCAACACCGGGCATCCTCCGCAACCGTTCGAGCACTTGTTGATAGAAACGAATCGCCGACTCGGCGTCGGTGTATTTCTCTCGCGGCAGTGAGATTTTTGCCGTGAGCAGGTTTTGCGGTCTCAGCCCGGGTTCGACTTCGCGGATACGAAGTATGCTTCGAATCATCAAGCCTGCACCGATCAGTAAGACCACCGCGGCCGCGACTTCAACTACGACGAGCATCGGACGCAACCATCCACCAACGGCGCCGGCCGAAATCGTGTTACCACCTTCTTTGAGCGTTCCCTGTACGTCGGTTTTTCCGGCCTGAAGTGAAGGAATCAGACCAAAGACAACGCTGGTCAGGATTGAGACGCCCAACGTGAAGAGCAGCACACGCGAATCGATCCGTATTTCCTGCGAGCGAGGTAGAAACGGAAATGCGATTTTGCCAAGTACGCCCATGGTCCACCACGCCAGCGCGATGCCGATTGTACCGCCGATTACCGACAGCAAAAGACCTTCGGTCAGGAACTGCTGGATCAACCGGCGACGTCCTGCGCCGAGTGCGATACGAATACTTATCTCTCGCCGTCGAACGGTCGCGCGAGCGAGCAACAAGTTAGCGACGTTTGTGCACGCGATCAGGAGAACGAAACCGACCGCAACCATCATCATCAGGAGCGCCGAGCGCACACCCGCGACCCACAGCTCTTCGATCTGCATTACGCGGATGCCGCGTCCATTTTGATATTGCTGTTCGAGGCGTGCGGCAATCGCGTTCATCTGCTCTCGCGCTTGTTCGAGCGTGACATCTGATTTGATTCGTCCAATCACAAGGTACTTGTGTTCGTCCCGCGCTGCGCGGTCCTTCTCAGGAAAGACAAGCGGCGACCACATCTGCACAGTGCGATGCAACGCAGAAAGCTCGCGCGGCACTACTCCCACGATCGTGTACTTATGTCCGTTCAAGGGAATCGTCTGGTTGATGATGTTGGGGTTCGCAGCGAAAGTGCTCCGCCACAGTTCATCACCGACGACGACTACGCGCTCATTGCCTGCGACGTCTTCGCCCGGAAGAAATCCACGGCCCAGAGTCGGTTTGACACCAAGCACGTCGAAATAGTTTGCACTCACATTCATGCCTTGAATGCGCTGCGGAGTGTCGCCGCCTTCGAGATTAAAACCCGCGAACAGATAGGCAGAGATACCCGTGAAAACCGTGTTCTGGTTTCTCCAGTCTTCGAAGGTCGGCACTGAGACTGAACCCCAGCCATTAGGCTTGAATGTTTCTGACAAATCTACGAGTTGCTGCGATTCCGGAAACGGAAGCGGTTTGAGAAGGACGGCGTTGACAGCGGAAAAGATCGCGGTGTTGGCGCCGATACCGAGTGCGAGAGTCAAGGCTGCAACGATCGTGAATCCCGGATGCTTTGCCATCGTTCGAATCGCGTAACGCAGATCCTGGATGAAATTCCGCATGCCGTTGCTCCTCGTAAAAGTTTTTCTCTGCGGCCCTCTGCGTATCTCTGCGTTCTCTGCGCTTAAAACGTTTCTAACGCAGAGAACGCAGAGATACGCAGAGGGCCGCAGAGAAAAGTTATTTGACTTTCATCACCACAAACGTCAGATCGTCGTAAAGCGACATCCCTGCACACCACTCTTTCACACGCCGCACCACCACATCGCGAATCTGATCCGCCGACAGCGAAGCGATCGCCTTCAACGTTT
>DATNCH010000018.1:0-31447 GCA_035571655.1 Pyrinomonadaceae bacterium
AACGCGAACGGCTTTACCCAACGCCTCGAGCATCGCACGCACCTGGCTCTGCTGTTTCTCGTTTACATTGGCGCTCGCGGTCCAGGCGGTTACGCCTTCACCGATCTGCGCGGGCGTGTTTGGCATTGTGCGCACGACTGATGCGTGCAAAAGTTCATCGGCAATGGTTTGCATTCGCGCCCCGGCGACAACTGACACGACGAGCTGATCCTGGTGCACCGAGCCTTTCAATTCGTCGAGCACGCGGCGCAGGCGCTGCGGCTTTATCGCGAGCACGATCATGGAGCTAGTGTTGTCTTCCGCAGGATAAACCGCCGTCGCCGCCTCCTTGTTCTGCTCGAACATCTCGACGCCGTACTTCACGTGCATTTCTTCGCGACGAGCCACGCGCGGATGACTGCCGACGATCTGTTCCGGGCCGACCAGCTTCTTGCGCAGTAAGCCCGCGATGATGGCTTCCGCCATCACGCCGCAGCCAATAAAAGCCAGACGGCAGTTGCTGAGAGGATTTGTGTCAACTGTTTCGGTTACCATTTTTGTACGCTCGGAATGAGGATAGCGCACCCTTCGACAATTGAGCTACTCTATCAGCCGCATGACGATCGACGAACAATTGGCGTATCTTGCTAAGGGCACCACCGAGATCATTCGCGAAAACGAGTTGCGCGCGAAGCTCGAAGAGTCTGCCGCGACGGGCAAACCACTTCGCGTAAAGCTTGGCGCCGACCCAACCGCGCCGGACATCCACCTGGGCCACACCGTCGTGATCCGGAAGCTGCGTGCGTTTCAGGAGCTGGGCCACATAGCGATTTTTCTCATCGGCGACTTCACCGGAATGATCGGCGATCCTTCCGGCAAAAGCACCACGCGACCTCAACTCACGCGCGACGAGATCAACGCGAATGCAGAAACTTACCGCCAACAAATTTTCAAGCTGCTCGATCCTGAAAAGACGATCATCGATTTCAACTCTCGCTGGATGGACACGATGGGTTCGGCCGGTTTTATGCGACTCGCTGGACACGTCACGGTGAGGCAGATTCTCGAACGCGACGACTTTGCACAACGGTTGCAGGAGAACAGACCGCTGGCGCTGCACGAGGTGATGTATCCGCTGGTGATGGCATACGACTCGGTTGCGCTGGAAGCGGACGTCGAGCTTGGTGGAACGGATCAAAAGTTCAACCTGCTGATGGGCCGCAATCTGCAAAGAGAGTATGGGCAGGCGTCGCAGGTGGTGATGATCATGCCGCTGTTGGAAGGAACTGATGGCGTGCAGAAGATGTCGAAGAGTTTGGGTAACTACATCGGCATCAACGAGCCGCCACAGGAGATCTTCGGGAAGGTGATGTCGATCTCTGACGATCTAATGTGGCGTTATTACGAGCTCGGCACGGATCTCTCTCCGAGCGCGATCGCGACGCTCCGTGAGAGTACAAATGGAGGCCAGCGCAATCCACGCGATGTCAAAGCCGACCTCGCGCGGCGCATCGTTGCTGATTTTTATTCCGAGAGCGACGCACGCAAAGCTGAAGATGAGTTCAATGCGCGGTTTCGTGATAAGCAGGCGCCGGAAGTTGTTGAAGAACGCGCTCTGCAATCGGGAGCGTGGAAGTTGCCGAAGTTGTTAGTTGAACTCGGACTCGTTTCGTCGATGGCAGAAGCTCGACGCACGATCGAGCAAGGTGGAGTTTATGTTGATGGTGAACGTCGCTCGCAAAATGATTTTGAAGTAAATCTCACGAGTGAGCGTTCGTTCCTGATCCAGGTCGGTAAACGTCGCTTCGTGCGTGTTGGAGGAAAATCAGCCGCAGATTTACGCGGATGAACGCAGATCTGATCTGCGTTCATCCGCGTAAATCTGCGGCTAACTATCATGTCAGCCACCATAGCCACAGAGGATATCCTGATCATCGAGACACCGGAGCGTGTGCCGTTGCACTTTGCGCTGGCGTCGATCGGAAACCGGTTTCTTGCGTGTGCGATCGACCACACGATTCAGGTACTCGCGCTGTTGCTGATTTTTTTAGCCTCACTCGTACTCGCGAGGTTTTCCGCAATTCAGAACTTTATAACCAGCGCGCCCAAGTGGGTCGGCGCGATCATGCTTCTCCTTCTGTTTCTCGTGTTCTCGAGTTACTTCGCGTTCTTCGAGTGGCTTTGGAGCGGACAAACGCCTGGTAAGCGCTGGTTGAAGCTCCGCGTGATTCGCGAAGACGGGCGGCCGATCACGTTCTGGGAAGCAACCGTGCGAAACCTGGTGCGGTTTTTAGACATGATGCCGACGTTCCCGTTTTACTCGATCGGACTGATCTCCGTGTTTTCCACCACGCGCGATCAGCGGATTGGCGACATGGTTGCCGGGACGGTCGTCATTCGTGAACGGGAAGAGGAGGCGCCGGCGTTTTCTCAAGTCTTTGCGACGCCCGTGAGCGATCCTGCGTTGCGTCGCTCGTTCAAACCCGTCGACTTCACGGCGAGTTTAGCCGCGTTGACTGAATCTGAGATACAGGTGGTCGAGACATTTCTTCGTCGCCGATGGGATCTGCCCGACCTGCCGCGACAGTGGATGGCGTGGAGAGTTTCGCTCCCGATTCTTTACAAGATCCGGCCTCAATACGACCTCGCAACGTTCACTTACGAGGGCTTCCTCGAAGAACTCCTTCACCGCTACCTCCAGGAACACCGCTTCAGCGCATAAGAGTCAGTTACACAAATCACACAAATTCTGCTACGCTTCAGGGTTTTCGTTGAACCGAGATTCACAACAGGGGATATAGAAATGAGTAAGGATGTTTTCATACTTGGAGGAAAGCGCACTCCGATGGGCGAATACGTCGGCGTGCTGAAAGATATTTCGGCTATCGACCTCGGAGCAGTCGCCGCACGCGGTGCCCTCGAAACCACGGGCGTCAAACCCGACGAGATCGATCACGCTGTTATCGGTAATGCACTGCAAACTTCCGGCGACGCGATCTACGGCGCGCGCCACGTCGCATTGAAAGCCGGCGTGCCGTTCGACCGTCCGGCACTGACCGTCAATCGACTCTGCGGCAGCGGCATCCAGTCGATCATTTCAGGCGCACACATGATCCAACTCGGCGAAGCACAGTCGTGTCTCGTCGGCGGAATGGAATCGATGTCGCAGGCGCCGCACGTCATTCGTGGCGCACGTTCCGGCTTCGCTTTGGGCCAGGGAAAACTCGAAGACAGTCTCATGGTTGCGCTGCTTGACACCTACTGCAACACGCCGATGGCAGGCACTGCTGAAAACCTCGCGCGCAAGTTCGAGATCTCGCGCGAAGAGCAGGACAAGTACGCTTTGCGCTCGCAACAGGAAGCAAAGCGCGCAAAAGATGCAGGCTTCTTCGCAGAAGAGATCGTTCCGGTTGAAGTGAAGACGCGCAAAGGCAGCGTGCAAGTCAATGACGACGATCACCCGCGACCTGAAACCACGCTCGAAGGATTGGCGAAACTCAAACCCGCGTTTGCTCACGACGGATTTGTCACGGCTGGAAACGCTTCCGGTATCGTCGACGGTGCTGCGGCACTGGTGATTGCCGGCGAGGACTTCGTCAAGCAGAGAGATCTCAAGCCAATGGGCCGAATCGTGAGTTGGGCCTATGCAGGCGTCGAACCTGAGATCATGGGAATCGGTCCAGTCCCTGCGACACGTGCGGCATTGCAGAAGGCGGGTTTGTCGTTGAACGACATGGACGTTGTCGAGGTGAACGAGGCTTTCGCCGCACAGTATTTAGCAGTCGAAAAAGAATTGGGACTAGATCGCAACCGTACAAATGTAAACGGCGGTGCGATCGCACTCGGACACCCGTTAGGAGCGACGGGTACGCGCCTGGTTTTGACCGTGCTGCACGAGCTTCATCGGCGCGGTGGCCGCTATGGTTTAGCGACGGCGTGCATCGGCGGCGGACAGGGCATCGCGATGATCGTCGAGCGCTTGTAAAGAATAGGTCCTATACGTCGCACAGGACCTATTTCTCCTCAATTTTGGACTCAAATCCAAATTCTTGTTCAAGCAGTCGAAGAGCGACGGAAATACCATCAACTTAACTATTGGCATGAATCACTTTTGTACGCCAAGGGTCCCGAATTTCGTATCCGGCACGTCGATTGCGAAATTTAATCGGTTCGATCCAGGCTTTCACTTGCGAAAGCAAGTACGAGCATGGTAGAAGACGCGTCTTACGTTGTCTCCAATCAAATCCCGTTAACTCATTGCCTAAGGAGTTCCCGAGTATGTCGAGAATCGCAAAGCTCTTTTCTGTAAGCCTGTTGGTACTCGCTTTAAGCGCAGTCGCCCTTGCGCAGTCGACGACCACCGGCTCAATCGGTGGCACAGTCACTAATCCGGCGAAAGAGGTCGTAACCGGCGCATCAATTACGGCCAAAAACATCGGCACGAATAAAGAAGACACTGCCACGACGGACGACACGGGGCGCTTCAAGGTGCCAAACCTTCAACCTGGACTTTATTCGGTTACCGTAAACTCCGGCGGCTTCAGTCCGATGACCGTTGAAAACGTCACGGTCGAAATCGGACGCGAGACCGAGTTGGAAGTGGCACTCTCAGTTGGACCAGTAACCGGCACGGTCGACGTCACCGCAGAGGCGCCCGCTGTCAACACGATCCAGCCTGACTTTTCCACCAATCTTAATCAGACCTCGATTAACGAACTCCCAGTCAATGGTCGCCGTTGGTCTAACTTCGCGATTCTTACACCCGGCGCCGTTCCTGACGGCAACTTCGGTTTGATTAGTTTTCGTGGCATCTCCGGCCTGCTCAACAACAGCACCGTGGACGGCGGCGATAACAATCAGGCCTTCTTCTCGGAAGAGAGAGGGCGCACTCGCAGTGCCTACTCGATCAGTCAAGCCGCGATTCGCGAGTTTCAAGTCAATACTTCAAACTTCGCTGCTGAGTATGGACGTTCCGCGGGCGGCGTGATCAACGCCGTCACCAAGTCTGGCACGAATGAGTTTCATGGCTCGGCTTTTCTTTACAACCGCAACAACAGATGGGGCGCGCGCAATCCAAACACTTTCATCAATCGACTGGTTAACGGAGTCTCGACTCGTGAGGCGTTCAAGCCCGAGGATAATCGCTACCAGTTTGGCGGAACTATCGGTGGTCCAATCGTCAAAGACAAAGCGTTCTTCTTCTTTAGTTATGACGAGCAGAGACGTAATTTCCCGGGCGTTGCCGTGTTTGCTACTCCCGGCTATCTGAATACTGTGAACCGTTGCGCTTCAGCGGCGGCTCCCGGCTGTAGTGCCACCCTCTTTGCGGCGTCATTAAAGAACCCGAATCGCGGTTTGACTGATGCCCAAATTGATTCTGCGTTGGCGTTTATCAACGACCTGACCGGTGAAGTGCCGCGTCGTGGTGATCAAAGGCTCTTCCTGCCGAAGGTTGATTGGCACCTGAATTCGAATAACCAGTTGACGGCTACTTACAATCGCTTGAGATGGGCGTCGCCGGCCGGAGTTCAAACCGGAGCGACTGTAACGCGCGATCGCGCCGGCTTCGGCGACGATTTTGTTGAGACCGATTCACTCAATTTGCGTCTCGCGTCAACACTGTCGCCACAGCTCATCAACGAGTTTCGCTTTCAATGGGCTGATGAACTCAATTCACAATTCGCTCAGCCGCCGCTTCCAGGCCAACCTACGACCGCTAACGGATTTTCACCGCAGGTGGCTTTGACTAACGGAATCACGTTCGGTAAAGCGACGTCGTTGGACCGCGTGGCTCTACCTGACGAGAGACGTTTCCAATTCGCCGATTCGGTTACGTACTCGAGCGGTAACCACACCTTCAAGTTTGGCGCGGACATCAATCGCGTACGAGACGTTGACGACAACCTATTCACGGGAGCCGGCTCTTACGCTTATGGCAACATCAACGATTTCATCGTCGACTATGTAAACTTCACGACCGGCGGTGCATTACGAACTGCCGGCCGAACATGCAGTACCCAGGCGAATCCGACCGCTAACACGCGACTCGCTGGAAAGTGCTACACAAGCAACTACAACCAGGGCTTTGGTCAGCCTCGTTTCGAGTTGACCACCACTGATTTCGCCTACTTTGCTCAGGATGACTGGCGCGTTACGCCCCGGCTGACACTCAACCTCGGCGTGCGTTATGAGTATGAAAAATTCCCGCAGCCGTTCCTCGTAAATGCAAACTTGCCGCAAACAGCGAACCGGCCGAGCGACAAGAATAACTTTGGTCCACGTATCGGTTTCGCCGTCGACGCAAGTGGTGACGGTAAGACGAGCGTGCGCGGTGGCTACGGAATTTACTACGGGCGAATCAACGGCACGATCATTATCAACTCGCTCATCAACACTGGACTATCAACCGGTCAGGCTGTCAGCTCAATACCGGCTAACTGCAACTCTCAGCTCTGTCCGAGCAACCCCACGGACGTCGCTGGTAATGCTGCGGCTCCCATCTTCCCGAACGTCTTGACTAGTGCGCCTCCGGGTACAGCGGGAATCAACTACTTTAGAGACGGTTTTCAAAATCCGCTCATCCATCAAGGCGACTTCATCATTGAACGTGAGGTGTCGCGGAACACGGTCGTCTCCGCCAGCTATCTCTTCAGTTATGGAAAGCATTTAACTACGTTCGTCGACGTAAACATCGCCCCACCGACTGCTCAGGGGAGAGTCACCCTCGTAGATGGACCATTCGCGGGCCAGGTTTGGGCGTTCCCGTACTATCGAGGGAACCAGGCATCGCGGCCCTTCCCCAGCTTCGGTACTATCCTCGAGATTCGCGACAGCGTCTCGACGAAATACCACGCGTTAGTGCTTCAGGCGAATCGACGTCTGACAAATGGTTTGCAGTTTCAGAGCAGCTACACGCTCTCGAGAGCGCAGGATAATGGTGGAGCGCAGAGCTCTGCGACCTTCACTCCGCAATTCTCAGCTCTTTTCGATCCGCTCGATCCGTCGGGCGACGATGGTCTCTCACCGTTCGACCGGCGTCATAAGTTCGTTGCGAGTGTTGTTTACAACACCGACTTCAAAGGACTGAACGGCGCTGGTAAAGCGATCCTGAATGGGTGGACGATTGCACCAATCGTCAACATGTTTTCGGGATTCCGCTACACCGCGGTGACGAATAACTTCAGTCCGCCGACTGGTGTTGCTACTGGTTCTACTTTCGGAACCGGCCAGGCAGGCGGCATTAACGGTTCGAATGGATCGCTTCGTTTCGGCTTGACGCCAAACAACGCTTTCCATACTCCGTCGATCAAGTACGTTGATTTGCGCGTATCGCGACGTTTCACGATCAAGGAAAACTACAAGCTCGAGCTGCTTGCTGAAGGATTCAACATCTTCAACCGCACGCAGGTTACGGGTGTGAACAATCGCATATACGTGCTTTCGGCTCCCACCACTGGTGCGAACGCGAACACGGTTATCGGCACTTTCGATCAGACGTTCGGTACGCCGAGCGATTTGTCGAACGGGTTTTTCTTCCGTGAACGTCAGATTCAGTGGGCCGTTCGCTTCGAGTTTTAGAACCACGGATTAGCGAAAGCTCACCGGGTAGGCTGGATGTTCGGCCTACCCGGTTCTCATTTGTCCGCTGTGTACAAACAACACAGAAGTTGTCACGGAGAAGATTTAATACGTCTGTACAAACTTAGTCTTGCGAAAGCAAGCTGGCCGTGATAGAAGTCGCTGTTCCGTAAGCCAATCGCAACATTTCCTTTGTTGAAAACGTTGGTCTCACACTTAAGGAGTTCCCCAGTATGTCGAAATTAGTAAAGCTCTTTTCTGTAAGCCTGTTGGTGTTCGCGCTAAGCGCAATTGCTTTTGCGCAGTCGACGACCACCGGCTCAATCGGCGGCGTGGTAACTAATCCGGCGAAAGAGGTCGTACCCGGCGCCTCGGTTACCGTCAAGAACGTCGATACCAATAAAGAAGACACTGCGACTACAGACGACACCGGCCGCTTCAAGGTCGCAAACCTGCAACCCGGGCGATATGCCGTCACGATAAGTTCGTCCGGCTTCAGCCCGCTGACTCAGGAAAACGTTGTAGTCGAGGTTGGCCTCGAGACGAAGCTGGAAGTCGCCCTCCAGGTTGGACCAGTAACCGGAACTGTAGACGTCAGTGCTGAAGCTCCGGTCATCAACACCAGCCAGCAGGACTTTTCCACCAACATTAATCAAACCTCCATCAACGAACTACCGATCAACGGCCGGCGGTGGTCTAACTTTGCATTGCTGACACCAGGCGCAGTCCCCGACGGTACGTTCGGCTTGATCAGCTTCCGCGGCATCTCGGGACTGCTCAACAACAACACGATCGATGGCGGCGACAACAACCAGGCCTTCTTCGCCGAGGAACGCGGACGCACACGCATCAGCTACTCGATAAGCCAGGCTGCGATTCGTGAATTTCAGGTCAACACTTCGAGCTACTCAGCCGAGTACGGCCGTTCCGCCGGCGGCGTAGTCAACGCGATCACGAAGAGCGGTACGAACGACTTTCACGGTGGCGCTTTCTACTACCAGCGCAACAATAAATGGGGAGCCCGAAATCCACTCGCCGTTAAACAGGAAAATATCAACGGCGTATTTACACCGGTTGGTTTCAAGCCGAAGGATGTTCGCCACCAGTTTGGCGGCACCATCGGTGGGCCAATCGTCAAAGATACGGCGTTCTTCTTTTTTAGCTACGATCAGCAGAAGAGAAACTTCCCGGGCCTCGCGGTCTTCGGCCAGAACGGATTTCTGAATCTGAGCTCGTCGACCCGCCAAAACCTGATAAACCGAGGACTCACCGGCGCGCAGATCGACAGCACGCTCGGCTTCCTCGCCAGCCTTTCGGGCGCAGTGCCAAGGACGGGCGATCAAAAGCTGTTTCTGCCGAAGGTTGACTGGGTGGTCAACGACAAGAACACGCTGACGGTCAGCTACAATCGTTTGCGTTGGGACTCACCCGCGGGAATTCAAACGCAGGCAACTAACACGCGCGCCGTCGACAATTTCGGCGACGACTTTGTTCAGATTGATGCGGTGAACGTGAAACTGGCGTCGACGATCACGCCGATGCTGCTGAACGAATTTCGAATGCAGTGGGGTCGCGACAATGAGTTTCAGTTCAGCCAGCCGCCGATCCCCGGCGAACCGACCAATGCTGTTAATGGCAGATCGCCGCAAACGATCCTGGTTGGCGCCACAACCTTCTCATTCGGAATGCCGGAATTCCTCGACCGTGCTTCTTTCCCGGATGAACGGCGCTGGCAGTTTGCCGACACTGTAACGCTGTCGCACGGTAACCACACGGTGAAGTTCGGCGGTGACGTCAACTTCGTTAAAGACATCATCAACAACCTGCGGTTCATCGGTGGCGAATTCAACTACACGGGTGCGACCACCGGACTACCTGACTTCATCGTCGACTACGTCAACTTCCAAACCAGCGGCGCGATTCGTGCGCTCTCGGCTGCGAATACCCCAACCGATTTGCCGGGCAGGTGCGTCACTCCAGTCGTCGTAGCAGGAGTGAACACATTTCGGCGCGCGGGCAAGTGTTACGCTGGAAACTTCAATCAGGGATTTGGTGTTCTCGGATTGAACATGAAGACGACCGACCTCAACTACTTCGTCCAGGACGACTGGCGCGTAACTCCGCGCGTCACTTTGAATCTCGGCTTGCGTTATGAATATCAGCTCAATCCCGATCCGGTGAATGTCAATCCACTCCTGGTCCAAACCAACAACAAGGTTGACGACCGAAATAACTTTGGTCCACGTATTGGTTTTGCTCTTGACGTGTCAGGCGACGGCAAGACGAGTGTTCGCGGTGGTTGGGGGTTGTACTACGGTCGCGTTATTAACTCTACCGTCTACAACACGCTCGTAAATACCGGCGTGGGGATCGATCAGGGTCAGCGCCAATTCACTGCGAGCGCTACAAACCTGCCGTCCGCTTGTAGTGGCATAACGGCCGACAATTGCGCGTTCTTGCCGATTTATCCGAATCTCTTGAGCGCATCAAATCCGCCAACCGGTGCGGTGCAGTACTTCGACGACGATTTTCAACTGCCGCAGATTCATCAGTGGGACTTTATTCTGGAGCGAGAGATCGCGCGGAATACCGTCGTCTCAGCGTCTTATATCGGCAGCTTCGGAAATTCGTTACCGAACTTTGTCGATACCAACTTGCCGCAGGCGAGGCGAACTGTCGCGCTGAGCATCGTAGGTGGACCATTTGCCGGTCAGACCTACCTGACGCCGATATTCACTGGACCACGTCCTGACACGCGTTTCGCGCAGCTTACGGAAATCCGCAGCAACGTGTTTTCCAAGTATCACGCGTTGGTGTTGCAAGCCAATCGTCGTTTGACGTCGGGACTGCAATTCCAGACGAACTACACGTTGTCGCGCGCTTCTGACAACGGCCAGAGCTCGCAAACATTCACCACTAACAACTTGCCTTTCAACGCGTTCGATCAATCGGGTGAAGACGGACTTTCGGCATTCGATCGCAGACAGAAGTTTGTTGCGAGCGTGGTCTACAGCCCGAATCCATTCGCCGATGGCGCAGCGAAACACATATTCAATGGTTGGACGATTGCGCCGATTCTCAACGCGTTTTCAGGTCAGCGATTCACCGGAAACATCAGCGGCAACATTACTCCTACGTCGTTCGGTTTCGCTTCCAATACGACGCCTGGCGGAGGCATTAATGGCTCTGGTGGTTCGAGCAGGTTCTCGCTGGTTCCGCGTAACTTCTTCAAGCAGCCGAATATCTGGTACGTGGATGCGCGGCTGTCACGACGGTTCAGCCTGACTGAAAGTGTGAAACTCGAACTGTTGGCGGAAGGCTTCAACGTCTTCAACCGCACTCAAGTGACGGTGGTGAATCCGACCATCTATAACCAGTCTGGCACGACGTTGACCTTTAACGGCGTTGGGACGAATCCGTTCAGGAACGTTACCGGCGCTGACAGCACGCTGTTCCGCGAGAGGCAAGTGCAGTTCGCGGCGCGGTTAGAGTTTTAATCCATTTCTCAGCCACAGATTACACGGATTATTTCTGTGTAATCTGTGGCTGACCTGCTTCCTGCCAGGCTTTCCAGCCGCCCGCCATCGAGAAGACGTTCGTATATCCCATCCGCTGCAAAACATCAGCAGCAAGCGCCGACCGATAACCCCCACCGCAGTACAGAATCATCTCCGTGGACTTATCCGGGATCGTGTTTTCAACATCGCGCTCGATAATGCCTTTCCCGAGATGGATCGCACCTGCCGCATGCGCCGCTTCCCACTCGTGATCTTCGCGGACGTCGATCAGCTTCACATCCGGATCCTGCTTCATGCGCGCCTGCGTTTCGGCAACCGTCACCTCGCGGACGCGGCTCTTCGCGTCGTCGACAACCTTCAAAAATCCTTCTGAATGTTTCATTTTCTGACCCTTTCACTGCACTCGGACCACTAAAGTATGCGTGTTTGGTTAGCGACTGCCAAACGATTATAATGCCCGGTCTTTTATCGTTTAATTACCGCTCTGACGAGGGGAAATCTACAAAATTGGCTAACGAACAGTTTGATGTGACGATTATCGGCAGTGGACCTGGCGGTTATGTGGCGGCAATTCGCGCGGGTCAGTTGGGATTGAAGACTGCCATAGTCGAGAAAGACAACCGTCTGGGCGGCACTTGTACTCTCCGTGGCTGCATTCCGACGAAGCAGATGTTGATGTCGGCCCACGTCTACGAACAGATGCAACACGCCGCTGATTTCGGCGTGCAGGCGTCGGGTATTCAACTCGCTTTCGCGGACGTGCAGAAGAGAAAAGACAAAGTGGTGCTGAAGAACTCGAAGGGCATCGAGTATCTGATGAAGAAAAACAAGGTCACTGTTTTCAAAGGCACGGGCAAACTCGCGCTTCCGGGTAAAGTTGAAGTCACCGACGCCGAAGGAAAGCAGCAGACGATTCAAACACGCAACATCATCATTGCGACCGGTTCAGTCGTACGGCCGATTCCCGGATTCGAAACCGACGGTCAGAATGTCGTGAATAGCGATCACATTCTCGAGCTGAAAGATGTGCCGAAGTCGCTGATCGTGATGGGAGCGGGCGCGGTGGGTGTTGAGTTCGCGTCAGTCTATTCGCGCTTTGGTGCTGACACGACGATTGTCGAACTGCTCCCACGGATCGTGCCGCTCGAAGATGAAGAGGTCTCGAAGGAGCTCGAGCGCAGTTTTCGGAAGCGCGGGATTAAGTCGCAGGTAGACACGAAACTCGAGAAGCTCGAGAAGATCGAAGGCGGCGTTCGTGTTACCGGAAAGACGTCGAAGGGTGAGCCTGTTACTCTCGAAGCTCAGATGTTGTTAGTGGCCGTTGGGCGCATGCCTTACACGCAGGGCCTGGGTCTCGAAGGCACGAAGATCAAAATTGAAAAGGGTTTCGTGCTGGTCGACGAGTATCAGCAAACTGCGGAGAAGAGTGTTTACGCGATTGGTGACGTGGTGCCGACGCCTTTGTTGGCCCACCTCGCGTCGAAAGAGGGCATCGTTGCGGTCGAGCACCTGGCGGGACGAAAGGATGTGCGCCCGATCAATTTACGTCTGGTGCCGAACTGCACTTACTGCGATCCGGAGGTTGGTAGTGTTGGTTTGACGGAGGCGAAAGCGAAAGAGCTCGGCTATGACGTTAAAGTCGGGAGGTTTCCGTTCACGGCGTCAGGCAAAGCGCGCATACTCGGTGAAGAAGAGGGATTCGTAAAGATCGTTGGCGAGAAGAAGTACGACGAGATTCTTGGCGTTCACATTATTGGTCCACATGCGACCGAGCTGATCGCGGAGGCTTGCGTCGCCATGCAGCTCGAATCGACTGCGGAGGAGTTGGGACGGACGATGCACGCGCATCCGACGATCTCGGAAGCAGTAATGGAGGCCGCTGAGGGCGTTCACGATCTCGCTGTGCACATATAGATCTTTAACCACGGATGACACGGAAAATCGGATTACATGGATCAACCGGATAAATCAACTCGTCGCCGTCGCCGTCCAGGGCGTCCTCGTTTCCAGATGCGCGTGAGCACGAAGTATGCGCCGCGCAAGGTTGAGGATGGAAAGCCGTTGAGCTGCTCCACGGAAACCACGCTCAAGCCGGAGCAGCATCTCGACCTCTATCGATACCTGAAACTCACGCGACTCGTTGAAGAGCGCCTGGTGAATCTTTACCGGCAGACGAAGGTCGTCGGCGGCGTGTTTCGTTCTTTAGGTCAGGAGGCGACGGCGGTTGGCAGTGCTTACGCGCTTCAGCCACAGGATTTCATCACGCCTTTGATCAGAGATCTTGGTGCCGTGCTGGTAAAGGGAATTCGCCCGCGCGACATATTTGCGCAATACATGGCGAAGGCGTGGGGACCGTCCGGTGGTAAAGATCTCAACATCCACTTCGGCGATATGCAGAAGGGTTTTATTGGTCCAATCTCTCACCTGGGCGACATGATTCCCGTGATGACCGGAATTCTGCTCGGCGCGCGCATGCAGAAGAAGAAGTTTGTCGCTGTCGCGTACATCGGCGACGGAGGCATGAGCACGGGGGCTTTTCACGAGGGGCTCAACTTCGCCGCTGTACAGCGATTGCCGTTGATCGTCATTGCCGAACACAATCATTACGCGTATTCGACTCCGACGAGTCTGCAAACGGCAGTGAGAGACCTTGCCGAGAAGGCCGCGGGTTATGGGATCCCGGCCCACATCGTCGACGGCAACGACGTCATTGCGTGTTATGAAGTCACGCGTCAGGCGGCCGAGTATGCGCGGCGGGGTGGTGGCGCAGTGTTGATTGAAGCCAAAACCTATCGTCGCAAAGGTCATGCTGAACACGACGATCAGCGTTACGTCGCGCCGGGAGAGATTGAGTGGTGGGAGAAGAACAACGATCCGGTCGATCGTTACGAGCGATATCTGCTTGACTGTAATTTGGCGACGAAAGAAAAGCTCGACGAGATCGTCGAGGGCGTGGTTCGCGAGATTGACGAAGATTGTGCCTGGGCTGAGTCTTCACCGATGCCCGAAGGCGAGCAGGCGGTGTACGGGGTTTTTGATAACAACGTCGTACCGCCCGCGTTTCGACCGAAAGTCCTGGAGGGGTAGTAATGACAGTAAAACCGGCAAACTACAAATATCGATGTACCGAAGGTACCTCACTTACCGGAGGAAAAGGAATGGGATACGTACATGCAGAGATTGAGCTAACAAATTACGATGATGTGGTCTTCAAGCGACGCAGTTGGGCTCCAGACGCGGAAATACGTCATGTCACGACGAGGGCACTCGTAGACAGCGGCTCGTGGGATCTCGTCCTTAATGAAGAGATCCAACAACAACTTCAATTGCCGTTAGTTGGAAAGGAACTTGTGGCACTCGCAGACGAGACTCTATTGGAAGTCGATATCGTAGGTCCGGTTCAGGTTCGGTTCGAGGACAGGACGACGCTTGTCGCCCGTGCAGTTGTTATGCCAACAACAACTGAAGCTTTATTGGGCGCGTATCCGATGGAAGGCCTCGATGTGTTCATCGATCCAAAGCGAGAAATGCTTCTAGTAAATCCCAAGTCGCCGGACAATCCGAAGTCGAAAATTAGACAAGTCGTCAGTCTGAGTATTTAACGATGTCAACTGCCGTCAAAAAAGAACACAAATCCGCGCGCCCTGAGCGTGGCGGGCAGGCCACGATGGTCGAAGCGATTCGCCAGGGCATCTGGGAAGAGATGGAACGCGATCCGACTGTCTTCGTGATCGGTGAAGACGTCGGCGCTTACGGTGGAGCGTTCAAAGTCACTGATGGGCTGCTCGACGAGTTTGGGAAAGAGCGGGTGATCGATACGCCGATCTCTGAAGGCGCGATCGTGGGAGCCGCATGTGGCGCGGCGCTGATGGGAATGCGACCCGTCGCGGAGTTTCAGTTTATCGATTTCATTTCCGCGGGCTTCGATCTGCTGACCAACTACGCCGCTAAGTGTCGTTATCGATGGGGCGCGGGGATTCCGGCGGTGTTTCGTGGTCCATGTGGCTCCGGAGTGAGATCTGGGCCGTTCCACTCGCTAAACGCCGAATCGTTTTTCCTGAACACCGCGGGACTAAAGATCGTCGAACCATCGACGGCGTACGATGCGAAAGGCTTGATCAAAGCAGCGATTCGCGATCCCGACCCGGTGCTCTACTTCGAGCACAAGAAGCTTTACCGCTTGCCGCGTCTGCGTGAGGAATTGCCGTCAGACGATTACATCGTTGAGATTGGCAAGGCGCGTGTCGCGCGGTCGGGGCGCGACTTGTCGATCATTACTTTCGGTGCGATGGTCCTGACGGCGCTCGACGCAGCCGAAGAACTCGAAAAAGAGGGACTCGACGTCGAGGTGATCGACTTGCGAACGCTTGCGCCACTCGACAAGCCTGCCATACTCGCAAGTGTAAAGAAGACAAGCAAAGCCATCATGCTGCACGAAGCGTCGCGCACGGGCGGCATCGGCGGCGAGGTCGCGGCAATGCTTGCTGAAGAAGCTTTTGAATGGCTGGACGCGCCGGTGATCCGCATCGCGTCGATCGATACGCCGGTGCCGTATTCACCGCCGCTTGAAGACTATTATTTGCCGCAAACGAAAGACGTCGTCGATGCGGCGCGAAAGCTGGCGGCCTATTGAGTTCAGTAAATTGATTTGGTCTTTCTCTGCGTATCTCTGTGTCCTCTGCGTTGAAGTCCTGTTTTTAACGCAGAGGACGCAGAGATACGCAGAGAACGCAGAGGAAAAAGCCGGGAGAAGAGATGAGCACTGAAGTGGTGATGCCGCAGATGGGTGAGTCCATCGCGGAGGGAACGATTACGAAGTGGTTGAAGAAAGTCGGCGAGCGCGTCGAGCGGGATGAGCCTTTGTTTGAGATCTCGACGGATAAAGTTGACGCTGAGATTCCGTCGCCGGCCGCGGGAACGTTGACTGAAGTCAGATTCAACGAAGGCGATACGGTTGAGGTCAACACCGTCGTCGCAGTGCTTGACGGCGCTCAGTCGGGAGCGGCGGTCGCGGAAGCGCCTGCTGCGAAACCCGTTGAAGAAAAGCCGGCCCAGGCGCCACCACCGCCACCTCCCCCTGCACCAAAGCAGGAAGCGCCTGCACCACCACCGCCGCCACCACCGCCGCCACCGGCATCAGCACCACTTTCACCTCCGCCCGTCGAGACGAAACCAGCACCGCCGCCACCTCCGCCGCCGCACGACGGAGCCGACGCGACCGCAGAGGAACTTCGCCGCACGAAGTCGAGCCCGCTGGTCCGCAAGATCGCGCAGGAGCACGGGGTCGACATTTCAAGACTCGAAGGCACTGGGCTGAGTGGTCGCGTTACCAAGAACGACATACTGAGTTTTATCGAATCGGGAACTACCGCCGCCGCACCTCAACGCGCACCCGAGCGCACGGCGCCTGCACCCGCTCCGGCGCCAACTCCGGCTCAGCCGGAACCCGTCGCGCCGCCTCCACCAAAGCCAATGGTTGGAGATCGCGTCGAACAAATGAGCGTGATGCGCAAAAAGATCGCCGAGCACATGGTCCTGTCGCGGCGTACCTCGGCCCACGTCACCACGGTTTACGAAATAGACATGACACGCGTCGCAAGACTTCGTGAACAGCACCGAGATACGTTCTACGAACGAACCGGAACCAAGCTGACGTTCATGCCTTTCATTTTCGAGGCGGTGATAAAAGGACTACGCAAGTTCCCGATCTTCAATGCGCAGGTCAGCGGCGAGCAGATCATTTACAAGCAGGACATCAACCTCGGAATGGCCGTCGCGCTCGATTGGGGATTGATCGTTCCGGTAATCAAACGCGCCGACGATTTGAGCATTTCCGGTCTGGCCCGTGTCGCAAACGATCTTGCAGACCGCGCGCGCACAAAACAACTCAAGCCTGACGAGGTAACTGGCGGCACGTTTACGATTACGAATCCAGGCGTCTTTGGTGGTCTATTCGGAACGCCGATCATCAATCAACCACAGCTTGCGATCCTCGGCGTCGGCAAAATTGAAAAGCGCGCCAAGGTTATGACTACTGACGATGGTGAGGACTTTATCGGCATCCGTTGGATGGCCTATTTCGCCCTGAGCTTCGATCATCGCGTAATCGACGGCGCCGATGCGGAGCGATTTCTTGCTTTCGTAAAGGAAGAATTAGAGGCCGGCGACTTCTCGGTTTAATCTCTTTCAGAGCCACAGATCTTCACAGATTTCATGCAAATTCGAATGAATTCGCATGATTCCGTGATAATCTGCGGCTCGTCTTATTGCGATCTAGTGGTGATTCGATGAAGAAATGCGGAGGGTATTGACTTAGCTTCGGCGAAAGAATAAGAGATGTCATCCGCAAAATTTCACTAGCGGGAGGCGAGGAGCGAGGACTCGCCATGAGCAGTTGAAGAAGACGCGCATTTCAAGGGGCGCGTTAACTTTCTACAAGTTTGAAGGAGATAAAATCGATGGTATTCACTAAACATAGAATGTTTGCCCCGGCAGTGCTTATCACTGTCCTCTTAGCCTTCTCCGCCTCCCCTATTCTGGCTCAGGATACGACCAACCCGTCCGGCTCGCGCACAGTCGCGAGCGGTCAAAAGATGAAGCTTAAAGGCGTCGTGACTCGACGTGATGCTGATACGTTCACCGTCCGTGACATGAACGGCGTGGATACGGTTGTTCGTCTTAGCGACAGGACCACCGTGAAGACCAAAGGTGGCTTCCTGCGGGGCGGCACCAACTACGCACAGACCAGCATCCTGCGCGGCCTGAACGTAGAGATTGAAGGACGTGGAAATGGTTCCGGTGAGTTGGATGCAGAGAAGATTCGGTTCAACGAAGCCGACATGCGCGTTGCACGCGCGGTTGAATCACGCGCTGCGCCGCTGGAGGAAAGAGCCAGTGACACTGAGAACAAGCTGAGCCAGGTCGAAGCGAATGCGCAACGCCTGTCGGGCCAATTGGAAGAGCTCGCTGCTGTTTCGAACGCTGCACGCGGTGGTGCGAAGGCAGCCCAGGCAACGGCTGATGCGGCTGTCGCCGGTGTCAATGCGACCAACGAGCGCATCTCGGCTCTCGATGATTATCAACCGCAGGAGACTGCCGCAGTGAATTTCAAGTCCGGCAGTGCGGTGCTTTCTCCTGACGCGAAGACCACTCTTGACACCATTGCCAGCAAGGCAATGAATGCCAAGGGCTACGTGCTCGAGGTTTCGGGCTTTGCGGATTCGCGCGGTAGCATCAACCTGAACCGGCAGTTGAGCCAGCGTCGTGCAGATGCGGTCATTCGTTACCTGGTTGAGAACCACAGTATCCCGTTACGGCGGATCATCACCCCGTATGGCTACGGTGAATTGCAGCCAGTGGCGGAGAACACAACGCGTGAAGGTCGTGAACAGAACCGGCGCGTTGAGATTAAGCTGCTTGTCAACAAGGGACTAACAGCTCCTACGCCGACGATGAATCCGGGCACTTCGGGTTCCGGCAATTAATCAACCGAAGCGGAGAGCAACTCCGCGGACGTGACGTGGCACCAAAAGAGTCATGGATCATGCCGTCATAAAAGCGGTACGATAGAATTGACATGCAGGCCAGCTCATTTGGCGGCATGATACAGACTCGAAGGGTGTCAAGATGATTGTGGGGGTTGAGAAAAAACTTTTGCGGCCGGCAATCCTTTTGGGAGTGCTGGCCATTTTTCTGTCCATACCAACGGTCCTGGGCCAAACCATAAAGGACCTGCCGCCCCCGCCTCCACCCTGGAAACCGAAGCCGACGCCTACCCCGAAACCAGTTGAGCCGGAAGTGATCTCGGATGTTATCAAGACCACTTCAAACCTGGTGATGGTCCCGGTTTCAGTGACCGACCAGCAGGGCCAGGCCGTGCAGGGACTGACTAAGGATGATTTTCGTTTGCTCGAAGAGGGCAAGCAGCAGGAGATCTCCGGGATTGGCGATCCGGAGCAAGTGCCGTTAGCGATCGCTCTGCTGTTTGATGTGTCGAGCAGCACCAGTCAAAAAGGTTTCTTTGCATCGCAGCAGAACGCAGCGGCGACATTTTTGAAACTTGTGATGAAGCCCAGCGATAAGGCTGCGATCTTCACCATCACCGATAAGCCGACGATGATCCAGCCACTCGCTTCGGCCGACACTTCAGCCGCAAAGATGTTGACGATACCGGCTGCTACCACACCAGTTCCGACGGCTTTCTACGATACTGTCTCAGCCGCTGCGAAATATCTAATGACAAGCGCGCCAAGTAATTTCCGGCGCGTGATCGTGGTGTTATCTGATGGGGACGATAATTTCAGTGAGCGTATCCAGCAGATGTCCGTTGCCGACGCGAGGGCAACGCTGAGCGGCCAACAGCTCCCTGCGGGCCGGCTTGCTATACAACAGCGTAACCACCAAATCGCAGTCACCGAAGTCCAAAGAGATGTGCAGAAGGCTGATGTGATTTTTTACGCGGTGAATCCTGGTGGTCCTTCAATTAAGCTGAATCAGATCGCAATGCGTGCTGAAAGAGGCATGGAAGCAATTGCGGAAACGACTGGCGGGACGGCGTTCGTTCCGGATTCAGATAAGGATCTCGAGCGCGTGTTTCGACAGGTTGCAGCGGAATTGCGCGGGCAGTACTTGCTTCAGTACTACGGAAATTCGGAGGCACCGTCGGGAGTGTTTCGAAAAATTCAGGTTGCTGTTCCCGCGCGCAACGATGTGCGCGTCCGCGCCCGGCAAGGCTATTACCCAAAGAAATCCGATTAGGCCGCAGATTTTCGCAGATGAACGCGAATCTGATCCGCGTTCATCTGCGAAAATCTGCGGCTACATTACTATTGCCTCATTATCACCAGCACATCCGCGAGTCGATTGACCACGTCGAGCAGCGTTCGACCGGAGCGGTCGAACTGGTTCGCTGCGGCTTGTTCTTCAGCAGCCGCCGCGCCCGCTGCCACGCCCGCGAGTTTGATGTAGTACGGCTGAAGCTCAGGCGTCGCGCGAAAGTCGATCTCCAATTTGTCCAGGCCTTCGCGAAAAGCCATTATGCTTGATTTCACGCTCGCTTTGCTTTGCTGATTCTGTTGCACAACGGTGGGTGACGCTTCATTTCTACGCACCGCCTCATCCACGGCCGCGATCCCGCTGTTAGCGCCACCAAGAATGTAGATAAACCTGGTCAAGAGCTTGATCTGTTCGGCAACTCGCTGCGCGCCCTGCGTCCGCACCTGAATCACGCGCGTCGCCTCTGCGGTTGCTGTGGTTGGTTTTTGCCTCGAGGTCGATCGGTTTCGTGTCTGTCCGAACGCTGTAGAGGGAGATAAAAGAAATATGGTTAATAGGGTGATTTCGATGCGTTTCAAGGTGTGTTCTCCTTCTACTGTTCTGGTTTCGTGTGTGGGCTAATTGTACCAGAGACCAACACGGCTGTTAGAATGACGCCTAAACCCTGCGTTCTGGTTGCATGATGAAGCAAAGAAAGCTTTTGGTCCAACGTCTCGGGCTCGTCGATTATGAATCAGCCCTCACGATTCAGAAAGAGACAGAACTGGCAGTCAAGTCAGGCATTCAGCCCGATACGCTTCTGCTGCTCGAACACCCACACACGCTTACGCTCGGACGGCGCGGCGAGAGCTCGTCAATTCTGCTTGACCAGGACCAACTCCGGTCGCGCAACGTCACTCTCTTTGAGACTAACCGCGGAGGAAAAGTGACTTATCACGGCCTGGGCCAGGTCGTGGGCTACCCGATCGTCAATTTGAGTCCTGACCGCGAAGACGTCCATCGTTACGTGCGCGATCTCGAGGAGGTTTTGATTCGCACGATGTCGGATTTCGGCATCCGCGCGTTTCGCATCGAGGGGTTGACGGGTGTTCACACTGAACGCGGGAAAGTGGCGGCGATCGGTGTTCACATCGCGCGCTGGGTTACGACACATGGCTTTGCGCTCAACGTAAATACCGATCTCAGTTATTTCGATTTAATCATCGCGTGCGAAGGTGAGCCCGTGACTTCAATGGAAGTTTTGCTCGGTCGTGAGACCGAATTGAGCGCTGTCGAAGATCGAATCGTGGTCCATTTCGCTGATGTATTTGCGATGAACGTTCCGGAACAAGAGTCTGTTTCTATATGCTGAACATCGAAACGATCAAGCAGGCGCGCGAGCGAATTGGTTCGCGCATTCACCGCACACCCGTCATCACTTCGCGCCAGTTCAACGAGATCGCCGGCAAAGAAGTCTTCTTCAAATGCGAAAACTGGCAACGCGCAGGGGCGTTCAAGATTCGCGGTGCGACGAACAAGATCCAGTCGCTCACGCCTGAAGAGAAGCAACGAGGCATCGTAGCGTTTTCATCGGGCAATCACGCGCAAGCTGTGGCGCTCGCGGGCCGTGAAGCAGGCGTGCGCGTTCTCGTCGCGATGCCGGAAGATGCACCGGCGTCGAAGGTCGCCGCCACTCGCGGCTACGGCGCGGAAATCGTTTTTTACGATCGTCAAAAGCAGGACCGCGAAGCTTTTGCGCTCGATCTCGCCGAGCGCGAACGGCTGGTGATGGTGCCGCCTTACGATGACTATTTCATTCTTGCGGGACAGGGAACTTGCGGACTCGAGCTGGTGGAGGAAGTGCCGGATCTCGACTGTGTGCTGACGCCTTGCAGCGGCGGAGGACTCTTTGCGGGTGTGGCGACTGCGGCAAAAGCATTAAATCCAGGAATCAAATGTTATCCGGTCGAGCCGGAGACGGCTGACGACACGCGCCAATCGGTCATGAAAGGAGAACGCGTTTCGATTCCACCTCCGCCGACGATTGCGGACGGATTGCGCGTTCAGATACCCGGCAAACTCACGTTTCCAATCTTGCAGAAGGTCGCCGACGACGTTTTGACGGTCTCTGACGAAGAGATAATCGACACGCTGCGCTTTATGCTGTTTCGGATGAAGGTGCTGGTGGAAACTTCAGGCGCCACGGCAGCCGCGGCGGTGATGTTTCAAAAGTTGCCGGCGGACGTCAAACGCGTCGGCGTCGTCCTCTCGGGCGGCAACATCGATCCCGACCAATTGCAGAAAGTCATTTCACAGGATTGACAGGATTTACATGTTAATCCGGATAAATCCCGTAAATCCTGTGAAGCTGCCTTTTCGTACGAGGCCCATCTATGTGTAAAATCCTCGCAGAGGTAATCAATTGGCCCGCGAACTTCGTGTAATCAGCAACAATCAGAGAATCCGTCAGCCGAAGCCGGAATGGCTTCGCATCCGCCTGGGCGATCCGACCAACCAAAACCAGGTGTTGCAGTTGATCGAAGGACTCAACCTGCACACGGTTTGTCAGGAAGCGCGTTGTCCTAACATTTTCGAATGCTGGTCAGACCGCACGGCAACGTTCATGCTCGGCGGCAATATCTGCACCCGACACTGCGGCTTCTGCGCGGTGGGAAAAGGTCAGCCGGGCTCGTTGGATCCGGAAGAGCCGCGTCACGTCGCAGAGGCTGTCAATCACCTGAACCTCGCGCATGCGGTGATCACTTCCGTGAACCGCGACGATCTCCCAGACGGCGGCGCCGCCCACTGGGCCGAAACGATTCGCCAGGTCCGCGCTGCGAATCCCGACTGCAAAGTCGAGGTGCTGATTCCAGACTTCAACGGCGACGAAGCCGCGCTCAACACCGTCCTCGATGCTGAGCCGGACGTGCTCAATCACAACACTGAGACCATCGCGCGACTGTATCGCCGCGTCAGGCCTGACGCGAATTACCAGCAATCGCTGACTCTTCTGCAACGCGCCGCGACTCGACGCGATCGCGAAGGGCGCGGGATGTTTACAAAGAGCGGAATCATGGTCGGCCTCGGCGAAACGTTCGATGAAGTTGTTGCACTGATGCACGACTTGCGCTCGGTTTCCTGCGACATCATGACCATCGGCCAGTATCTCCAACCACATGCTCGCCGCCTGCCGGTCGAACGTTATGTCACGCCGCAAGAGTTTGCGAAGTGGCGCGAGATTGGAATGACACTTGGATTTCACCACGTCGAGTCGAGCCCGCTCACGCGTTCCTCGTATCACGCGCGCGAACAGGCCACCAAATCGTGAAAGCCACAATCTTCAGACAGCATGGCGCACCGGAAGTGCTCGAGTACGGCGACGTGCCGGAGCCAACGTTTCGCCAAAACGAAGTCGTAGTGGAAGTAAAAGCGTGTGCGTTGAATCATCTCGACATCTTCGTTCGAAATGGCTTGCCGGGTATCGAGATCCCGTTGCCGCACATTCTCGGAAATGACGTTGCCGGCGTTGTGCGAGAGGTGGGCGAGCTTGTGACCTGGGTGAAACCGGGTGATGAAGTGATGGTCCAACCAGGAGTTTCGTGTGGTCATTGCGAAGCGTGTCTCAGCGGACGCGACAACATGTGTCGAGAGTACGACATTGTTGGTTATCGTCGCGACGGTGGTTATGCGGAGCGCGTGGTCGTTCCCGGCGTCAATATTATTCCCAAGCCGCCTGGATTAAGTTGGGAAGAAGCTGCGGCTCTGCCATTAGTGACGGTGACGGCGTGGCACATGCTCGTGACGCGAGCAAACGTGCAGCCGGGTGAAGACGTGCTGGTGCAGGCGGCGGGCAGCGGCGTTGGTTCAGTCGCGATTCAGATTGCGAAGCTGCGCGGCGCACGCGTGATCACGACCGCGAGTTCAGATGAAAAACTCGCGAAGGCTCGTGAATTAGGTGCTGACGAAACGATCAACTACACGCACGCCGATTGGCCGAAAGAGGTGCGGCGATTGACGGATCGCAAAGGCGTCGACGTGGTTGTCGAGCACACCGGCGCCGAGACGTGGCCGGGATCTATTAGCGCGCTGAAGAATAATGGACGGTTAGTGACGTGTGGCGCCACGAGTGGTTACGATGCGCGCACCGACTTGCGGCAGGTTTTCTATCGACATCTGACGCTGCTGGGATCGTTCATGGGATCGAAGTCGGAGTTGCTCGAGGCGATGAAGTTTGTAGCGACTGGAAAGATCCGCGGTGTGGTCGATCGCGTGTTGCCGCTGAGCGAGGCGCGTCAGGCGCATGAATTGATCGAGGATCGTGCGCAGTTTGGAAAAATAGTTTTAGCCGCAGATTTACGCGGATGAACGCAGATCCAATCTGCGTTCATCCGCGTAAATCTGCGGCTAAACTATTACCGGGCTGAGTAATCCTCAGCGATGTATCTCTTCTTCAACGCCGCCAGGTTCCCTTCCTCGAGGTTGAAGTTTGTCCCAGCGATTACTTTTCGACCCTCGTCTGTGGTGACCCAGTCGACGACTTGTGGAGCGTTGGTTCTGAGGAAAGTGCTGTCGTCTTTATCGAGAGGCTTCCTGTCTTTTCGCGAGAAGACCCAGATGTAGGTATATCCGCCGTTGCGGATGTACTGGAGATCTTTTTCGAAGCCGGTCAGCGGCGATGCGACGGGCGTTGGCGATGTGGGCGCGGGAGTTGGAGCGGTGTTGGAAGTGCTCGGTGCGCTACTACACGCGCCGAGCAACAGCAGCGCTCCGAATAAAAGAACAGCTCTCACGGCACCTCCTCCATCTTCTGATCGCGAATATACATGATCGTACACTCCGTATCCTCATAAACAATATCAAACCAGCCGCTCAATCTCGCATGCTCAAAGAAGTCGTGATGGTTGTTGTCGGAAAATACGTAACGCGCACCGAACTTATCGCGAATTAACGGCCCGGGATCCTCTTCCCGCCCGAGTGTAATGCCGTCGTAGAGTCGCGAGAGGTCCGGATTTTTTTCATAGAGATAACTCGGATCGAGCCCTGACACGTAGTAATGCGACGAATCGTAGTAGAAGAGACGTGGAAAGTCGTCCCAATCTGTGTTGAAGATGATTTGACCTGGAGGCACGTTAGCACGCAGCCATTCTGCCCCGGCTCGATAGTAATCGTGTCGCTCACTCTGCTCGATCTCTTTGACGGTCGCTTTAAGATTCATCGACAGAAAAGCACTCAATAGCAGCGCCACCACCGCCATCGCGATCGTTCGGACAAGATCACGCAGATCCTTCTCTTTCGGCGGCGGTGGCATACCTTCACGGTCGAGAAATGGTTTGAGCTCCTCCAGGATCTCTTTGGGCAGGCGCGTGAGGTATGGGCGGTAGCCCTCGAGCCACGGCTGCAAAGTGAAGCCGGCAAACAGCACCGCAAATGGCGGCCAGTATTCCGCGATCCGCTTCCAACGCGCCGTCATGATCATGAGCGCTGTTGAAAGCAGCAGTAAGAATATCGGATAGTGCGCACGTCTTCGTTCTGAAGGCTCGAAAGTCACATACCCGACAAACATCGCAATACACGCAACCGCCGAATTACCCAGGAATTCCCACGAATCATACGGATACCATTCCGACCCAACCTTCGTGTCGAAGTCTGACATGGTCACCTTGATCTTCATGTGTTCGGCAAGCTGGAGAAGGTTTTTGGGAAAGTAAGGATTGATTATCAGGCCTGCGGCACACCCGACCAGCACAAACACCAGCGGACGCCACTCAAACCTCTGCTCGGTGATAGCGATCGTTACCACCCAGAACACGGTCGCCATGATGAGCAGCACGAAGAGGTCGTAGGTCCACGTGAAGACGAGCGCGAGTGGCAACAGTAGCGTGTATTTTCGTTGAAAAAAGAGGTGAATCGCGATGGCGAGGAAGATGATGGCCAGCGGCGGGGCCTTCGCCATGTTCATCCGAAACAGAAACGGAGCCGAACACGCGAGCAGTCCAATCAACCACACGAGCGGGTAACGAATGCGATACCGCATCAGCAGCCAGTAACACGAAAGAACAGCCAGACCACCAAAAAACGCGGACGAGATTTTCGCGCCCAATCGCGGATCGGAAATCGCAGCGAACGGAATTTGGATGATGTGGAACATCAGATGATGGTCCACGTAGTTTTGGGGGTTCAGCGTTGTGAGCGGCAACCATGGAAACGCGGGCGGAAACGTGTTGCTCTTCATCGATGCCCAGAGCTCGCGCGCCCATTTGATGTGATAGTAGCCGTCAAAGTCGCCGCAGCAGATCGAATCGGTGGAAAACTGAAGCTGCCAGAAAATGATGCCGATCGCGATGGCGCCGGCTACGAACTGAATGACTCGAAGGGATGATTCGGATTGAAAGCGGGAGAGTTTGCCGGCCGGGGTCGTCATCAATCGCTCAACTGTCTCTCGACGTGAAAGCTCACAGTTGTTCGATCAGGTCGAGTAGCGCTCGAGGATCGATTGGTTTGGTCATGTGTGCATTGAAACCCGCGTTGGTCGAGCGTTGCTTGTCGTCAAACATGGAATAGCCGGTGACGGCAACCATGGGAACAGTCTCATAACCAGGCAGCAGTCTTATTTCTCGTGCCAATTGGTAACCGTTCATCTCGGGCATGCCGATATCGGAGATTACTACGTCAAATTGTCGCTCGCGCGCGGCCTTGAGCGCAGCGGGCGCAGAAGCCGCGGTCACCACGGAATAACCGGCATGAGTCAACACGACGGCAAGCATTTCAGTCACGTCGGCAACATCGTCAACCACCAGCGCAGATCTGCGCTCACGAGGTTCTCTTCTTAACGCCTCGGAATCCACAGGAAGGTCTGCGGAGTGGTTAGAGTGGTTTGACAAAAACTGGCTCAGATAGTGAACCGAGGACGGATAACCGGAGGTATCACACGATGAGTAGTATTCTCGCATCGAGACAGCCTTTCCGCGTTTTTAGCCAGCCGCGTGTGGTGTGGAGAGCAACTTTACTGTAGCTGAAACAATCGATGGTGTCTACACAGTTTGTCTAATTTTTGATGAACACCTAATCAGAAAAACATCGTGGACAGTCTCAAATTATTTTGTTACGGTGACGCCACACTCAGACCAACAAAGGAGCTAACGAAATGGCAGCCAGAAAAGGAACCAGGAAGTCCAGAGGCGCGCGCAAAGGCGGCAAGAAGGGAACAAAGAAGAAGAGCGCGGCCAAGTCTTCAGGACGTGGAGGCGCAAAGAAATCAACGAAGAAGGCGGCCAAAAAGTCAACGAAGAAGTCAGCGAAGAAGGCTGGCACTCGTAAGGCAGCGAAGAAGACCACGAAGAAGGCTGCGAAGAAGGCGGCGAAGAAGACGACCCGAAAGAGCGCCGGCAAGCGAGGTACTAAGAAGAGCTCGAAGCGCAGCGTCGTTCCGCCGGTGCCCGTTGCGGAAAGCGAAGGAATAATAGTGCCTGACACCTCAGGCTCTGAGGCCGAAAGCATGGGTGGCGAATCAGAGGCGGCCAGCGAAGAAGCTAGTTAGTTTGCCGGACTTTTCCGATGTATCCAGCCGGCAATCTTTTTATTCCCGCAGAGCACGGCCAGTTAGAAGCCATTCTCAAAGAGCCCCGACAAGGGCCGCCGAAGGGCGTGGCCCTGGTGCTACATCCCCATCCTCTTGGCGGCGGCACGATGCACAACAAAGTCGCCTTTCGTGCTGCCGCCGCTCTTAACGATGCCGGTCTCACCGTTCTGAGGATCAACTTTCGCGGCGTTGGTCAAAGCACTGGTACACACGACGAGGGCCGTGGAGAACAGGATGACGCGCGCGCCGCACTGGATTATTTGTCTCGACATTATCCAGGTCTTCGCATGACGCTGTGTGGGTTTTCGTTCGGCTCGAGAGTCGGGTTGGAGGTTGGCATACATGACCCTCGTGTCGCATATCTGATTGGCATCGGCGCTCCACTCGGAAAGTATGACTTCAGTTTCCTCTCGTCATGTCGAAAGCCTCTGCTCCTGGTTCATGGCGAACACGATGAGTTTGGCGACGCCGAGCATTTGCGGAAGTTAGTAGCGGAGCTGGAGAAGAGTGTTCCCGTGCGGCTGGTGGTGGTCCCCGGCGCCGACCATTTCTTCGAAGGCCACCTGGACGAGCTCAAACGCGTGATCACGGAGTGGATCACCGAACAATTAGGATAACGCCATGCCCGACTACGCAGACCCAGCAATACGCATCACATTACTGCCGCGCGATACCAATTCACGAGGCACCATTTTCGGCGGCGTTATTCTCAGTTACATCGACACTGCCGGAGCCATCGAAGCGCATCGTTACACAAAAATGGAACGCTTCGTCACCGTGGCGATGAAGGAAGTGATCTTCCACAAACCGGTTTTCGTGGGCGATCTCGTGAGTTTTTATGCGGAGACGGAACGCGTCGGCACGACGTCAATAACCGTGCGCGTCGTCGTCGAAGTTGAGCGTCTGAACAAGGACGAACGCGTCCGCGTGACGGAAGCCGAAGTGATCTACGTTGCTGTCGACGAGCACGGCGAAAAAATGCCGATTATTAAACAATAATTTGTGCTCGCTTTTTGTGCCTCTTGTGGCTTAGTTTAATCTCGCCTGCATCCTTCTGAGCGCCACCGCAGCCTCCGTAAAATCCGGCTTCTGCTCGAGCGCAAGACCGTAATGCCTCGCCGCTTCGAGAAACCGCCGTCGAGTTTCATAAACCCGGCCGAGATTGAAATGCGGAAACGCGTACGACTCGTAACGTGGCGCCAGTAGCGCCCGCTTGAACCAGCGCACCGAGCCGTACGGATCTCCTTTCGCCAGCATGTAGCTCCCGATGTCGTTGTAGGGATTACCGAGCGTCTCGTCTACGCGAATCGCTTCCAGACACTCGTCGATCGCCTCGTCATAACGTTTCTGAAAACTGTAAACCCAGCCGAGGAACGTATGCGCCTCCGCGGTAGGGTAGGTTTCGATCGATCGTTTGTAGAGTTCGATCGCGCGTTCGTAATCGTGGGCAAGCTGGGCCTCATACGCCTCCTGAAAGAGTTGATTCGCTTCGAAGCGTCTGGCCGCTGATGAATCTTCGTAGGTATCCATCTCTGATTTGAGCCGCAGATTTTCGCAGATGAACGCCGATCTGATCAGCGTTCCTCTGCGAAAATCTGCGGCAACTTTACTTACAGTCCATCGCCTTCTGGGCTACATCGAGCCGTTTTATGCGTCCTTCAACTTTGGGCGCGATCGGTTTCCCGGCGTTGATGATCGCTTTTTTTACGACGTCGACGTCAAGCGGCGCTTTGTCAGGTGGAATGATTATTTTCGAGCCTTTGAGCATCGAATAACCATCGCCACCGTCGATCGCGATAAAGCTCGTCGTCGTCAACGTATAGTTTTTCGCGTCGTCCAAGGGTAATCCGTTTACTTTTACGTCTACAAGCCTCGAACCCGCCGGCCGCCTCGCGTCGAAAGAAAACTGAACGCCGGAAACCTGCGGGAAACGTCCGGGCTCGGCATCTTCCGCGCTGCGAGCCACACCATGTTCAAGCGTCGCGCGGAGTGTTGCTCCTGTTATCTCGATCTTAACGAGACTGTTTTTGAAAGGCAGGATCGACAGTAGATCTCTCGTCGTCAATTTTCCTGGTCCAATAATCGTGTCGGCGCGAACGGAGCCGCCATTCATCAGACCCACATCGGACGCCAGCGAACGTCGAAACGCGTCCGCGATGAAGTTGCCGACGTTGGTTTCCCGGTTACGGTTTTCAGCACTGCGAGCATCGAGCTTCACGGTGGTGCGTCCGATGGGTTTCCCCAACTGGGCGAGCAGTGCGGCGTATTTCTTGTAGATTGCGGAAAACTCTATCGCTTCCGGGGTGGTGCTGTCGACGGGGATCACTTTCCAATCGATGCTTTCGAGCTCACCGGATGTCGGTGAGATGTTCAGGTCGATGCGACCGAGCTCGCGAGCGTCGGAAGTCATCTTGAAAATCGGCGCCGAGCCCGCATGCGATTCGAGTAACGTGTGTTCGTGACCGCCGATGATCAAATCCACGTCGGAACAACGAGCTACTTCCTTGTCTTCACGCATCGACAGGTGAGTCAACGCAATCACGACCTTCACTCCCTGCGCGTGCAGTTGCGAAACCATCTCTTTCGCGATGTCGCACGGGTTGCGAAACTCGACGTTGCTGCCTGGCTTCGAAGTCACTTTTGTTTCCGGCAGGACCAGGCCAAAGATCCCGATTTTCACGCTGCCAAACTCGCGCACCACGTGGGGAGGCACATCGGCGAATGTCTTGTTTGTCGTCGTGTCGATGACGTTTGCCGCCACCCAACCGAATTTCGACTCCTTGATTCGCGCTTTGAGCACGTCTGGTCCGAAGTCGAACTCGTGATTGCCGAACGTGGCATAGTCGAGACCGACGCTGTTCCAGGCTTCGATCATCTGCGCGCCTTTGTAGGTTATCGACTCGACCGACGGTGAAATGGTGTCGCCGGCCATCAGGAACAGCGTGTTTGGGTTTTCCTGCTGGATGGATTTCTTCAGTGTCAGGACGCGGCCCAGACCTCCTTTTGTACCTTGATCAACGGGCGCGAACTGATAGACGTCGTTAACCTGAAGCAGCGTTACCTTAACGTTGCACTCGGTCTTCTGTTGGGCCGCGATGGAAAAGATCGCGGCGAGGGCAAGAGCCAAAGCCAGCGCTGTTCTGCGCGCAAACATCAAATGACGGTTCATAGTTTGACCTTCCGAGCGTGAGTTGGAGTTGGTTTATCTCTGCGGCCCTCTGCGTATCTCTGCGTTAAAGACAGATCTAACGCAGAGAACGCAGAGATACGCAGAGGGCCGCAGAGAAGCAGTATACTCAGGGTATTCGATGCCGGATAGAGAAACACTATTCATAACCGGGTTTCCAGGTTTTATCGCGAATCGCCTGCTGGAACGTCTCGCGCGTAAAGACGCCGGTTTCATCTTACTGGTTCAGCCGTCGCTGCGAACTCGCGCCGCCGAAGAGATCGCGCGAATCGCTCGACTCACCGGAAGAAAGACGGCCGAATTTCAAGTCGTCGAAGGTGACATTACTCAGCCTGGGCTGGGTTTGACACAAACGGATCTCGAGCTGGTCCAACAGCAAACCACGCGCGTCTTCCACCTCGCCGCGATTTACGATCTCGCCGTTGCACGCGACCTCGCGCTTCGTGTCAATCCCGGCGGCACTCGCAACGTGCTCGAACTCGCGCGTTCAATGCCGCATCTGCGACACTTTCATCACGTCTCAACCTGCTACGTTGCCGGAAAACGCGAAGGAGTGATCCTCGAGTCGGAGTTGCGACACGACGCTGGTTATCGCAACTTCTACGAAGAGTCGAAGTACCTCGCGGAATTGGAGGTCGAAGCCGCGAAGAACGAATTGCCGATCACGATCCATCGACCGGCCGTTGTTTGCGGTGATTCTCAAACCGGCGAAACGGGGAAGTACGACGGTGTTTATTACCTGATTCATTACCTGCTGCGTTGGCCCAGGCTTTCGTTCGTCAACATCGGGAATCGTGAAGTCAGCCTGAATCTCGTTCCAGTGGATTTCGTCGTCGATGCAATGTCGGCACT
>DATNCH010000019.1:0-4389 GCA_035571655.1 Pyrinomonadaceae bacterium
GTGGTCGGATCTAAGTCTCGACGATCCGCTCTTTCCGCTGCGTTTTAGCTATGTGACGATCGACTACAACGGTGATCAGGTCATGCGGCCGTCACGATCGTTCTGGCCTTGATAGCGCGCGACCTATTCGTATCTCAGCGCGATCAATGGATCGACCTTCGCTGCGCGACGCGCCGGTATGTAGCACGCCAGCAGTGCGACGAGAGTCAGTAATCCAATCACGCTCACATACGTCAACGGGTCAGTAGCCGTTATTTCGAACAGCAGCGTGCGCATCAATCGCGTCAGCGCGAATGCGCCTGCCAGTCCGATGACTACGCCGATGAGCAGCATGCCCAGGCTCTGTGCGAAGATGAGTCGCAACACGTGAAGCGGTCGCGCTCCGAGGGCCATTCGCACTCCTATCTCTTGCGTGCGCTGCGCCACTGAATACGCCATCACACCGTAAATACCGATTGCCGCCAGGAACAACGCGATGCCGGAGAACGTCGCGAGCAGCAGCGCGAGGAAGCGTGGTTGGACCATCGACTTCGATACCAGTTCATCCATCGACCGCAGATTGTAGACCGGCAGGCTCGCATCCAGCTCACGAACGGCATTGCGAATCGAGCTTTCAAGCGGCGCGGAATCGTTCGAGCCGCGGACGACAAAGTTTACGTTCGAACCGAGGAACCCATTCTTCGCCACTTGCCGGACCTGGAAGTAGAGTTCGGGACCAGCCGGCTTATCCATGCCGGCGTTCTTCGTGTCTTCAACGACGCCGACAATCGTGCACCAGATCTTAGGATCTTGAAACCCCGGGTTCACACGCCGGCCAATCGGACTTTCCTTCCAAAACCTTTTCGCGAGCGCCTGGTTGACCATCACCACCGGCATCGCGTTTGGGTTCTCATCCTGCGGCTCAAACGCGCGACCCTCCAACAAGCGGATCTTCATCGTCTTGAAGTAGTCGTTACCGACGACGTTCCAGTAGTCGACGTTCTGCGCTGGTCCATCGGGCGTTGGCTGGTAGCCTTCGATCTCGGTGTCGTTAGCGTTGATGCGGCGTAGCGGAGGAAGTCCACTTGCCAGGGAGACACCGGTCACACCGGGTAGACTGCTGAGTCTCTGCTCGAGCGAGTTTACAAACTGAAGTCGTTGGTCGTTGTTGTATTTAACGTTCGGAAGATTCAGGCTGAAGCTGATAACACCGTTCGGATCAAAACCGGTGTTGACTTGTTGCAACTTCCAAAAGGCGCGAATCATCAAGCCGGAGCCGATGACGAGGATCATCGCGAGGGCAATCTCTGCGACTACAAGGCCCTTCCGAAGCGCCTGACCACCTCCACGAATCGCACGCTGCCCGGCGCCGCGAATCCAGTTGGCCAGGTTACGTTCACTGACTTGCGCGAGTGGTGCGAGACCGAAGAGAAACACGGCGACGATTGCAACCGCGATCGTAAACCCGAGTACGGGAAGACCAACGCCGATCTCCTCGGTGCGCGGCACGCTGTCTGGCGCAAAAAGTAGAAGGACTTTCAACCCCGCGAATGCGAGCGCGACTCCGAGAATTGAAGCAATTAAAACCAGTACGAAACCCTCGGCGACGAATTGTCGGACCATTCGTTTTACGCCAGCTCCCAGTGCGAGGCGAACCGCAAACTCACGATGACGTGACTCCGCGCGAGCCAGCAAAAGATTCGCAACGTTCACACACGCGATAAGCAGAACAAAACCAACCGCAGCCATCAGCAGCCACACGGCTTTGCGAGCTGCGCCGACAACGTCCTCGTGAAGACCAACCATTACCACCGGGTGACCTTGCGGGTTCAGTAAATGCTGCGAGCGACCTTCGCTTTTCCAACCCGCCATCAAGCTCGTCATCTCGCTCATTGCCTGCTCGGTGGTCACGCCGGGTTTCAACCTGCCGATCACTGAAAGAAAGTGTGAACCACGATTGCCTGGGTTGGCCGGATCGAATTGGAAAGGCACTAACAGCTCGACCTGATCGTTACTCCCTGGAGGAAATGCAAAGCTTGCGGGCATCACACCGACAACCGTCGTCGTTGCCGAGTTGACCTGAATCTGTTTGCCGATGATGTCACTCGCGCCGCCGAAGCCTCTTTGCCAGAGGCCATGCGAAATGATGGCGACTCTCGGTCCGCCATTGCGATCTTCCTCTTCAGTGAAGCTGCGACCGCGTTCGGGTTGCACTCCGAGCACGTCGATCAGGCTGCGCGTGATGGCGGCTGAGGTGACTCGAAGTGGTTCACTCTCGGTACCGACGTTCTGACCGCCCGGCGCCCACGCGCCGATTGCTTCCCAGGATTTAGCTTCGCGCTGAATGTCGAGCAGTTCGGGAGGCGAGAGCCAGAATTTCTGGAGCTGCATCGTGGGAAATTCGCTGTAGACGCGAACGAGTTGATCGGGGTTCCGGTATGGCAACGGCCGTAACAGGACTGAGTTCACAACGCTGAAGATGGCGGAATTCGCGCCTATGCCGACTGCGAGGGTCAGAATCGCGACGGCGGTAAAGGCTGGATTCTTACGCAGCATACGCAGCGCGTATTTCAAGTCCTGTAAAAACGTTTGCATCGCTCTCGGTCCTCCGGAGGGTCTTTACGTGCTCAGTCCGGGCTTAGTTCACCCAAATGAAAGTGGCTCTATTGGTTAAAACACCACCGCAGTGAGAGTGGTGGCAGGAAATCTGTGTTTCTGGAATCTGTGCTATCTGTGTAATGGCCAGCGCGCCAGCATCTACTCTCTCACGCAGCCACCTCAATTAATACTTCGGGATGGCGTTCGACGATTTTCAAGAGCTGCCTGGCAGCGCCAGATGGTTCGCGACGTCCTTGCTCCCACTGTTCCAAGGTGCGCTTGGAAACTCCAATTGCCGCGGCAAACTGTGCTTGCGATAATCCACTCTTTAGCCGCACGCGAACAATGCGCGATTTCGCCGCAACTTTGGTCCGCTTTCCGCCGCCTGCTTTGATCTCGCGGACACCATCCAGCACTTCCTGCCACACGTCGCGCTCGGACTCAAACTTAGCGAGCGCCTTTCCAGTAAGTTTATTAGTCATCTCGAAACACCTCTAACAATTGCCGCAAAATACGAGCCGGGATGTTCTCACGTTTTGCCTTCGCATAGAGTGTTAGCATCCAGAACTCGTTAGGCTTATATCGCACATAATAGATGATACGGAGCCCGCCTCGCTTCCCCGTCCCGGCTCGTGTCCAGCGCGCCTTGCGAACGCCACCTGAGCCGGGGACAAGTTCCCCGATCTCGGGATTCTTCATCAAGAACTGTTGTAGCTCGGAATATTCATCATCGTCCAGATAAGCGGGACGAGTCCGCTCAAAAATCGACGATTCTATGAACGTAAACACCTGCGGAGTTATACGCCAATGGCGTATAAAAAGCAATGCCCGGTGGTGAGTTCAAGTAGTGGACTGACGGCGGGAGGCGCGCCCGAGGAGAACGTCTGCGATTGCGTCGGAGATGGGGAGGCCCGGAGTCTCTTCAAGCCAGAAGAACTCGCCGCAGGGATTGAGTTCGAGGAAGACGTGACGGTTGTCAGGTGTGAGAATGATGTCGATCGCGCCGTAATTCAAGCGGAAGTAATCCATGAGGCGCAGGATTTTTTCTTCGATTTCATGAGGGAGTTGGTAGGGCCGCCAGTCTTGAATCATGCGTAGACCATCGCGGCGCCAGTCGTGAGCGGCGCGCGCTGAGACTTGCGAGTCGACGGCGGCACACATGACTTTGTGGCCCACGACCGTGACACGAATCTCGAGCGACTTCGGCAATAGCTCCTGAAAAGTTGCGGGACAGAGACTCAAGCCGGAGAGGTCCGCGAGGTCTTCGGGCTTCACGGGGTTGGTAAAGACGACGAGTTCTTTTCCCTCGTCGTAGATCGCGAAGGAAGAGAGCATCTTCGTCACTATCCCACCGTCGCAACTCTTTGCGAATGCGCGGACGGCGACGGGGTCGTTTGTCGTCAGCGTGCGCGGTGTGTCGAGTCCGAGTTCGCGCGCCACCTGAAGTTGAAGCTGCTTGTTCTCCGCGTGACGGATGTGGCGGAGGTGGTCCATGCGGAAGGTTTTCAGGCTCGCGAGCATGCCGTGTGCGGCGGCACTCGCTTCGCCGATGGACGCGTGACGCAGTTGCCTGTCGAGTTCAGTCGGGAGATGAGCGCCGAAGTTGATGCGACGATGCCAGATTGCTGTTACCTCGCGTAGATCGAATTCGCCATCTTCATTAGTAAGCGTGAGACGATTCTCGCCGCCGGAGCCATAGTAAGCAGAGAGTCGCACATCGGTCGGATAGCGGTCCGTGTCAAAACGGATTGTGTGGCCACCCTTGCGGGCGATGGCCTCGGTCACTCGCGTGACGCTGTCGTTATCGTTGCT